>CAZZZI010000018.1:0-13972 GCA_964658415.1 uncultured Sphingomonas sp. | reverse complement strand
AACCCTCGGCTTCGACGACGTCGATGAAGGCGCGTATGCGGGTGAGGGTGTCCATGGTCGTGTTCATCTTCCCTGAGAAATCCCACTGGGATCAATCAGATAAACCGAGCGCAAAGGCAAGTGCCGCGTTAACCCGTTCCATGTCGTCGTCGCTGAGCTTGCCGATATGTACCGACACGCGGCTCTGGCGAAGGCTGAGCGGTTTTTCGATCATGACGACCGAACGTAGTCTCAAGCCATTAAGGACGCTGGGATAGATAGCAATGCGAAAGTCTTCCCGCTCTCCTATTGTCGACGTCAGCTGGCAGACGGCGACAGAGGGGTTGAAATCCAGGAGCGCATTAGAGCTGACGACGACCGCCGGCCGTGGTTTGCCGTAATCACCTGCTGCGGCAACAAGCACAACGTCGCCGCGCCTCATTCTTTTTCGGCATCTTCGTTGTCAAAGTCCTGGACCGCCTCGATCCACCGCATCGCATCTTCCTCATCCTCAGGATCAAGGGCGGCGATCTGCTCTGCGATTCGCTTGCGAAATTCCGGGTCGTGCGGGTTGATGCCCGCCGCCCGTGCCTTTCGGGTGAGATCCGCCCGCAGCTCGTCCCAATCCTTTATCAGTCCTGCCGTAACGGCGGTCATGGCGGTTCTCCTGTCGGGCCCAGAGAATATAACGTCTTTCGCGCCTTGTTGCGACCTAAGGATGCTCTCTCGCCGCCGTCCATTTTTTTTGGCCGGCATCAAAAAAATTCTTGATTGTTACAGCGAATGTTCTTATCTCCCGGTCAGCCCAAAGTCGCACGTGCCCATGGGTGTCCGCTGGTCCTCTAATTGGTGAGGATACGGTAAGGTACCTGGAATTAACCCCTCCAGTCGCTATCTCGGCCTTCCGAGAAATGCGAGGACATCTGAAGCAACGACGGTGCGGGCCTTTTTGTTCTCTTCCGGCTTTCCATCAGCCGGGGTTACTGAAGAGGCACACCATCATTGCCGGAAGTGCGGTAGGGATTCCCCTCCAATCCATGGCAGACAAAGCCGAACCTATGCCATCCTATGGCGTTGGTTCACTGATCGAGCATCGTGCGTTCGCCAAGGATCCGGGGTCTCCACCGGCTGGGTCCTGCGATGGATTCACGTATGCCCTTTGTCCTCCGGCTTAAGCACCGGAGCCTGTATTGAAGGGACGACCCATGACCACGCAGCGCATCCGCGACTTTCTCGCCACCCGACGTCCTGAAGGCCCCTGCCTCGTTCTCGACCTCGATGTCGTGCGCGACAATTTCCACGCTTTCCGTCATGCGATGCCGGACAGCTCGATCTACTATGCCGTCAAGGCCAACCCGGCTCCCGAAGTTCTGAAGCTTCTCGCTTCGATGGGCTCCAATTTCGACTGCGCGTCCGTCGCCGAAGTCGAAATGGCGCTGGACGCCGGTGCAACGGCTGCCCGCATCTCGTTCGGCAACACGATCAAGAAGGAACGCGACATCGCCCGTGCCCACGCACTCGGTGTCAGCCTCTTTGCGGTCGATAGCCATGAAGAAGTCGAGAAGATGGCCCGTGCCGCTCCCGGCGCCCGCGTATTCTGCCGCGTTCTGACGAACGGCGAAGGCGCCGAATGGCCGCTGTCGCGCAAGTTCGGCTGCGTGCCGCAGATGGCCGTCGACGTGCTCGTCTATGCCCACCAGCTCGGCCTCGAGTCCTACGGCGTGTCGTTCCACGTCGGCTCGCAGATGATGAAGGTCGATGCCTGGGATGCGGCTCTTGCCGATGCCAAGCGCGTCTTCGTGTCGCTTGCCAAGCAGGGCATCCACCTGCAGATGGTCAACATGGGCGGTGGTTTCCCGACCAAGTATCTGCGCGACGTTCCGGCCGCCGAAGCCTATGGCAAGGCGATCAACCAGAGCCTGCGCGATCACTTCGGCAACCAGATCCCGAAGACGATCATCGAGCCAGGCCGCGGCATGGTCGGCAACGCTGGCGTCATCAAAGCGGAAGTCGTGCTGATTTCGAAGAAGTCGGACAATGACGATGCCCGTTGGGTGTTCCTCGACATCGGCAAGTTCGGCGGTCTCGCCGAAACGATGGACGAAGCCATTCGCTACCCGATCCGCACGACACGGGACGGCGACGAAATGGAGCCCTGCATCATCGCCGGCCCGACCTGCGATTCGGCCGACGTGCTGTATGAAAAGAACCTCTACCCGCTGCCATTGTCCCTGACGATCGGCGACGAGGTTCTCATCGAAGGTACTGGTGCCTACACGACGACCTATTCGGCTGTCGCGTTCAACGGCTTCGATCCGCTGAAAGCCTACGTCATCTAGGTCAGACTTCGCCGGCCCCGGAACAGACCGGGGCGGCACCTTCACAATTTTCATTCACCGCCGCTCATAACGGTATTGGGTACGGGAGGCCGACATGGCCGCTGTTCTTGATTCTGTACGCGCATTCTTTGCGCCGTCCACCTTCGCAATCGACTACGAAAATGCAGGCGACGTCGTCGCCCGCGAAAACCTGCTGAACCGCGCCATGGGCGAGGGGCGCACCCGGAAGTCGTCGGAAAAGCTCCGCCGCGGCCGCGTTCCGGCCGAGGGCCTTGCGCTCGTCGCGCGGGACCGCAAAGGCCACGTCATCGGCACCGTTCGCCTGTGGAACGTCGAAGCCGGCGTCAACCGCGAGACGCAGGCCGTCGACGCGCTGTTGCTCGGTCCGCTCGCCGTCGATGCGGATCACGAGGGTAAGGGGATCGGTGCGGCCTTGATGCGCGCCGCCATCCTGGAAGCCAAGCAGCGCGGCCATGGCGCCATCCTGCTGGTCGGCGACCCGGCTTACTACGAGCGATTCGGCTTCTTCGCCGACAAGACCCAGCACCTCGTGATGCCCGGCCCGTTCGAGCGTCATCGCTTCCTGGCGCTCGAGCTCAAGGACGCCTCGCTCGAAGGCGCTGCCGGCATGCTGGTCGCCAGCGGCCGCAAGCTGACCCAGCTGCCGCTACGCCGCGCGGCGTGATTTCGATAATGGCGGGCGCCGGCTTTCGCTGGCGCTCGTCGTTTGTGCTCATCCGACGCTGCGGCCCACATGCGGCTCATCGCGATCTCTCACCTTACTGCCTGGCAGATGGCGATGACCGTCTAATCGTTTCTGGATGCTTGCCGCCCGTACACGAACTTGTGTTTCCCATGGTGGGCACCGGTATGGAACTTTTTCCTGCCGGGAGTGTTAACGGTCGCTTCCGCGATCTCGTCTGATCCTGCCACTTCCCCAGTGACATCCACCCGAGAAGCCCAAGCGGCGCCGGACGTTGGCCCGGGGCTGAGTTCAATCGATCGGACGGCTTCCGGACATTGCCCGCCTTGCCGCCCCCTTCGGACCGGGAGGACCCAATGTCCGCACTCGACGATATCCGCTCGCTTACCCCCCAACAACGCAACACCGTCATCGCCAGCTTTCTCGGTTGGACACTGGACGCCTTCGACTTCTTCATTCTGGTCTTCGTGCTGAAGTCGATTGCCGAGGAGTTCAAGACGGACATATCGGCGGTGTCCGTCGCGCTCTTCCTGACCCTGGCGATGCGGCCGGTGGGAGCACTGATCTTCGGTTTTGCAGCCGACAAGTTCGGGCGCCGGGTAACGCTGATGGCGGACGTGCTGCTCTATTCGCTGTTCGAGCTTGCATCCGGCTTCTCCACCAGCCTCACCATGCTGATCGTTTTCCGGGTGCTCTATGGCATCGCCATGGGCGGCGAATGGGGAGTCGGCGCATCGCTCGTCATGGAGAGCATCCCGGAAAAGGCGCGCGGCGTCGTTTCGGGCGTGCTGCAGGCGGGTTATCCCTGCGGTTATCTGATCGCCTCGCTGGTGTTCTTCTTCCTGTTCCCGGTTATCGGCTGGCGCGGCATGTTCATCATCGGTGCGTTTCCGGCGTTGCTGGTGCTCTATATTCGCCGCAACGTTGAGGAATCGCCCTCCTTCGTGAAGAACAAGGACCGCGTCCGTCGGCCCTTCCTGACCGTCCTGCGCGAAAACCTGCCGCTCTTCATCTGGTCGGTGGTGCTGATGACGGCCTTCAATTTCTTCAGCCATGGCACCCAGGATCTCTATCCGACGTTCCTAGAAACGCAGCGCGGCTATTCCACCCACACCGTCGGGGCGATCGCCATCGTCTACAATATCGGCGCGATCCTCGGCGGCCTGTTCTTCGGCAGCCTGTCCCAGAAGATCGGGCGACGGAAGGCCATCGTCATCGCAGCCCTCATCGCCATCCCGATCGCACCCCTGTGGACGCTGGGGCAGACGCCGGTCATGCTGGCGCTCGGCGCTTTCCTGATGCAGTTCTTCGTGCAGGGCGCCTGGGGCGTGGTGCCGGCGCACCTGAACGAGCTGTCGCCTTCGGAAGTGCGCGGCACGTTTCCGGGATTTGCCTACCAGCTCGGCAACCTTTTGGCATCCGGCAATGCCACCCTGCAGGCCGGGCTGGCCGCCCACTGGAACGGTAACTATGCCTATGCGCTGCTGCTGGTGGCGGTCATCGTCGCCGCCGCCGTGGCACTGTTGTCCGGAATCGGCTACGAAAAGAAGGGCACCACCTTCGAGCTGCCGGAGGAAAACGCAAGGCGCGCGCCGGGGTGAGTGCCAGAAGTCCGGGCGGCATCCCCTGAACCGGTTCGGGCGGCGGGAGCGCATGGCCATCGAGGCATTTGGCCCTTCTCGTCCGAAACTCATCTCCGGCATATGCGTATGGAGATAGGTCTCGCACTGACGATGTGGGAGCTTAAGGGTTAGACTGGTTCTGCCTGTGGAAGAGGATGTCGGGCTCTTGTTCTTCGTTTCCGCGACCATCCGTCAGCTCAATCGCCTTGAAACCATGATGTTCATAGAAGCCGCGCGCTGCGAGATTGCGCTGAAAAGTCCATAGTCGGATCTCGCTCATCTCTTCTGCGGCGTGGGCAAGCAGAGCGCTTCCAACGCCCTGGCCCTGGAAGTCCGGTAGAACGTAGAGCTGGTGGATCCAGCCGTCTCCGTAGGCGATGACGCCGACCAGCCGGTCTCCGATCCGGGCACCGAAAACAGCGTCATCGGACGATAGCATCGATCGCCAGTAACCGGTGTCCTCTTCGGGTGTGTGCAGATCGGGCAACCAGGGAGGCCTCTGCAGAAGCGAGATACGCCGCACCATGGCTGCGGCGTACATGTCGTCGTCGTGGAGAGCTGCGATCCGGATATGCAAGCTCGTGCCCTCGCTGCCCCTGCCTACGCCGCGATGTCGACGACACCGCAGTCGCCGGCTGCGGACGCGAAGGCCAGCGTCTTGCCCGACTTGCTCCAGCTCATCGAGGTGATGGCGCCGTTGCCCGGACGGCGCAGCAGCGCTTCCTTGCTATCGGCAATCCGCACCGCGAGGATCATGCCGTCGATGAAGCCGATGGCGACGATGTCCTCGGCCGGATGAAAGCGGACGCAGGTTGCCATGATGTTGGCGCGGGTGCCGAGTTCGAGCGGTGCCTTGCCCATCGGGCCGTCCTTGCCCTGGAAGGGCCAGACGATGGCGGCAGGAGCGCCCGACGAGGCCAACCACTTGCCCTTGGCGGACCAGGACAGCGACTTCACCTTGGCGGGATAGCCGGTCATGCGCATGTGACGGGCGTCCGAGCCTGCCTTGGGGTCGAGCTTCCAACCATGAAGGGCATTTTCCTGCATGGTGGTGACGACGAACTGGCCGTCCGGCGAGAAGGTGACGCCGTTATGGGCCCCCTTCCATTCCAGATCGACAGGCGCGCCTGAGGTGCCGACCCAATGCAGCGTCACGCCATTGTAGCGGGCGACTGCAATGCGCAGGCCCTTAGGCGCAAAGGCGATGCCTTCGACTGTGCGTTCCTCGGCGAATTCCTTGGTGCTGCCATCGGCAAGAACGACGAAGGTCGTCTTGCCATGGGCGTAGGCGATGGCGCCCTGGGGCCCTGAGGCCACCTGGGTGATCCACTTGCGCGGTGCTTCGGCAATTTGTTTGATGCTGCCATCGGACGCGATGCGCTGTACCTTGCCGCTTTCGCCGCCGACAATCAGGCTCTCGCTATAGCCGTCCCGAACGCAGGTGAGCAGGCCCTGGCCCGCTTCCGTCACGGTCTCTCCGCCCTCGAACCTGCGAACTGTTCCGTCGGCCGCAATGAAATAGGGGACATCGTTCAGGAATTCGACGGCCAGAACGTGGCCGTCGATATCAATCGGTGCAACTGTCGGCATCAGGCGGCCGCCTGGCAGGCCTTGAAGCTGGCTTCCAGCTTCTCGCGGTCAAGCTCGCGACCGATAAAGACGAGGCGGCTCTCGTGAACTTCGCCTTCCTTCCAGGCGCGCTGGTGATCGCCCTCGATGATCATGTGGACGCCCTGGATGACGTAGCGCTCCTCGTCGCCCTTGAAGGCGATGATGCCCTTCAGGCGCAGGATATTCGGGCCTTCCGCCTGGGTGATCTTCTGGATCCACGGGAAGAAGCGATCGGCAATCATCTCGCCGCCGCGCAGCGATACCGACTGGACGGTGACGTCATGGATAGGCGAGGGGCCGTGGTTGTGGTGGTCATGGCCATGATCATGGCCGTGGTGATCATGATGCTCATGCCCGTGGTCGTGGTGGGCGTGATCATGATCATGGTCGTGATGGTGGTGATCGTGGCTGTGGTCGTGGCCGCAATCCGGGCCGCAGACGTGGTCGTCGCCGGCGGTGAGGAAGTGCGGATCGTTTTCCAGCGCACGCTCCAGATTGAAGGCGCCCTGGTTCAGAACGTGGGAAAGATCGACGCCGGAGCGGCTGGTCTTGTAGACGCGGGCGGCCGGGTTGATGGCGCGCACGACATCCTCGATCTGGGCGAGTTCAGCCGGCGAAACGAGGTCGGTCTTGTTGATGATGACGACATCGGCAAAGGCGATCTGGTCTTCGGCTTCGCGGCTGTCTTTCAGACGCAGCGGCAGGTGCTTGGCGTCGACCAATGCCACGACGGCATCGAGTTCGGTCTTGGAGCGGACATCGTCGTCCATGAAGAAGGTCTGGGCGACCGGCACGGGGTCGGCAAGGCCGGTGGTTTCGACGATGATGCCGTCGAAGCGGCCGGGACGGCGCATCAGCCCCTCGACGACGCGGATCAGGTCGCCGCGCACGGTGCAGCAGACGCAGCCATTGTTCATTTCATAGATTTCTTCGTCGGATTCGACGATCAGATCGTTGTCGATGCCGATCTCGCCGAACTCGTTGACGATGACGGCGTATTTCTTGCCGTGGCTTTCCGACAGGATGCGGTTCAGCAAGGTCGTCTTGCCGGCGCCGAGATAGCCGGTCAGGACGGTGACGGGGATTGGCTTTAGGGCGACTGCGTCGGTCATGGGAGCCTCTAGCAATGGAGGGGGCCGCAAGGGCAAGAATGGGGTCGGTCACCATATAAGGATCTGGCTCCGACAGTTCAAAGGCTTTTGTTGTAATAGAATCACATTCACGTCACGGCGCGATGGCGGACGGGATGTCAGTCTGGGCAAAGTCGTTGCCGATGTAGAGCAGGGGGCAACCGAACTCCCTGGCGGTTGCGTAGGCGAAGCAGTCGCCGAAGTTGAGGGAGGCCTTGTGAAAGTTTTTGCCCCATAGTCGGTAGGCGTCAGACGCCAGTCTCGCCCGCGCAGGTGTCACATCGATGATCTGTGTTACCACGGATGTGATGATTTGATTCATGTCACGGGAAAAGCCGCGTCGGGCCGCGACAATCAACGCTTCCGTCACTGTGGCCGCCGATACCAGGACATGCTTGTCATGCTCCAATGCCAGCATGCAGTCATCCGCCCTGGCTTCCTTTTGGATCACAGCGATCAATGCCGAAGTATCGACAACGATCACTTGGGCAGGCCATATTCGTCGTAAAGAAAATCCTGGCTATGGGCGGCATCCGGTCCTGGCGGCAGGTTCATCGCGCGGACCCGCGCTTGGACCTCCTCAATCAGTTTGCGCTTCTCTCCCGGGGTCAACGGGGCTCGGGGTTCCGGCACCAACTCAAGCCTGACCGCAGGGCCGTCGACTTGCGTCAACAGTACCTCTTCGCCCTCGGAAACAAGCCGGACCAACTCCGTCAACTGGCCTTCTGCTTCGGCAATGGAAATGCGCATGTCCGCCTCCTCTTCGGCGATACAACCCTAAGGCAATATGGGCGATCCACGCGTGCAAAGCAAGCTCCGGTCAGCCGATGTCGCGCAGGTCAAAAGCGTTTACATCCGTTAGCAATTCGATCAATCCGCCGACCGCATGATCTATCAGTGCCTCACCCTTTTCCGCCGTGGCGGCGCCGGCATTTCCTGCCGCGCCGTCCTTGTTGAGGTCGGCCATCGTCCAGCCGAAGGCATGCGGGCCGTAGGCGCGCAGGTGGCGGAAGCGGGTAGAGAACTCCGTCTGGCGGGAGGGGAAATCGGCGGCTTTCTGCATGTCCACCATGTCCGGGTGAAGGGCCAGCATGACGGATGTCTCGATATTGCCGGCATGGATGTCCACCGCCTTGGCTTCCGGTGCGATGACGCCATCAGGCACGCCGAAGCGGGTCCAGCTGGTGGCCACCGCCAGCATGTTGAAACGGATGCGGGCCTCGGTGGCGACGATGGTCATCAGCGGCGCGTTGCCGCCATGGGCGTTGAGCACGACGAGCTTGTGAATGCCAAGCCCATGGAGGTCGGCGGCGATGCCGAGCCAGCGTTCGATCGCATCACCGTAGGCCAGCGACTGGGTGCCGGCGACATGCAGGTGTTCCGGGGAGTAGCCGATAGGCTCGACCGGCAGCACCGTGATCGGCAGATCGGCCGGCAGGCGCTTGGCGAGGCGGTCGACCATGCCGGCAGCGATCAGTGTGTCGGTCGCGAATGGCAGGTGCGGGCCGTGCTGCTCGTGGGCGCCGAGCGGCAGGATGGCGATCCAGCCGGTGCGATCGGCCGGCTTCAGGGCCGTGTCATTGTCTGCAAAGCGAAATGACGGTCGCGTCATGTGCGGCCTGCCCCTTGTTTATGTCAACGTCGTTTGCGATGTCATATCCCGGTGCGGCACGAGCGGAAAGACGGCAAACGCAAGATGGCGAAGAAGAACAAGGACGGCAAAAAGAGCAAGGCGGGCAAGAAGAAGGACCAGGCGGAGTATACGCTGGCCGATCTTTCGCCGGCATTGACCCAGGCGGCGCGGTCGATGCGCACTGCCATCACCCGCAATCTCGGCGATAGCGGCCTTTACGCCGGGCAGGACGGCGTCATCCTGGCGCTTGCCGAGGAAGACGGATTGCCTGCCGGCAGCCTCGCCCACAAGCTCGGCGTCAAGGCGCCAACCATCACCCGGACCATCGGGCGGATGGAGGCGCAGGGCTTCGTCGAGCGCCGGGCCGATGCGGAGGATGCCCGGCTAACGAAGGTTTATCTGACGGACAGCGGACGCAACACCGTGGAGCAGATCAACGCCTCCGCCCAGGCCTGCGACGCGCTCGCGACCCGTGGATTTTCGGAAAAGGAAATCCGCACGGCCGTGCGTCTGCTGAAGGCGATCGATAGCAACCTGCTGGGTGGGACTGCTGCCGAAGACCACGACGATGAAGACTGATTTCAAATAATACGATAAAATAACGTTGATTTTAACGCTGAACTAAATAGTTTAAATCCCGGTCGCCGCACTGACGGCGTGCCGGGAGAGACACGTGGTACAAAAGATCAAACTATCGACGATCGCCGGAACCCTGGGGATTTCGACGGCGACGGTGTCGCTGGCGCTGCGCGACAGTCCGCTGGTGGCAGCAACGACGCGCGAGCGGATCAAGGATCAGGCAAGGGCGCTGGGTTATATCTACAACCGCCGTGCCGCCAGCCTGCGCACCTCGCGCTCCGGCATCATCGGCGTGGTCGTGCACGATATCATGAACCCGTTCTACGGCGAAATCCTCAAGGCCATCGAGACCGAGCTCGATCGCAGCCGCCACACCTTCATTCTGTCCAACCACTACGATTCGGTCGAGAAGCAGCGGACCTTCATCGAGACGTTGCTGCAGCTCGGCGGCGATGGCGTCATCATGTCGCCTGCCATCGGCACGCCGCCCGAGGACCTTGCACTGGCCGAGGAAAACGGCATGCCCGCCATCCTCGTCGCCCGCTCGATGGAGGCGCTGGGCCTGCCGACATTCCGCGGCGACGACAGCTACGGCATTTCGCTTGCCACCAATCACCTGATCGGTCTCGGCCACCGCTCCATCGCCATGATCGGCGGTACGGACCAGACCTCGACCGGCCGCGACCGCTACCATGGCTATGTGAACGCCTTGCGCAAGGCGGGGATCGAGGTCGATCCGGACCTGCGCATCCCCGGACCGCGATCCAAGCAGGGTGGTTTCGAGGCTGCCGTGCACTTCCTCTCCCTGCCGCAAAAGCCGACGGCTGCCGTTTGCTGGAACGACCTGGTGGCGATCGGCCTGATGAACGGCATTGCCCGCGCCGGACTGGTGCCCGGCAAGGATATTTCGGTCACCGGCTACGACGATCTCGAGGAGGCGGCCATCGCCACGCCGGCGCTGACGACGGTCTGGAATGGCCAGGCGGAGGTCGGCAGGCTTGCGGCGCGCGCGCTTTTGGATAGGCTGGCCGGCAGTCACGAACCCGACGGGATCCATCTCATCAAGCCGGAGATGCGCATCCGCCAATCCACGGAGCCCTATCGTCCGCGCTCCTGAACCAACACCCGAAAGAAGTCCATGCCAGATACTCGCCATACCGTTCTTGTTCTTTCCGACGTTCATCCGCGTGTTGCCGAAAAGCTCAGGGAGCGGTTCGAAGTCGTCACCGTCGGGCGAAGCGACAGGCTGAAGATTGAGCCCGATGTTGCCGAGAGGATCCGCGCTGTCGCCTCGTCCGGTACCTTCGAATCCGCCTGGATGGATCAATTGCCGCATCTTCAGCTAATTGCCAGCTTCGGCGTCGGCTATGATGGGGTCGACGTGGCCCACGCCGTTGCCCGCCGGGTCGTGGTCACCAACACGCCTGATGTGCTGAATGACGAAGTTGCCGACACGACGATCGGTCTGCTTCTCAATACGCTCCGGGAGTTCCCCAGGGCAGAGCAATGGCTGCGCCAGGGCAACTGGGCAAATGGCAGCTACCCGCTGGCGCCGTTTTCGCTGACGGGACGGCATGTCGGCATCTTCGGGCTCGGCCGTATCGGCAAGGAAATCGCCCACCGGTTGGCACCGTTCAAGGTCAAGATCAGCTACCACACGCGCACGCGCTACCCGGACGTCGACTACGACTATTACCCGACGCTGAAGGAGATGGCGGAGGCTGTCGACACCCTCATTGCCATCGTTCCGAAAACGGCGGCGACCCACAAGGTGATCGATGCCGAAATCATGGCAGCACTCGGGCCGAAGGGCGTGCTGATCAATGTCGGCCGCGGCTGGTCTGTCGACGAGGATGCCCTGGTCGCAGCGCTCGGCAACGGAACGCTCGGGGCTGCCGGTCTCGACGTCTTCTATAGCGAGCCTGAGGTGCCGGAGGCGCTGCTGGCGCTGCCGAATGCGACAGTGCTGCCGCATCTCGGCTCGGCAACTGTGCGGACGCGCGATGCGATGGCGGATCTGGTGGCCGGCAATATCATTTCATGGCTGGAGAAAGACCATGCCATCACGCCCGTGCCGGAAACGCCGATCAAGCGGTAGGCCGAGTGCCTGCAGGGCGGGCCACGAGATAGGCGCGGACCGCATCGCCAAAGGCTTCGAACAGCTGGCGAGATGGCGTGTCGGTCTCGGCCCAGTATTCCGGATGCCACTGCACGCCGACGGCAAATCCCCTGGCGTCGATGACCGAGACGGCCTCGACCGTGCCGTCGGGGGCGGTCGCTTCCACCTGCAGGCGCGGCGCCGGCTTGGCGATGGCCTGGCGGTGCAGCGAGTTCACCAGAATATCGTCCTGACCGAGATAGCGGGCGATGCAGGAGCCTTCCTTGATCTTGACCGTCTGACGGATGGCATACATTGCATCGCGCTCGGGCACGGCCGGCTTGCGATGGTCGTCGCGGCCGGGCTGTTCCTGGATTTCGTTGTCGAGCGTGCCGCCGAGGGCGACGTTGAGCTCCTGGATGCCACGGCAGATGGCCAGCAGCGGCATGCCGCGGTCGATGGCATGGCGGATCAGCGGCAGCGACGTCGCATCGCGGGCAGGGTCGAAGGGGCCATGCGCCTCGGTTGCTTCGGTACCGTAGAGGGAGGGGTGAACGTTGCTCGCGGCACCCGAGACCAGGACGCCGTCGACCCGGTCGAGAATGGCGTCGATGTCGTAGCCTTCCTCCATGGCCGGCACGATCAGCGCCATCAGGCCGGCGGCATTGAGCGCTGCGCGGACATATTGATTCTGAACCGCATGCCAACTGCCGCCTTCGAAGGTGCGAAAGTCGGCGGGAATGGCGATGATTGGCTTGGACATGCAAGGCTCCGGTAAAAATGCCCGATTTCTAGGTTCTTTAGGATCGCAGAATGTGAGTGAAGTCAAGATTCCGGCTTGCCTGCGCGGATCCAGAGGGTTGAAATGCGAGGGCCTAGATGTTTAGTTCGAGCCAGCCGTGCCGAGACGGGCAGGGGGCGATGGCCGACCGGTTCGTCCATAGGGGAGATATGTGATGGATCGCCGTTCGTTCATCAGAAAAGCGGGTTTGATGGGGGCCGCTGCCACCGCTTCGGGCGCGCTCGCAGCGCCGGCGCTGGCGCAACAGACGCCGAAGGTCACCTGGCGGATGACGTCGTCCTTTCCCAAAAGCCTCGATACGATGTACGGCGGCATCGAGGATATCGCCGGTCGTGTCGCGGATGCGACCGACGGCAACTTCACCATCCAGACGTTCGAGGCCGGCGAGATCGTCCCGGGCATGCAGGCGGTCGACGCCGTGAGCGCCGGCACCGTCGATGCCGCACACACCTGCTCCTATTACTTCTGGAACAAGGATCCGACCTACGCCATCGGCACGACAATCCCCTTCGGCTTGAATGCACGGCTGACCAACGCCTGGTACTATCAGGGCAACGGGACCGCGCTGATGAACGAGTTCTATGCGACGCAGGGGCTCTACGGTCTGCCGGCAGGTAATACTGGCGTGCAGATGGGTGGCTGGTTCCGCAAGGAGATCAACACGCTCGATGACCTGCGCGGCTTGAAAATGCGGATATCGGGACTGGCTGGCAAGGTGATTGCCAAGGTCGGGGTCGTGCCGCAGCAGGATCTTGCCGTGGGTGATATCTATGCGGCCCTGGAGAAAGGCACGCTCGATGCCTGCGAATGGGTCGGTCCGTACGACGACCTGAAGCTGGGCTTCCAGAAGGTGGCGAAGTTCTATTATTATCCCGGTTGGTGGGAAGGTGGCACGGTCATCCACGCCCTCTTCAATCTCGAAAAATGGAACGCCCTCCCAAAGTCCTACCAGACGATCCTTGCAGACGCCTGCGCTTTTGCCAATTCCAACATGCTGGCGAAATACGATGTCAAAAATCCCCAGGCGCTGAAGGCGGTCGTCAACCAGGGAGTGACACTGCGGCCGTTCAGCCAGGAAATCATGGAGGCCTGCTTTCAGGCGGCCATGACCATCTATGCCGACCTCTCGAAGGCAAATCCCTATTTCAAGAAGATCTATGACGATCAGGTTGCCTTCAAGAAGGACGCCTATCTCTGGATGCAGCTTTCAGAATACACTTTCGACACGTTCATGATGATCCAACAGCGCGCCGGCAAGCTTTGAAGGCTGTATCTGCGACTGGAACAATGTCAACAACGGGCGATTAATTCGCGTTAAAGGCGATATTTTCAATTATTTAGCCATAGTTCACCGAACGGTCTCAATCGTTAATGGAGGCCTGATGCCCTGCCATCGGGCAATTAATTTTTAAGGGGTTTCCCCTATTGTCCGCCGCGTATCAGGGGGACTGTGGATGAAGCCTCAAGACCCGAACG
>CAZZZI010000017.1:0-36783 GCA_964658415.1 uncultured Sphingomonas sp. | reverse complement strand
TGTTGGCCGGAATGACGCGCTGGTAATCGGGAAAGGTGCCGTCGATCAGCTTCGATGTCATGACGATGTTGCCGACCGACAGGCGGATCTTCGCGTCCGAGACCTCGACGCTGACGATCACGTCGGGATTGTCCATCAGCTTCTGCAGCTCGCCGACCGTCTTGCGCGGGATGATGATGCCCGGCATGCCTTCGGAACCGGAGGGCGCGTCGACATCGGCGCGCGCCAGGCGGTGGCCATCGGTGGCAACGGCGCGCAGCTTCAGGTCGCCGCCGCTCTCGATCGTGTGGAAGAAGATGCCGTTCAGGTAATAGCGCGTCTCTTCCGTCGAGATGGCGAACTGCGTGCGGTCGATCAGCATCTTCAGCTCGGCCGCCTTCAGCGGGAACTTGTGGGTGAAGGTGCCGGCGGTCAGGTCCGGGAAGTCCGATTGCGGCAGGCACTGCAGGGTGAACTTCGACCGGCCGGATGCCACGGTCATCGAGCCGCCATCGGCATTGGTCGACAGCGACACTTCTGAGCCGTCCGAAAGCTTGCGGACGATGTCGTAGAGGAGGTGGGCTGGCACCGTGGTGGCTCCGGCCTGCTCGACATTGGCGGGCGTCGCCTCGGTAATCTCGAGATCGAGGTCGGTCGCCTTCATGTCCAGCGTCGAGCCTTCGGCCTTCAGCAGCACGTTGGACAGGATCGGGATGGTATTGCGGCGCTCCACGACACGATGAACGTGGTTCAGCGATTTCAAAAGATGGGACCGCTCAATAGTTATACGCATGGATGCTACCGCTTTCGACCGTGATTGTCCGGGCGTCGAGACGATGCCCAAAGAATGCCCGCCCAGGCAAGGCCCGGAAGAGTGGACCGGCAAAGTGGCAGAAATCCGCATGTGAAAGCAAGAGGTATAGCGCCCACCGCCAGTTCATTTCCCCTTTTCGCCTGCAAAGCTCACAGGATTCCGTGCTCCCTTGCCGAAGCCGTGCGCCTCGCCCATAAAGACCCAACTTCAGGAAGGGCATTTCAGGCATGGAAGACGAGACAATCAGCGAAGCCGCCAAGGGGCGAAGTTTCCGGCTGCACAACGTGACCGTGCCAGCCCGGCCGCTGGAGCCGATGCTCTATCTCGTTGCCACGCCGATCGGCAATCTTGGCGATATCACCCTGCGCGCGCTGGAGACGCTGGCCGGCGCCGATGTGCTCGCCTGCGAGGACACCCGCGTCACCCGCGTGCTGCTCGATCGCTACGGCATCAACAATCGCCCCTATGCCTATCACGAGTACAATGCCGACGAGGCGGGACCGAAATTGCTGGCAGCGCTCGCCGGCGGCCGGTCTGTCGCGCTGGTCTCTGATGCCGGCACGCCGCTGGTCTCCGATCCCGGCTACCGGCTGGCCCTGCAGGCGATCGATGCCGGCTACCGCGTCGTGCCCATTCCGGGCGCCTCCGCGCCGCTCGCAGCCCTCGTCGGTTCAGGCCTTCCCAACGATGCCTTCTTCTTTGCGGGCTTCCTTCCGGTCAAGGACAAGGCCCGCCGCGACCGGCTGGCGGCGCTCTCTTCCGTGCCGGCCACAATGCTGTTCTTCGAATCGCCCCATCGCATTGCAGCCACCTTGACTGCGGCCGCCGATGTGCTCGGCGCCGATCGCAAGGCCTCGGTCTGCCGCGAGCTGACGAAGACCTTCGAGGAGTTCCGTCGCGGCACGCTCTCCGAACTCGCCGCCCATTATGAATCCGTCGACAACGTCAAGGGCGAGATCGTCCTCGTCATCGCGCCGCCGCCGGAGATCGCCACGCCCGAGGCCGATGTCGAGGCCATTCTTCTCGATCTTTCCAAGGCCATGCCGACCGCCAAGGCGGCAGCCGAAGCGGCCCGGATCACCGGTCTTCCGCGCAGAGACTTATACCAGCGACTGCTCTCCATGAAGGCAAGGGTCGATGGGCGATAGCGGCGAGCGCCGGAAGCGACGCAAAGCCTGGCGTCGGGGCCAGTTCTCGGAATATCTGGCCGCACTCTACCTCGCCTGCAAAGGCTACCGCATCGTCGCTATCCGCCATAAGACGGTACTGGGCGAAATCGATATCGTTGCCCGCAAGGGCGATCTTGCCGTCTTCGTCGAGGTCAAGGCGCGGCGCGGCGAGCAGGCGGCGATCGATGCCGTCTCTTTCTCGTCCCAGCGTCGCATCCGGGCTGCCAGCGACCTGTGGATTGCCCAGCAGCCGGATTATGCCCGGCTTTCCCAGCGCTACGACATCGTTGCCATCCTGCCCGGCCGCTGGCCCCGCCATGTGCGCGACGCCTTCTGAGGCGCCTATCATGCGATTGTCATATCTTGCCTCTATGGCGCGGCAACCAACCGTGTCCCGAGGATAGCCGACCATGATCCGCACCACCGTTTCCGCCTTCGAGATACCGTCAGAACAGCAGCGGCAAATGTTTCTGACCCTGCAGAAATCGCCGGCCATCTGCGAGGCCACGATCGGCTCGCTTCCTTGCATGAATGCCGTCAGAACCGGCGGCACCATTGCCCAGGCGCCTCTGGCCTTTCCATTTTCGGTCGCGGCATGGAATCTGGAGCGCTGCCTCTTCCCGCAGGCCTCCGCCGAGAAGTTGAAGACGCTCGGCGCGCCCCTGGTCCTGCTCTCCGAGATGGACGACGGCATGGCCCGCACCGCCCAGGCCGATCCGACCGCGCTGATTGCCGCCGACCTCGGCATGGCCTACGCCTATGGCCTCGAATTCCTCGAACTCAGCCTCGGCTCCGAGATCGAGCGCTCCTATTGCACCGACACGACCAACGCCAAAGGCTTTCACGGCAACGCGATCCTGGCAGCAAACGGGCTGCGCGATCCCTTCGTGTTCCGGCTGCCGGGCGAGGGGCTGTGGTTCTCCGACGCCGTCGAGCAACCGCGCATCGGCGAGCGCTGCGCCGTAGGAGCGACGATCGAGACCCAGGCCGGCGCCTTCGTGGCCGTTTCGGTGCATCTCGAAAGTGTCGGCAACGGCCCCTATCGCGAGCGACAGATGGCGGCGCTGATCGATGCCGTGGAAGCCTATGCGCGCGGTCTCCCCATCCTGATCGGCGGCGACCTCAACACCGGCAATCACAGCGGCGGCGACTACAGGACCGATACGCTTTTTGCCATGGCTGCCGGCCGCGGCTTCGAATGCCATGGCGGTCCGCTGGATCAGGTCAGCACCCGGCCGAGCCTGATTACCCGCTTCCCCGAACGGGCGATGAAGCTGGACTGGTTCTTCAGCCGCGGCCTCAGCGTTTCCGGCAGCCGGCTGGTGGCGTCGCTCGACGACACCGGCAAGCCGCTTTCGGACCACGACATCCTTGTCTGCGATGTTTTGGGTTTTCAATAAGCAGCCCATGCAACGGTCGGATGTCGGCAGAGAGGCGAGAAAGACCCGTCCCATCGACGCCTGATTAGCCGTTGCCTTCGAAAGCCCGCCGACCTACATCTGTCGGGAAATCGAGCAAGGAAAAGACATGGCGACGATCAGGAATGTGGCGGTCCAGATGGACCATGTGTCGGGCATCAACATCGCGGGCGACAGCACCTTCGCCATGAGCCTCGAGGCGCAGGCGCGCGGCTACAAGCTGTTCCACTACACGCCGGAGCGCATGAGCATGCGCGACGGCAAGGTCTATGCCACGGCCGAGCCGATGGTTCTGCGCGACATCAAGGGCGACCATTTCGATCTGGGCGAACCGGAGCGGATCGACCTTGCGACGATGGACGTCGTTCTCTTGCGCCAGGACCCGCCCTTCGACATGGGCTACATCACCTCCACCCATATGCTCGAGCGCATCCATCCGAAGACGCTCGTCGTCAACGATCCCGCCTGGGTGCGCAATTCGCCGGAAAAGATCTTCGTCACCGAGTTCGAAGACCTGATGCCGAAGACCTTGATCACGCGCGATGCCGACGAGATCCGCCGCTTCCGCGAGGAGATGGGCGACATCATCCTGAAGCCGCTCTACGGCAATGGCGGCGCCGGCGTGTTCCATTCGACGCGCGACGACCGCAACCTGTCCTCGCTGCTCGAAATGTTCGGCCAGCTGTTCCGCGAACCCTTCATCGCCCAGCAGTATCTTCCGGACGTGCGCAAGGGCGACAAGCGCATCATCCTCGTCGACGGCGAGCCGGTTGGCGCCATCAACCGCGTGCCGGCCGAGCACGACAGCCGCTCGAACATGCATGCCGGCGGCCGCGCCGAGGCCACCGATCTGACGAAGCGCGAAGAGGAAATCTGCGCCCGCATCGGTCCCGCCCTCAAGGCGCGCGGCTTTCTTCTCGTCGGCATCGACGTCATCGGCGACTACATGACGGAAATCAACGTCACCTCGCCGACCGGTATCCGCGAGGTCAAGCGTTTCGGCGGCGCCGATATCGCCAGCCTGCTCTGGGACGCTATCGAGCGCAAGCGCACCTAAAGGCCCGCTTGTCCGCGGAAAATGCACTCTGTTCCATGCTTGCAACCCGCTGCAACCTGACTGCAGCGGGAAGATGCATTTGTTCATTAATTGTTCTTGTTTCATTCTTTATTCTATGCCAGATTGCAAACGGCCTGCCGCAATCGCTGCGGGCTTTTGCGAAAAGACTGCGGCATAGGGGATTGCGCATGGTGGCGCGTGTCAGCACGGTTGCATTTCAGGGCATAGAAGGTGTGCCGGTCGAGGTCCAGGTGATGATCGCGCCGGGAAAGATCGGTATCAACATCGTCGGGTTGCCGGATAAGGCGGTTGCCGAGAGCCGCGAGCGGGTGCAGGCAGCCCTGCATGCCTCGGGCCTGGCGCTGCCGCCGAAAAAGGTCACCGTCAATCTCGCCCCGGCGGATCTGCCGAAAGAGGGGTCGCACTTCGATCTGGCCATCGCCCTTGGCCTGATGGCGGCGCTCGGGGCCATTCCGGGCGATGCGCTGGCCGACTTCATGGTGATCGGTGAGCTCAACCTCGACGGCACGATTGCCGCCGTTGCCGGTGCCCTGCCGGCCGCGATCAGCGCCAATGCGATGGGCAAGGGGCTGATCTGCCCCGCCGACAGCGGCCCGGAGGCAGCCTGGGCTGGCGCCGACATCGAACTCCTGGCCCCGCGCAGCCTCATTGCGCTTGCCAATCATTTTCGCGGCACGCAGATCCTGTCCCGACCCGAACCTGCCATTCGCGCCAACCCGGCCAATCTCGGCGATCTTGCCGAGATCAAGGGCCAGGAAAGTGCCAAGCGCGCCTTGGAAGTCGCGGCGGCCGGTGGCCACAATCTGCTCATAATGTTTACAAAAGACCTCAGTCAAACAGCTTTCAGTAAAGCGAGTGAACCTCAATTAAGCGCAATTTTTGGTTGACATTGCGGCGCGGTCGATCTCCTCTGTGCTGCGAGGATTTGGGGAGAGACTGTGATGGGAGCTCTAGAAGATGCACAACGGGTGTCGCCCGTAGAGGGGGTTGAGAGAGGCAAAATTCGCAAGTTGGCGGTACGCAACTTTCGCTCGATCGGCCCTGAAGGTGTTGAGATAGAAATCGACGATATTGTTGTTTTGGTTGGTCCAAACAACTCTGGTAAAAGCTCGATATTGAGGGCTTATGAGATAGTCATGAAGGACGGTTCCAAGGATGGGCACCTCAAGCTAGATGACTTTCCTAAATCTATTCCCGACCCTTCAAATCCAGTCGAGATTGAGCTGCTTACCGAAATCATAGCCGGCGACCCTGGGGCAAAATGGATTGCAAATGCAGATGGCAATAAGTGGATAGCCGCAACTGGTGGCGCCAAGTTCGTCCGCGAAAAGTGGACATGGGCAAGCGTTGGGGCAGGTAGGCGTTCGGGGTGGAATGTTGAAGCCAGGGGCTGGGACGAAAAGAAACCGTGGGGTTTTGCGGCTGTAGCGAACGCAAGACGTCCGGCGGCACATCCAGTTCGTGCATTCGATCCGCCTGAAGCGCAGTCTAAGCAAATTCACGATCTTCTGAGGACGGCATTAATAGCTTCGGCAAAGACAATAACTGATAGCGACGGGAATAAGCTCTACGACAAATTGCTTGCGGATCTGGCAGCTTTCCAAGAGGTGGCGCTGCAGCAAAACAAAGGTCATTTTGATACGGTAGAACAGAAGCTAAACGAAATCGTCGCCGCGATTTTTACCGATCATGTTGTGAAATATTTGCCACCAACCGAGGTTGGCGACCGCTCATTCAACCTTTTCCCCGAGAATGGTAAGCTAACCATGGGACACGATGGGGGGCATCAGACATCTTTAGAATTTCAAGGAAGTGGTGCGCGAAGGACGATGTTATGGGCGACGCTTCGATACCTGGTAGAAGCCGCCCAGGACACTAGCAAAGCCAACGTTCTACTTATCGACGAACCTGAGTTATGTCTGCATCCGAACAGCATCAGGGATGCATGCCGCGTACTTTATGATCTGGCCAGCAAAAATGACTGGCAGGTTATGGTTACAACCCACTCTCCGGTCTTCATCGACCTTTCGCGCGATAACACCTCAATTATTCGCGTCGAACGCCGTGCAGATGGAAGCATCCAAGGCACCACTCTATATCGGCCACAGACTGCCGCGCTGAGCAACGATGATAAGCAAAATCTGAAGCTCCTGAACGTATGCGATCCCTACGTAGGGGAGTTCTTTTTCGGGGGCCGCGTAATCGTAGTTGAAGGAGACACAGAGTATTCTGCGTTTAGGCTCGTGATGGAGACTGACAAACGCTTCAAAGATCTACATATAATCAGGGCTAGAGGGAAAGCAACAATCGCGTCTGTTGCAAAAATCCTAAACCAATTTGGGGCAAGATATTCTATACTGCACGACAGCGACCGTCAGACGACTGAACGACGTTCGAAGGACGGCGTCGTTAACACAATTGCCAATCCTGCATGGGGTTCAAATTCAACAATATTGAAGGCTGTCGAGACACCGCTGAAAGAAAAAAAGGTGCGACTTGTCGCGTCAATCCATAATTTTGAAGCTGCATTTTTTGACACGCAGCTCACATCTGAAAAACCCTATAGCGCCGTGGCATCGCTGCGACTGAACGCTGACCGTCTCCAAGTTATTGCTCAGCTTCTGGCCGCCCTAGCCGATCACGACGAAAAATTGCCTGCTGGATGCATAGATTGGTCTAAAATTGGAGATTTAGAAGAGGCGGTCGGGGCCGCTTAGTTGTGGCTCTCTTCCTGCGTTCGTGTTTTGTTCGGCGTCATGCAGCAGCTACGGGTTCGTCCGTCTCTTTACTCCGTAATAGAACTCCATATCTCCTCCAGTTCAGAGGTAGCTTAATTGCCATGAACGTACAGCAGGGAGACTTTTGTGATTACCCTCGGTTTTTAGGGGGGCATCTCGTCCGAAATGATGGCGGCTGCATCACATCGAGCAGCGTATGGTGGCGTCGGCATCAAACGCCTTATTCACAACAGGTGAAGGCGGGGCAACTTGAGCCCCGGCCTTGATATCGTCAGCCCTGCGAACTTTGTATTGATTTGTACTGGTGGTTCAGCCACTCGCGTCCGCCGCAATATAGCATCCTTGGGCTACCTAACCATCAGCCCGTTGCGGCCCCGGACCAACCGCTTTGCGGGTTTGTCATCTGCCGTAGGCGTGGGGCGCTTGACGCCATCTCCGGCATACCTAGGCTTCGCTGATGCTGCCTTTGCGGCAAGCGTAGCGGCGGCACGGGCCTTAGCGTTCTGAAGTCGGTCGCTCAGCGTGTCGGCTCTATTGTTGTCTGTGGCGGCTGGCTGTGGGGGTGCCGGTTTTGTTGCAGCACCGGGCCGTTTGATGCCGTCGCCAGCGTAGCCTGATGCCGTCACTGGGGTCACGGCAGGTGTTGGCCGCTTGACGCCGTCGCCGGGATAGCCAGCCTTTGATGGGACTGGTGCCGCCGCCGTGCTAGTCTTGTCGTCTTGGACGGGAGGGGTGTTGCTCTGGGCGACGGAAGGTTTACGGTCTGAAGGGCGGGGCGTTGGTACAGGACCCGTCTTGGGTGTCTTGGCCGCGCTGTTGACTTCGGACTTCAGCTTTGTGGTGTAGGACTTGCCGTTGGTTGTGAAGGTCTTCGCGCCGGAATTGCGGGCGGCTCTGAATGCATTGCCAAAGTTGGACATGGCGTCTCTTTCTATTGTGGGATTGCGGGTAGCGCAGAGGGTGCGGCAGGTTGACCGTTGGGAGCCGTGGGGGGCCGAAACGTGGGATGGTTCAGGATGATGCTAGTTCGCGTTCGGTGAACCCAGCGTCCTCCTTTCGTTGTAGCCGGGAGGCGTGAGCCGTTCGATTGCCTTTCCTGTCTTTCGCTCCCACGCTTTGCGGAGTTGCCATGTGTAGCGGGACTTCTCTTTGAAAGACGCGCTCGCTGTCGGCGGCGGCGGTAGTTGGGCCAGGGGTATCCCAGCCTTGATGCACTCAACGAGCCAGTTAGGCTGCGTTCGCTTTGTCGTGGCGTCTTTGCCTGTTCGTATGTCTGCCCTCATTCAGGCCTTCCTTTCGTGGAATACAAAAAGGGCCCGGTGTGAACCGAACCTGTGTTGACGTTTGATGCGGTGAAATATCGAGGCGAATGGTCTACACGCCCTTTTTCACAGGGCTTCTAGGGCTCTGCTGTCGCCTGTAGATGGCTAATTAGCCACTTTGGTCGGCAAACCATTGAAATCCTTAGGTTCACCTCAGAAATCTCCGAGATCAACAGCAGCCTTTGGCCATTCCCGGCTGCCTGTGACAGCTTCCGATACCTCGGTAACCCGGGCAGCAGCAGCGACACACACGGCCCTAGCAGCCTTGTTGCTGGACATCGCCCGCATGCAGGCCATGAACTCGTCCAACTTGGCGACAGCCACACGGGCATACTCCTTGTCCATGTCTATGGGTTTCAGTTCCATCTCGGCTGTGTCGCCGTCGTCGCAGTTCATCGCCGCGTAGACCGCAGGGAAATCAGACTGCATCCATTTCGGAAGCTGGTGGCGCGAAACAATGCCATTCAAATCCTTGGCCATCTCCCGCGCTGACTTGATGGCCTTACCCCAGCCCCTCCGGTGCTTCTTGGCTTTGACGTAAGCCCTGAACACATTCCGCTTATCCGCTCGGGACAGGGGTAACCCGTGCCGCCTGTTAGCCTCTGCAGCCAACCAAGGGATTTCCTCGGGTGACCCCTTGACCACAATGGCCGTGATGGTTCGAGAGCCATTCCGCTGAGCCGCCGTGACGCGGTGCCACCCGTCAATCAAGGTGTACCCCTTGTCCCCGCTAGTGCCGTCTGTCGCTGCCACCCGGATAGGCGGGAACTGGTCGCCGCCCATCATGAGGTCAGCATATTGCTTGGCAATTTTCTGACAGGTCGCGGTGCGTATCTGATTGCCCGGGAGCATCAAGAGGCTATCGAGACGGATGTCGATTACCTCGGCTGCGGTGCCTCTCTGGTGGTCCTCAGCGATCACTGCAGTCCAACATGAAGGCGTCTTTGGTCGCTCTCGCTCTTGCCCGCCGTTCGTCTTTCTCGACAGCAATGCGGGCCATCGCCATAATGCTTAGTTCCCGCTTTTGCTTGGCGGTCATGGTCTTGGTCTTCTTTGGTCGTCTGTGGTTCAAGCTTTTGTCCTCATCGGTTTCCTCTGGTGTGATTGACGGCTGACATGCTCGGCATGAGGCCTCTGCTCATGGTCTGAGACATAGATAGGCAAATGCGGGCCTGTGACGGTTTCAGCCGGTTCAGTGCATGGAAATGCACACGGCAGCGCTCTAGCCGGTCTTCCCCGTGAGGAGCAGGTTCGACAGACGAGCGCTAGCGTGTGGATTTCAGAGGGGAAAGGCAGCGCGGTAGAAGATCGACACACTTGGTAGTGCTATTGGGGGACCTATTCGACATGGGCCAAAATAGCGCCATTCGTGCTATTGGGATATCCAACCCTGCGACCGCCGAAGCACTTCATAAACCTATTGGTGGACCCATTCCCCCCCCGCCTTAGGCCAGCCAGCGGGCCTTTGACACAGAGAACAGGTCCGTGTGAAGCTTCCGTAGGCCACGCATTCTTTTTGGAAGCCACCAAATTTCCGTAGCTACAGCGAGGTTGACCCTGAGATGTTCTCAGGGAGAAGTCAGGTTCCGTACGTACTCACTACGTAGGAAGGATCACCCACGGCCACGCTCGATCACCCGCGAAACCTGTGTCGCTGTCCATACGCCGCCACGGGAGGTTTTGACGCCGGTACTGTTGAGCGATGCCGCGATCTGGGCAAGGGTGGCACCGCCGTCACGCTTGGGCACGATAGGGTCTCCAAACAACATCCACGGGCGCAACTACTTTTTTGGTCAGACGCCGATTTCGTAGTCATTTCAGGTCCGTGCGATTTTCCACGTGCATTCAAATTCCTTCCACTGCTGCAAATGCTGCGCGACTGCAACTAAGTTATTGGTATTTATGAACTATTTGTCTTGCCTGATTGTGAGGCAGCCCGTAAGCTTCGGAAATTCACATCACAAAGGAGATGACAATGTCACTGCCAGCGGGAACCGGGATCGGCCTGCCACCGGAAACCAATCAGTTCAGCGCATTCCAAACTACGAGAACACCTCGGGGATACGAAACGGCACATTCCTATTTTTCCCAGCACAACCCGGAAGCGTTCTGGCTTTTGCCGGACGCCGTACAAGAGGTCGATGCTGACTTGGGTCCGTTGACAGTTATGACGCTGGAGAAGGGACGGGAAGTAATCGTAGTCGATGCGCCGACGGCCCTCCAAGAAAGGGGCATGCGCAAGACGCTTGCGTTCCCGGAGGTCATCCTGAGGCGCTTCTATAGGTAGGTGAGGAAGCTATGTTCAAAGGCGGGTGCCACTGCCGTCCGCCTTTTGAATATTCAAGGCATCGAGCGCTCTTAGGTCGGCGTCTATTGACGCGGGAGTTAAGAAATAACCTCGCCACCGTGATCATTATCTGAACGTCCCCGTGCCGAATAAATGACATCCAGAGGCGCTAGCTAATTGCTTACATTTTAAAGATGCATTATTCTTGAACACAGCCTGCCGGAGGGGCATGGATGTTTAAGAAATCGATCCTAAAAGGACTTTCGAGTGGCGTCCTTGGCGTCATATTCTTGCTGACCGTTTTCTCCGTATTCGCGGCGGTTTGGCTTTCAGTGTCCATGATCAAAAACACTGAAGTGACTGAAGTAGTAGGTCATGGTGATATCAATGTGAATATCCAAGGTGGACCCAATTCAAAAATTCATTCTTCATTGTTACTACCTCCTGATCTCGATGTAATCAAAGGTGGTCAAATTGTTCATGCTGGTTCCTTGCCCAAAAACCCAGGCAGTGACTATCCGGTCTATGCGGAAGCTGGTGTAGAGGCGATACCCGGCGCCTACGAGCTTCTAGCTGAGCCACATCGTCACGGGGCATCTTCGGCAGAGCTGGACCTTGAGCCCTCACTCAGTAGAGAACCAATCGTAGGGGGAGAGCTTCCGCAAACTGCAACTAAGATCAAGGTTATACAGCTTGGAAGAGCAATGGACGACGCTGTCACTGCTGGCTTAGCGACCATTGATGGCCCTCCAGCCAAGATGCATGTGAAAGATCAGACCGATGTCACAGTTCGGATTGGCACTGGCGTGTCCGCAGCAGTCATGAAGCAGATCTTCAAGCCCGGTCACCAGCATACTTTCCAAATTATTGACACCGGCTACAAGGTGAAAGCCAAGATCAGTGGGGCTGGCTTCAGTTTCAAAACGGACGACCCGGAAGTGAAGGTCTTGGGCCAAGGCCATCCCGTCACTTTTTCATGGGTAGCAACTGCAATTTTGCCAGGTGATCCCAATCCTCGGACGGTCACCGTGAGACTGTATGCAGTCAACGATGGCGGGCCGGAAGTCGAAATACTACCGACGTTATCGACCGAAATCGAAGTTACCGTGTTGCCTCAAACCGCTTTTCAGATGGCCATCGAGTTTTTGAAATCAACTAAGGGTATTGCCACCGGGATTGGTGGGATCTTATTCCTCGGTGGGTCACCCTGGTGGTTGAAGCGGATTAAGGACTGGTGGACTACCGGCGTGTGGAATAATGGCACGCCGTCTCGTTCTAGGAAGCCTCCGGCTGACCCACAGACACCTGCGGAGCCAGTTGAGAAGAACGTCGTCGTCCTAAAGCCTAGCACCCGAAGGCGAAACGGGAAAATCAAACCCGCGAATGAAAACGCGGTGGGAGTTGATGAAGCAGCTAGCAAAAATTAGGTTCTCAGTAAGCATGCATTTGCATGTGCAGTCATACCCCTTTTTCGCGATTTACGTTGAGTTCAGCTACTGGTCACGCTCCATAACTGGATGTCACGCTCCATAACTGGAAGAACTGCGTCTAGGTACTGACCGCTGCTGCCACAGGTAGTTCCGCGCATCGCACTATTGGCGGGGATGCCCATCACGTACTTGTTCCCATCGTGGTCAGTCCTTCTTGTTTCTTATTGACGTGACAAGCTGGCCGACCAAAGACAAGATTTGGGGGTCAATTTGCGAAGCGTCGAGCGATGCGAAGGCGGAGCTCCTGTCAATGTTCCAATGCTGGAACGCATCTTTGACTTCCGTGGGCGTGAGCCTGGCACCAAAAACCTTGAGATAGAATTTGCCAAATTGAATGGCATGTATGCGGTCTGAGCATTTCAGCCCCTCGGTCATGTAGGACTTACCAAGAGAATACGCATATTTCGCTAGGGCAGCCAAAATGCCTATAGAAACAAGATCCAGCGCTACTGTCGCTAAGGCTCTCACGATATTTAAGTCCTGCGCTGACCAAATAGTGCTAACTACCAACCCGGCAGTGACTAACAGGCCGATCCCCAAAAAAACAACGCCAGAGACGTACCATCTTACAGCAGCGGACTTGTTTGCCGTTTCGTATTTTTCTTGCTGCGTTATCGCCTCTTGCACGAACTCCGAAAGGTCAGCTTCGACGGAAAGCTTCCTTGCCTGATCCGACTGCATGCGTCCTTCAAAAGCAGCAACCAACTTCATGATCGCAGGCAAGGCTTCGCCCGGATTTCGGCTCGCGCGAACGTAAACGGTTGCATTGAGAAGCGACGGTGGCTCGATCTTGTCAAGCAGCAGAGGTATGACTGTGAAGCGGTCTGTTGCCGAAGCATAGCCCATACTCCGCGCAATCTCCATCATTGCGCCGTCCGAATTTATATTACTGTTTGAGAGTATGGGTAAATATGCTTCGAAAGACCTGACCGTGGTGCTTAAAATATTGGAAGCCTCCTTCGAAGCGGCAGCGTCCGAAATAACAAGAGTAGTCTCATGTCCCGCTTCCTGAAGAGCTAGCGCCAATGCTTCAGCATAATTTAAATCGGCAGCAGAATGACCAAGCAAAATTTTAGTCAATTGTTTCCCCTGTCGAAAATATTAAGGCACCGCCTGCATACGATGCATACTATTCGTTGTCGATGGTGACGAGCACGGGATCGAACGGAAAGCAAACTACGCAACTGTTCGACGCGACTTCGATGTCTTCCGCCTTGCCTCAGCGTGTTTCCATGAGGCTACCTGTTGTGCTGCCTTGGCAGGGTCGGCGCGGATACGGATGATCGTCTGTCTCACCAGCCCCGTCTTTCTCGCAATATCGCTACTGCTAATTTCGAGGCCGACCAGTCTCATGACCTCGTCCAACTGATCGCCATCGAAAGTCGGCTTACGTCCTAGGAACTTCTCGGGCTCCGTGGCCTGCGCATGGGCTATGCCCGCCGTTTGGGCATCCTTAGTCGCCTCTAGCTGCGCCTGTGCCATACCTGCCATGAAGGTCATCATAGCATCTCTGAGGGCCATTCCCATGGGATCGGTGCGAGACCCATCGAACTCCATGTCGTTGATCAGGGTCTTAACGATGACGCCTTGCCGCATGAATGCCCTGAGGTTGTCGTTCACGTCGTTGTAGTCGCGACCGAGCCGGTCAATCCACCGGACCACCAGCGTATCACCACGGCGAAGGATATCGAACAGCCGCTTGCCTTCCTTGCGGTCCTTCAATGGCAGTGTGCCCGAGACGCCTTCGTCGACCACGACAGTGTCGAACGTGTATCCCTTGGTCTCTGCGGTGGTCTTCTGGTGGGCTACGGTCTGGTCAGTCGTTGATACGCGGGCATAGAGAACGGTCTTGGTCATCATCTCTTCCTGTCCATAAGGGCTATGTACACGAAGTTAGGCTGTCCACAAGGCTAAGTAAACCCTAGTGGACAGGAAAGGTCTACGGAATGTGAGTGTCCACTATCCTATACCCCTACGGACAAATATGGGCGCTGGAGTTTCGCAAGGGAAGCCGCGCCGTTGTCTGGCTGTGCAAAGGGTCGCGATTGGGACGACCCGCCTCCTTGAGACGACGGGGCCCCGGGGGGTATTCGCGCTTCCTCAATTGTCGAGTTCGGCCCCTCGAATTTTCGGGCCAAATTTAATCGGGGGTAATCGATTGCTTAATGCCCGATGCTACACCATAAACTAGAAAATTGAATTGCGCATTTTGGGGCATGGGAATGGCAAGAGAGATTTCGATCACGTTGAAATTAGTTTTTCGCGGGGGGCATGCGGATGAAGGCCGTCTCGACTTGTATGACGGAGCCGACGCAATATTTGGTTTCGCGAAAGCTCTACAGATCGCGACACATGCGTTCGTAAAAGACGGAATTACGAAGACGGCGCCCTCAATGAAAGGGGCTAAGATTTTCATGCAACCGCCGAAGACTGGATCATTCGTTGAAGGTCTTCAAGTTTTCATTACCGATCCGAACTTCATGGCGGGGCTTGGGACGGGTGTCATTACTAACGCCTTCTATGATTTCTTGAAGATAGCCCTTGGTCGCGCGGCGGGACTTCTTTTTGAGCCTGAAACACCGGCAATTCGCCACCGGTTAGAAAGAGACGAACCCTTCTTTGATGAGCTTGCCGATCTATTGGAAGGCCCCCTCCGCGAAGGACACCGTACCATTGAGGAGAGTGGCGGAACGGTCTCAATCGAGCGCCCGCGTTCGAACCTTTTAACGTTCGATGCCGATACGTTGGATTGGGTTAAAACACGCGAGGAGGATGAGGCTTCGGCCTATCGACTTGGCAACGTCACCCGGTTCAATATCCTCTCGCACAATGGAAGAATTTACGACAAGGACGAGGATCGCACGATACCGTTTAAGCGTGCTGAAACTCTTAGCCAGTCTTCTGTGTTGCTTCTGAGCAAATCGCTTGATGAAGCGAACAATAGTCTGCCAGGGCTGTTGGAGTTTCAAGTGACGCCTGTTCGATCCGCTAGAGGCGTAATCAAGCGTTTTGTCCTGTCATCCTGCCGAAAGCCAGGAACGCTTGGGCCAGCGCACTCATTGTAGGCTTCTGAACAGGAAGCGGCACCGAGCGAAGAGTTTTTGGCGGCCCACAATTGGGTCGCAAGATCCCCAGCCCCAAAATTCATCGGAGTAAAGGGTTTCGACTGAGCTTTTAAATAGTGGTTAGAATAATGGTCCTCGTGGCACTTCAGCTTGGTGCTTGAGCAGCTCTTCTGGGTACCATTCCCTTCTTGATCTCACCAAATCAAGACCTTGGATCTCATCACCGATAATAACAGGCGGTCCTTCGGGTTTCGCCTGCAGTCCTGAGGGTGGAGTGTCCACGGTGCGGTCAGCAGTTGCAGTTGTTTTATTGCCGATGGCCGTAGTTGTTTGGGGTTGAGAATGCTTTCCGAGACGAAGTCGTTTTGGTTGCAGACGTAAGCGAGAGGCGGCAAGTCGCGATGAGCTGTGACACCCGAAGCCGAGATCTGGCCTCTCACCAACGCCACGCCGTTCTAACCGTGTTAAATCAGGCATTGGTCACCAAGCCATTGCAGAACTTCTCAAAAATTCACACCACCGTATAGAAGACCTTCACCTCGGCGTCCTCCATGTGCCTCCAACGCAGCCGCAAGAACCCAATGTTGTAATCAATAACAACTTGGTCGAACAGCTGCCTCAGGGCGGCGTTGACTTTCCCGAGGTCTAGGTCCTCAGGCTCGACGGTTGTCAATGCGCAGAATTCCTCCACCGTATTGCCAATCCTATTCGTGATTAGTGCAGCGGCTCTTGACGCGAGTTCCGTTTCCTCCAGACGCAATTTCGGGAGTAGAGCTTCTCGCTCCTCAATGCCACGCAATACTGCCACAGACGTTTGCCCGGTTGCCAAGCTTTGCACGAGGTTATGGATCTGGTCCTCGACTTCCTCTACCTGCAACCTGACATTTCGATATCTCTCCTCGATTTCAACATCTGGCGACGGAGTTAAGTCACGGAGGTAGGTCCCCAGTGAAACAATAGCACGTTCGATGAACTCAAGCTTGACCTGTCGGTACTCACAACCTGCCCCCGCCTTGGCCTTGGTGCATAGCAAATACGGTTTGCCACCCCTACGTCCACCCTTGTTTACACGGGTCATCGTAGAGCCACAGGCGGGGCACTTAGCGAGGCCGGAAAGGATATTGGCTATTGGGGCCACTTTACCTCCCTCGGTAAGCTTACGGCCCCCACGACTACCACTCATGGCTGACACCCTCTCGAAGGTTTCAGCTTCAATGATGACCGGAAAGTAGCCCTGCAGCTCTTCCATTGGCGTTCTGACTTTGCGTCTGGCGACCGTTTCGAGCGTATGCGGGGTGAAGCGACCAATGACGGCAGGATTCTCCAATATCTTCTTCACATACGAGCGATGCCACAATTCCGACCGACCGAAAGGCGCAATTCCCCGATTGTTGAGATCTGAAGCAATCGCGTGTTGACCAAGGCCATTTAGGTACATGTCGAAGATACCCCTTACGACATCTGCCCGTTCAGAGATTATCTCGTATTTCGACCGATCATTGCTCAGCCGCAACCAGCCGGGGCAGATCGCAGTAAGCGGCGCGGTCGCTATCTTCAAACGCTTACCCTCCCACGCTTGCTTGAGGCGCCGAGCCTTGGTCGCGCTTTCCTCATGGGCTCTCTGGGCGACCATCAGCGCCAGGATCATGGGCAAGGGGTCCTTGTCAAAGGCATCGTGTGTCCAGACCCTATTGTCAAATAGAGTGACCACGGTGATGCCCGCCTCGCAGATGTTCTCCAACAGCCTGACAGCTTTCCGAGGTGTCATGCGGCTTAGTCGATCAAGGCTCTCAACGAGCAGATAGCTGCCCACCGTGATATCACCGTGCTTAACAGCCTCGAGGAAGTCGCCTAATCGCCCAGTCTCTTCGTTAGCCCCGTGAAAAGCGGAAATGCCCTCGTCTCGGAGCCTAAATGTCTGGTCTAAGTCGAGGTTGTTGAGTGCAGCATAGGTTTCGGCCGCCGCAATCTGTCTGCGGGCGCTATCGCCCTTCGCCTGCTCGGGAGTGGAGAACCGGAGATAAGAATAGGCCTTGGGCTTAACGACGGGATAGGTCATACCGCTGTGTGAAATGATCGAGGTCTTTTGTCAACATCTTGCTGATGGTCGGTCCTCCCGGATCGGGGAAATCGATGCTGGCGGCCCGGTTGCCGTCGATCCTGCCGCCGCTGTCGGCCGCCGAATTGCTCGAAGTCTCGATGATCCATTCGATCGCCGGCCAATTGTCCGGCGGCAAGCTGTCCGATCGGCGGCCGTTCCGCACCCCGCATCATTCCGCCACCATGGCGGCCATGGTCGGCGGCGGGCTGCGCGCCCGGCCCGGCGAGGCCTCGCTCGCCCATCACGGCATCCTGTTTCTCGACGAGTTTCCGGAATTTTCACCGCAGGCGCTCGATGCCCTGCGCCAGCCGCTCGAGACGGGGGAGTGCATCATCGCCCGTGCCAATCATCGTGTCTGCTATCCCGCCGTGATCCAGCTGGTGGCGGCCATGAACCCCTGTCGCTGCGGCATGGCGGGCGAACCGGGACATAGCTGCGCTAGGGGTCCGCGCTGCATGACGGACTATCAGAACCGCATTTCCGGACCGCTGATGGACCGTATCGACATCCGCATCGACGTCCCCGCCGTTTCCGCCGTGGATCTGATCCGTCCGATGCCGGCCGAAAAAAGCGCCGATATCGCCCGGCGCGTGGCCCGGGCAAGGGAGTGGCAGCAGGAGCGGTTTCTGGAAGCCGGCATGCGCGGCGTGTCGACCAATGCGCGCTGCTCGACATCGATGATCGAAATCATGGCCGAGCCGGACCCGGGTGGATTGCAGTTGCTCCGCGAGGCCGCCGAAAAGCTCAAGTTCTCGGCCCGCGGCTACCATCGCGTTCTCAAGGTGGCGCGCACATTGGCCGATCTCGACGGCAAGCAGACCGTCGGCCGCATCCATCTGGCCGAGGCCATATCCTACCGGATCGCCGGCTCGCGCCTCTCAGCGGCAGCGTGAACCGATAGGTCCGAAGAAGGCTGCGTCTGCACCCTTCTGTTCTTTGAAAACCGAATAGGGATCAGCCGCCGAGGCCTTCGAACAGCGCCGTCGACAGGTAGCGCTCGGCAAAGGACGGGATGATGACGACGATGGTCTTGCCGGCATTTTCCTCCCGCTTGCCGATCTCGATCGCCGCAAACAGCGCCGCGCCGGAAGAGATACCGACGGGCACGCCTTCGAGGCGGGCGACATGACGGGCAGTCTCGAGGGCATCTGCGCTGCCGACGGTGACGATCTCGTCATAGATCTCGGTGTCGAGGATCGCGGGCGCGAAGCCGGCCCCGATCCCCTGGATCTTGTGCGGACCGGGGGCGCCGCCGGACAGAACGGGCGATTCGGCCGGCTCGACGGCGACGACCTTCACGCTGGCCTTCTTGGACTTCAGCACCTGGCCGACACCGGTGATCGTGCCGCCGGTGCCGATCCCGGCAACCAGGATGTCGACGCCGCCTTCCGTATCGTTCCAGATCTCTTCGGCCGTGGTCCTGCGATGGATGTCCGGGTTTGCCGGGTTTTCGAACTGCTGCGGAATGACGGCGTTCTCGATGCTTTCGGCAAGCTCCGTCGCCTTGGCGATGGCGCCCTTCATGCCCTTGGACCCCTCGGTCAGCACGAGTTCGGCGCCCAGCAGTGCCAGCATCTTGCGGCGTTCGACGGACATGGTCTCCGGCATGGTAAGGATCAGCTTGTAGCCCTTGGCAGCTGCGGCAAAGGCCAGCGCGATGCCGGTATTGCCCGATGTCGGCTCGACCAGTGTCGTCTTGCCCGGCGCGATCTTGCCCTGTGCCTCCAGGCTCTCGATCATCGCGACGCCGATGCGGTCCTTGACGGAGGCGATGGGGTTGAAGAATTCCAGCTTGGCGAGCAGGTTTGCCTTGACGCCGTTCTCCCTCGCCAGCTTGTCGAGGCGCACGATGGGCGTGTCGCCGATGGTGTCGGTGATCGACGCATAGATGCGGCCGCGGCCTGGCTTACGGGTATCGGACATGGAGTTCTCCCTTGGTGGCTTGTGGCAAGAGAATAGGGTCAAACAGGCCGCGAGGCCAGAGTGGCTTTGTCCAACCAGCGCCACGATGTTGGGATAAAAATCTCCGTCTGCGGTATTTGGCAGAAAGCAGGCCCGCGCCTCGGTCCGTCATGCGACGGCGAACGGGTGCATGACGGGGCCATGCGGCGGAGTATAATTGGGTCATGGAGGGTCGAATGCCGACATTTAACCGACGGTTGCGCTTGGCGCCGGTCTGCGCCGTGTTCTGTCTTGCAGCGCCGTTGGCGCTGGCGGGCGTTGCATTGGCTGCGGCGCCTGCGAAAGACGAGACGATCGTCTTCCTGCGCCACGGGGAAAAGCCGGATGCGGGGCTCGGGCAGTTGAGCTGTAAGGGCCTCAACCGCGCGCTGGCGCTGCCGGCTATGCTCTCCCAGCAATTCGGCAGGCCGGATGCGGTCTTCGCGCCCGATCCGTCGAAGCGCAAAGACGATTCCGGTGTTTCCTACGATTATGTCCGGCCGCTGGCGACCATCGAGCCGACGGCCATCGCCGCTGGATTGCCGGTCGATACGACCTATGGCTACGACGAGATTTCCGGGTTGCAGGCGGCTCTGTCCAAGCCGGCATACCGCTCGTCGCTGGTCTTTGTCGCCTGGGAGCACAAGCAGATCTACGATCTGGTCGCCAAGCTGCTCAAGGACAACGGCGGCAATCCTGCGGCAATGCCGGAAAAGTGGAAGGGCAAGGATTTCGACGGTCTCTACGTCGTCAAAATCGATCGCAGCGCCGCCAAGCCGACGGCAACATTCGAGCTGAAGACCGAGGGGCTCGATGGCGTTGCCGAAGGCTGTCCGTTGAAATAGCGTCGCCGTCAGACGCCGGTCGAGCCGAACCCGCCGCTGCCGCGCGTCGTCTCGCTGGTATCCGTCGCCTCGAAAACGCGCGCTTGCGTCACCGGTGCAATCACCATCTGGGCGATGCGCATGCCGCGGGTGATGAGGAAATCCTCGCTGCCATGGTTGATCAGCAGCACCTTCACCTCGCCGCGATAATCGCTGTCGATGGTGCCCGGCGTGTTGAGGCAGGTCAGTCCGTTCTTGAAGGCGAGGCCCGAGCGTGGGCGGATCTGCGCCTCGTAGCCGTCAGGCACCTCGAAGATGAAGCCGGTCGGCACCAGCGCCCGCTGGCCCGGCGAAAGTACCAGCGGCAGGTCGTCGGGGACCGCAGCGCGCAGATCCATTCCGGCAGCTCCGGTCGTCTCGTAGGATGGCAGGTCGAGCCCGACGCCGTGGGCAAGGCGAACGAGGGCAAGGGCGGGGCGGGTATCTGTGTCTGTTGTCATCAGGCATTAGTTTGCGCCGCGTCGCGACAGGTCAATTGCATTAGCGGCGTTAAATCGCTAGATACGCGGCAATTCACAGGATTCACATCATGGCCGAAAGTCTCGCCGAGGCGGTCTCCCGCCGCCGCACATTTGCTATTATCTCCCACCCGGACGCCGGCAAGACGACGCTGACGGAAAAGCTGCTGCTGTTCGGCGGCGCCATCCAGCTTGCCGGCGAGGTCAAGGCGAAGAAGGATCGTATCCAGACGCGCTCCGACTGGATGAAGATCGAGCGCGAACGCGGCATCTCGGTCGTTACCTCTGTCATGACCTTCGAATATGACGATGTCGTCTTCAATCTGCTGGATACGCCGGGCCACGAGGACTTCGCCGACGACACCTATCGCACACTGACCGCCGTCGATGCGGCCGTCATGGTCATCGACGCGGCCAAGGGCATCGAGCCCAGAACGCTGAAGCTGTTCGAGGTCTGCCGCCTGCGCGACATCCCGATCATTACTTTCGTCAACAAGATGGACCGCGAAAGCCGCGATATCTTCGAGATCCTCGACGAGATCGAAGTCAAGCTGGCGCTCGATACCGCACCGATCACCTGGCCGATCGGTCGCGCCAAGAGCTTCTGCGGCTCTTATCACCTTGCCAAGAACGAGGTTCGCGGCAACGACAAGGAAGCCGAGACGACGCCCGTCAACGGTCCCCAGGCGGTTGCCGAGCGGCTGCCTGAAAACGAGCGCCAGGCCTTTATCGACGAACTCGATCTCGCCCGCGATGCCTGCCGTCCGTTCGAGCGCGAAGCTTTCCTCGAGGGTCACCTGACGCCGGTGTTCTTCGGATCGGCGTTGCGCAACTACGGCGTCCGCGACCTTATCAATGCGCTTGCCGAGATGGCGCCGCCGCCGCGCGACCAGGTTGCCGACATCAAGACGGTGCATGCCACCGATCCGAAGATGACGGCCTTCGTCTTCAAGATCCAGGCCAACATGGACCCGAACCACCGCGACCGCATCGCCTTCGTCCGCGTCTGCTCGGGCACGCTGGCACGCGGCATGAAGGCCCGCCTGTCGCGCACCGGCAAACAGATGAGCCTGTCGGCACCGCAATTCTTCTTCGCCTCGCAGCGTCACATTGCCGATACCGCCTTTGCCGGCGATGTCGTCGGCATCCCGAACCACGGCACGCTTCGCATCGGCGACACGCTGACCGAAGGCGAGGACTTGGTGTTCCAGGGGGTGCCGAACTTCGCGCCTGAAATCCTGCGCCGCGTCCGTCTGGAAGATGCGATGAAGGCCAAGAAGCTGAAGGAAGCGCTGCAGCAGATGGCCGAAGAAGGCGTCGTCCAGCTGTTTTCCCCGGAGGATGGTTCGCCGGCTATCGTTGGCGTCGTCGGAGCGCTGCAGCTCGACGTTCTGAAGGAACGGCTGCAGGGCGAGTACGGGCTGCCCGTCTCGTTCGAGATGTCGCGCTTTTCGGTCTGCCGCTGGGTGTCGGCCGATGCCCCCGCCGATATGGACAAGTTCGTGACCGCAAAGCGCGGCGACATAGCGCGGGATCTCGACGGCGATCCGGTATTCCTGGCGCAGGACGGCTTTTCCCTGCGCTACGAATCCGAGCGCTATCCGGCCATCAAGATGGTTGCCATCAAGGAATATCACGCCATCAAGGCGGCGTGATTTCTGGATCGCCAGAGCGTCGGGCTGGTCCCGGTAATGCGCAGGAATTCGCGGTTGAAGTTCGATTTGCTGAGAAATCCGGCATCGAACATGATCGATGTCACCGGCGCGTCCGTTTCCGACAGCAAGCGGCAGGCCTCGGCAATGCGGAAATTGTTGACATATTGCGACACGCTCATCCCGTGGATGCGGTTGATGGCGATCGAGACGCTGCGGGCCGGACATTGCAGCCGCCGCGCCAGCCGTGCGAGATTGAGCTCCGTGTCCTTGTAGAGCGCTTTCGTCCGCATCAGCGCGTCGACGGCCTCAGCGGTCGCCGCCGCATCTTCCGGCGTTGTTCCCGCAGCCGGCGCAGGCGTCTCCGTCTCCGTCTGGGCCCTGTCCGGCGCAACGGCTCCTGAGCTTGCCACGGAGGCGGCAGCGCCGAGTGCCAGCAACGCCAGAACGTTGCCCGCCGCCACGACCTCGCCGGCATGGCTGCCATCGCTCCAGGAAAAATCGAGACTGATGGCGATATCGGCAACGACGGACATGAGTACGGCCGCAGCGGTGACCTGAAGGGACCGGTAGGAGCGCAGCGCCCCGTCGAGGCGGGAGGAGACGAGGCCATCCGGGCCCGCCAGGCACAGGGCCGTGAGCGCCGCGCCATAGCCGAGAAATACCAGGATGATGACGAGGCCCACCGGCTCCGGCCAGAAGATGCGCAGCAGGGCAACCGTCAACGCCGGCAGGCAGTGCAGCCATGTCGTCCATTTGCGAAAGATCGGTTCATCGCTGGCCAGATCGTCAAAGCTGAGGAACGCCAGCGTCGCGATGATCGTGGCCAGCACGGCATGGAACGGCAGGACGGCGTAGACATCATATCCCCATCGCAGGCCGATCAGCACCGATTGCAAAGCGTATGCGACGATCAGCAGAGCGAACGGCAGGTGTTCCCGGAATCCGCCTTCGCTCCGCCGATGCATCTGCAGCAGCAGGGTGAGCAGAAAAAGCGTTTCGACAAAAGGAAGAGGAATGAAAATCATTGCGCGTCGTTCTGGCCGCTGGAAGGGAAGATCAAAGCAACAGCATGCCCCGAATGGCGATCGAGGTCGACCCGGATCATGTTCGAGGTCGCGACGAACAGCGAATTTCGCGAATTCTGTGCCGGCCCACGGGGGCATCGGGAGCACATCATGAAACGAATTCTACTGGCCGTCATCGTCCTCATCGCCGTCTGGATCACCCTCGGCGATACCGCGACGCGGGCTGACGCGCCGCTGGATATCTCCGCCATCACCGCTGTCGCCATCAGCGGCGAAGCCAGTTCCGTCGACATCACCACCGCGCCGGACCAACCCTATCAGGCAAGTCTGACCCGTCACCGCGAGGGCTGGTTTGCCCGGTGGAACTCCATCTGGTCCTACGATGATTGCAGCGATTCCAGCCGCATGAGGATCGAAGGTTCGCTGCTGCGCATCGATGCCGGCTTGTCCGCCTGGTTCGGAATGTCGGATTGCAGATACGAGATCCGTTTGAATGTCAGGAAGGACATCGCTGTCGCCATTCATCAGCAGGCACTCAGCACCCGCCTCTCCGGAGAATTCTCGGCCGTAACGATAGACGCCAAGGCTGCCGATATCGCCATTTCCGGCCATGCGGGCACGATTGCGCTGAATAGCGATGCCTTGCGCGTTAACATCGTCCTCACGGCGACCGGACAGCCGGAGGCCGTGACGGTCAACGCCCGCATGCTTGAAGCGGATCTGGACTTTGCGGCGGCACCGGCCCTTGCCTACAGCGTGACAGGCAAGGCGTCCTTCGTCGACGCGGCACGCCCGTCCGTGCCGGGTGCACCTGTCTCGCTGGCGATTACCAGCGAGTTTGTCCACGCGACCATCCGGTAATCGCAGCGTCGTGCAGGTCTTAAGCGGCTGAGAGGCGGCCTAGGCGGCGACGTTTTCTTCCGCGGTGAGGTCCTTCAGGAAGTCGTCGCACCAGCGAACCACGTCGTGTTCGAGCAGGTGGGTCATCATGCCCTGCCAGCGCTGGCGGCGTTCCTCCAGCGGCATTTCGAGCGCCCGCGCCATGGCATTGGCGGTTGCCTCGACATCATAGGGATTGACGATGAGCGCGCCGTAGAGTTCGCGCGCGGCACCGGCAAAGCGCGACAGCACCAGCACGCCTGGATCTTCGGGATCCTGTGCCGCGACATATTCCTTGGCGACCAGGTTCATGCCGTCGCGCAGAGGCGTGACAAGCCCGATCTTGGCGAGCCGATAAAGTCCGGCCAGCACCGTGCGCGGAATAGACCGGTTGATATAGCGGATCGGAACCCAGTCGACGGTGCTGATGGCGCCGTTGACGCGGCCGGCCTGTTCGGCGACCATGCGCTGCATCTGCTCGTATTCCGGCACTTCGGAACGCGATTTCGGGGTGATCTGCAGGTAGGTCACTTTCCCCTGGTGGGCGGCATCGGCTGTGATGAAACGTTCGAATGCGTCGATGCGCTGGGTAATGCCCTTGGAATAGTCCAGCCGGTCGACGCCGATGATCAGGTCGCGGCCTTCGACGCTTTGGCGCGCCTTGCGGACCATGACGTTGGTGGAAGCCTTTGTCGCAAATTCGGCAAACGCCTTCGTCTCGATGCCGATCGAGTAGTAGCCGCCCTTGAATGTGCGTCCATGCGCGCTGAACAGGCCGTCGCCGAGCTCGTCGCCGATCCCCTCGCGGCGCAGGCAGCCGGCAAAGTTTTCGAGATCGTGGTCCGTCTGGAAACCGACGAGGTCGTAGTGCGACAGCCCGCGCATGATCTCTTCGTGCACCGGCATGGTGAAAATCACGTCGGCGGGTGGCCACGGGATATGCAGGAAGAAGCCGATCTTGTTCTTGAAGCCCATCTTGCGAAGCTCGGCAGCGAGCGGAATGAGATGGTAGTCATGGACCCAGATGACGTCGTCCGGCTGTATCAGCGGCGCCAGGCGATGGGCGAAGAAGCGGTTGACCCTGAAATAACCCGCCATTTCCTTGCGGCCGTATTCGGCGAGATCGAGCCGGTAATGGCAGATCGGCCAGAGCACGCGGTTGGCAAAGCCGTGATAATATTCCTCGACGTCGGTATCGGTGAGGTCGGTCAGCGCATAGGTGATCTTGCCCTGCTCGTCCATGACGAGGGGGCCTGGCTCCGCGTCGCCGCTGGAATTGCCGGACCATCCCATCCAGATCCCGCCCTGCGCTTCGAGTGCGATCTTCAGCGCCACAGCCAGGCCGCCTGCCGGTGCTGCACCGCCTTTTTCAGGTACGGGAACACGGTTGGAAACAATTATCAGGCGGCCCATGGGAAGATCCCTTCAGAAGTTCGGTCGGGTGTAGTTTGGTCAGGACGCGAGTTGCGCCAGGATCTGGCGTAGGATTGCCGGAGAGGCGACGCGGCTGCGGGCCTGGGTCTCGACGCTGTCGGGCCCGATGAAAAGCGATTGCCCGCCGATCCGATTGACGGTTTTAAACATTGCCTCGTCGGTAAAGTCGTCGCCAGCGGCGAACGCACGGCGTCCCTTGAACGGCGCCTCATTCAGAAACGCGCTCACCGCCTCGCCCTTGCCGGCGCGGGACGGGCGGATCTCGGCCACCATCTTGCCCCGTTGCAGGGACCAGTCGGGGCCGGCCTGCCGGAAGTAGCGATCCATCATAGCGTCGACGAGATGCTGGCATTCCGGTGCAAGCCGATAATGCGCCGCCACGGCAGCGCCCTTGTCCTCGATGAGGACGCCGGGCCACTGGCTGGCTTCCTCGGTCATGCAACGCTTCATCTCGACGAAGGCCGGCGTCACGGTGACCCGTTGAACGTTGCCGGCGGCGTCCCGGCGCTCTGCACCATGAAGCCCGGCGACGGGAAATTGAAACGGGTAGAACAGCGGGTCTACGAAGGTCAGCGACCTCCCCGTCACCAGCGCCAGGGCTCCGCCGAGTTTCTTCGACAAGGCATCGAGATCGTAGGGGAGGGACGAGGGCACGGTGATCGAACTCGGCGTCTCTGCCAAATCGACAAGCGTACCGTCGATATCGAGGAAAAGCGCCCATTCAGAGGGATGGGCTGCCAAAGCCGAAAGGGCTGTGCTTTCCATCACCGCTGCAACGGTGGCGTCGGCTGCGGACTGTGTTTGCTCAGACATGGCTTCCTACTTATGGCGCGCCGGCCTCAAGGCAAGGCTAAATTGTGGTGAAGAGCCAATGTTTGTTGCACCGCAGCATCGATCGCCCTTCTACGCAAGGATATTAAACGGCCGCAATTCCGAAGACGATCCGCCGTTTTCCGCTTCATGGCCCCGTCGGCAGGCTTTTGGCGCGTACATGCAGCGACCTGCCGGCACCCCAGCCGTTGAGGGCGGCGACCAGGCCGATCGCCACGAACAGGATGGCACAGGGGCCGAAGCTCCCGGTCCAGCTGCGGATCACACCGACAACCAGTGGCCCGATGGCGGCCAGCAGGTAGCCGACGCACTGCGCCATGCCCGAGAGATGGGCCGCGACATGCGCATCCGGCGAGCGCAGGACGATCACTGTCATCGCGACCGCGATCAATCCCCCCTGGCCGATCCCCTGCAGGACGGCCCACAGCCAGACAGTCGAAAGCGGCGCGAACAGGAGACCGAGCAGTCCGCCGACCGCCAGCAGGCAAAGCGCGACATTGATGACCCGCTGGTCCCTTCCGCGCACGGCAAGGTGCGGCATGAACAGGCAGGCGACCGCCTGTACCATGACCGAAGCCGACACGATGCCGCCCGCCGTAACGCCATCGAGGCCCCGTTCGCGCAGGATCGGCGCCAGCCAGCCGAAGACGCTGTAGGCGAGCGCAGACTGCAGACCCATGAACAGGGTGACCTGCCAGGCCAGCGGATCGCGCCAGAGCCCCTCCACGCGAAACCCGGTCCTATGGGCGCGGCCTTTTGTCGAGAGCGCCTGGGGCAGCCAGAGCAGGGTGGTCGCCAATGCCGGGATCGCCAAGACGGCAAGGGCTGCACCTGTCGAGCCGCCGAAAAACCGTTCCGCCGGCAGGCTCAAGCCGGCGCCGCAGGCCGCACTGGCGCACAGCGCCATGGTGTAGAGGCCGGTCATGAGCGCTGCCTTGTCGGCAAAATCGCGCTTGACGAGGCCGGGCAGCAGAACATTGCCGACCGCGATGCAGGCACCCGCGAGCGCCGTGCCGAGATAGATCAGCGGGATCCAGCCTAGTCCGCGCAGGGCGATCCCGAGCGTCAGCAGTGCCAGCACGGCAAGCAGCGACCGTTCGGCACCGATGCGTTGCGCCAGTCGCGGTGCCAGGGGGGAGAACAGGCCGAGGCAAAGAACCGGCAGCGTCGTCAAAAGGCTGGCGCCTGTGGCCGAAAGGCCGAATTCGCTGCGGATTTCCGGCAGCAAGGCCGATGCGCTCGAAAACAGGCCGCGCAGGTTGAAGGCGATCAGGACCAGGCTGATCCCGAGCAGGAGCCGCGGGCCTGTGATTGCCTTTGGCGGAGGCGCGTCATCGATTTCGGCGTCGATCAGCGTCGTGGGCTCGGCGGAAAGCCTGTCGCGGGAAACGGTGATGGTCACGAGAACAGGCTCCGGTCGAGGGCGGCAAGCACGGGTGCCATGAAGTCGCGAACGGCGGCATCGGCCTTGTCCGGGTCGCCGGTCTCGATGGCGTCGACGATGGCCGCATGGGCCTGGTGATCGGGCTCCGGCACTTCCTCCCCGAGTGTCGCCTCGATCGTCTCCTGGATCGACGCCGAGAAGAAGGCATAGATGTCGATCATCGCATCGTTGCCGGAGGCAGCGATGACGGCCTGGTGAAAAGCGAGGTCGCGGGCGATAAAGCCGGTATCCCCGCGTCCCTGATGGGTGCCGCGCAAGGACAGCAGGTCGCGCAGGTTGGCGATGATCGCCGGCGTATGCCGCAGCGCTGCCAGCCGCGCGCCCTCGACATCCAGCGCGCAGCGGGCCTCGAAGCGATCGCGCAGGCTTGCACGCCGCGCCATGTCGAGACTGCCGGACCTGTCGACGTCGGAGCGCAGGTAGGTGCCGGATCCCTGCCGTGTCTCGAGATATCCCTGCGACACCAGCACACGCACCGCCTCCCGGATGGTGCCGCGACTGACCGACAGCATTGCCGACAGCGCGGCCTCGTTCGGCAGTTTTTCGCCGATCGACCATCGCTTCGCCCGGATTTCGCCGCGTATGCTGTCTGCCGCAGTCTCGGCAAGGTTGGTTCGGTAGAGAGGATGCATCATATTGCCAGTCGTAAAGTCATCGGATGACTTTACGACTATCGGACGAGCCAGCGGTCGTCAACCCATTCGTGAGGGAAGGCGGCCTGCCCTTCCTCGGGCCGGACGATGCATCAATGGGCGGCCTTGATGAAGGTGCCGTTCTGCAGCTCCTGCATGGCCTGCATGATTTCCGCCCGGCTGTTCATGACGATCGGGCCATGCCAGGCAACGGGCTCCTCAATCGGCTTGCCGGAAACGAGCAGGAAGCGGATGCCTTCGTCGCCCGCCTGGACGGTGATTTCATCGCCGCTGTCGAAGACCACCAGCGTCCGGTTGCCGGACATGTCGCGAATGTTCAGTTCCTCGCCATCGACTTCCTTTTCGACGCGGACGCCGAAGGGCTTTGACGCATCGCGGAACGTGCCCGATCCGGCAAAGATATAGGCGAAAGCGTTGCGATAGGTGTCGACCGGCAGGCGCTTCCTGACACCGGGCGGCACGGACACGTCGAGATAGACCGGTTCGGCGGCAACGCCATCGACCGGTCCGGCCTTGCCCCAGAAATTTCCGCAGATGATCCGGACTGCCGTGCCGTCATTGTCGATGACCACGGGAATGTCGGTCGATTTGACGTCCTGGTAGCGCGGCGCTGTCATTTTCAGCGCCGATGGCAGGTTTGCCCAGAGCTGAAAGCCGTGCATGCGCCCGGCAGCGTCGCCCCTCGGCATTTCCTGATGCATGATGCCGCTGCCGGCGGTCATCCACTGGATATCGCCGGCATTGAGGTCGCCGCGATTTCCAAGGCTGTCGCCGTGCTCGACTGAGCCTGCCAGCACATAGGTGATCGTCTCGATGCCGCGATGCGGGTGCCAGGGAAAACCCCGAACGTAATCGTTCGGCACGTCGTTGCGGAAATCGTCCATCATCAGGAACGGATCGGTCAGCGACGGGTCGCCGAAGCCGAAGACGCGATGAAGCTTCACACCGGCGCCTTCCATCGTCGGCGTAGCAGCGCTCTCATACTTTACGGGTCGGATCGACATCAGTTGTTTCTCCTGGTTGCTGGCGGTGTCATACAGCGCTCCCGCCATGCCGGCGAGTCTGGGCGAGGGAACGCACCGTTCACAATATAAATTCCGGCACGCTGCAGGGCCGTGCGCCGGCGCCGCAGAAATATGTCACGGTCCGGGCAAGCTGCGGAAACGTTAAGGCTTTGTTATCCATTCCGCTTAACAATCGTCCTTGATTTCGACATTCTTCCGCCGGAGTAAAAGCAGGCGAGAATCGGAGCAGAAAAGCATGTGTCGCTGGGCAGCCTATTGCGGAGACCCCCTCTATCTGGAGGAGCTTGTCACGTCGCCGGCCCACTCTCTGATCGAACAGTCGCACTGCGCGACCCGCGCCAAGACGGCGACCAACGGCGATGGTTTCGGCATTGCCTGGTACGGCGACCGGCCCGAGCCCGGCCGATATCGCGACATTCTGCCAGCCTGGTCCGATTGCAATCTGAAAAGCATAGCGCGGCAGATCCGCTCGCCGCTGTTCCTGGCGCATGTACGAGCGTCCACCGGCGGCGGCACGCGGCGCGACAACTGCCACCCCTTCGTCTGGGACAAGTGGTCCTTCATGCACAACGGCCAGATCGCCAATTTCGAGCGCCTGCGTCGTCCGATGGAGGCCATGCTCGACGACGAGCTCTTCAACGCCCGCACGGGAACGACCGATTCCGAGCTTCTCTTCCTGCTCGCGGTGCAATTCGGCCTGTGCCAGACGCCGATGTCCGCGATGGCCGATACGATCGGCTTCGTCGAAGGCCTCGCGGAGCACCTCACCGGCTCGGCTTTGCTGCGCTTCACGGCTGCCTTTTCCGATGGCAAGTCCCTTTACGCAATCCGATATGCCACCGACGGCAAGGCTCCGACCCTCTATGCCGGGCCGCTCGGCACCGGCCAGGGCTATTGCCTGGTGTCCGAGCCCTTGAACGACGACATCGACAGCTGGGCCGAGATCCCGAACGGCAGCGCCGTGTGCGTGACGGCTGAAGGCGTCGACGTGGCTGTCTTCCGCCCCGAAAAAAGGGACGTGGCAAAATCCGCGCCGATCGCTATTCCGGCTTGAAACGCGCGGCGATCAGCGCCGCCAGCTTCGCCGCCACCGCGTCCTTGCCCATCTCGGGCCATGCTTCCGTCCCATCGGCGCGGATCAGCGTTACGCTGTTGCGATCGCCGCCCATGATTCCCGTTCCCGGTGAGACGTCGTTTGCGACGATCAGGTCGGCACCCTTGCGGGCAAGCTTGGTCCGTCCGTTGGCCTCGACGTCCTGGGTCTCGGCGGCAAAGCCGACAACGACGCTCGGTCGCATCGCGTGGTGGCCTACCGTCTTGAGAATGTCGGGATTTTCAGTGAGCCTCAGGCTCGGCAGCGGTTCGCCCGGCTGCTTCTTCATTTTCTGCCCTGCGGCCTCGACCCGCCAATCGGCAACGGCGGCCACCATCACGGCGATATCGGCCGGGAGTGCGCCCAGCACCGCTGCCAGCATTTCCTCTGCCCGCTCGACATGCACGGTCGTCACACCCGCCGGATCCGGGATAGACACCGGCCCGGACACCAGCGTCACCTCGGCCCCGAGATCGGCCAAGGCTGCGGCAATGGCGTGGCCCTGCCGGCCGGACGAGCGGTTGGCAATATAGCGTACGGGGTCGATCGGTTCGTGGGTCGGCCCGGAGGTGACGATCGCCTTGCGCCCGGAAAGCGGCCTTGGTCGCCCGCCAAGCACCGCCTCGACGGCTGCAACAATCTCCAGCGGCTCGGCCATGCGGCCGGTGCCGGCCTCGCGGCTCTCTGCCATTTCGCCCGCCATCGGGCCGATGAAAGCGATTCCGTCCCCCTTGAGGGTCGTGACATTGCGCGTGGTTGCCGCATGCGCCCACATTTTCGGGTTCATGGCAGGCGCGACGAGCACCGGCCTGTCGGTCGCCAGCAAGACGGTCGAGGCAAGGTCGTCGGCAAGGCCATGGGCCATCTTGGCCATTAGGTCGGCAGTGGCCGGCGCCACCAGCACGAGGTCGCAGTCCCGCGCCAGGCGGATATGGCCGACATCCTGTTCATCTTCGCGCGAAAACAGGTCGGTGTAGACATGGCCGGCCGAGAGCGCGCCAACGGCAAGCGGCGTGATGAACTGCTGCGCGCCTGCGGTCATGATCGGGCGCACGGATGCACCCCGCTCGCGCAGCCGGCGGATCAGGTCTAGGCTCTTGTAGGCGGCGATGCCGCCCGAAATGATGAGAAGGATGCGTTTGCCCGAGAGAACCATCGCCTTACCCTGTCGCCTGGATTGGTATCAGACGATCTAGGCCTTCGCCCGGCAACATGCAATCGCCAGACGCCGGCAAGCGACCTCTCGAGGCCGCACGCCCAGCGTGATCTCAGCAGAAACCGTTCAGCTTCAGGATTTTGTAGGCTTCGATGGCCGCCTGCAGATAGGCTTCAGAGCCGCGGTCGCCCTCGTTGGCGTCCGGGTGGTGGAGCTTCAGCTGCTCCTTGTACTTGGCCTTGATGTCCGCCGCGGTTGCCGTCTGGGGCAGGCCGAGCGTCTCGAAAGCCTTGGCTTCGAGCGTCTTCAGCTTGCGGCCGCGCACCTGCGGCTCGAAGCGGTCCGTGGCGGGGCTGCGACGGGGCGGCGGCCGCTTGAACTTATAGGCCTGTGCCGCACCGGATTTCACTTCGGACTGGGCAGGCGCGTCCTGCGCACCCTTGTTGACGCCCATGCTCCACGTCGGACGACCGCCGGTCGCAGCTTCGCGCTGATACCGGGCAATCTCCGCGTCGGAGAGGCCCGACATGAAGTTGTAGCCCTTGTTGTATTCCTTGACGTGCTCGAGACAGAAGAGAAAGAATTCTCCCTCGGCCTCACGGCCGACAGGTGCACGGTTCGTGCCCTTCTTGTCGCAACCGTCCCAATGGCATTTCGGCCCGGAATCGTCCGCCTGCGAAGCTGGCTTCTTGCGTTTTGTTCGAATGCTGTCGAATATTTTTGAATCAAGTCCCATGTCCCCCTTATGCAGGCAAGAGCCGTTTGCGGCAAGAACCGCGAAAAAAAACATGTGAGATTTGAAGATGAATTTCTGCCTGCGAACTAGAGGTTGCTCATGCCGCCATCGATGATCAGCTCGCTGCCGACGAAATAGGCCGCCTCGTCTGAGGCGAGGAAGATGATGGTCTTGGCGACTTCGCTTGCAGTTCCGAAGCGGCCGACCGGGATCTGCGCCTGGATCTGTGCTGTCATCGCCTCGGCATCGGCTGGCGTGGCACCCAATTTGCCGTGGAGCGGCGTGGCGATCGGGCCGGGGCTGACAGCGTTGACGCGGATGCCTCGGCCGATCAACTCGCCTGACAGGGTCTTGGCGAGCGTCAGCAGCGCCCCCTTGGTCAGCGAATAGACGCTGGAATTCGGCATCCCGATATGGGCGTTGATGGAGGTGTTGAGGATGACGGACGCCGGGTTTGCCAAAACCGGCAGCAGCGCCTGCATCAGGAAGAACGGCCCCTTGACGTTGATGGCGATCGAGCGATCGAAATTCGCCTCCGTTGGTCAAGCGGCCCGAATTCAGCGATGCCCGCATTGATGAACAGAATGTCGAGGTGACCAAAGGCGTTCTTCACGGCCTCGACAACATGTTTTTGACCGTCGACATCGCCGGCGTCCGCCTGGATCGCCAGTGCGCCGTCGCCGAGAGCTGCCCGGGCTGTTTCGATGCCGGCCGCACTCGATCCGGTAACGGCAACGCGCGCACCCTCGGCGATGAACTGGCGGGCGGTCTCGAGCCCGATGCCGCTGGTGCCACCGGTGATCAGAGCAGTTTTATTGTGCAGGCGTGACATGGTTTTCTCCTTGGTTTCCCGATCGACATCTGTCGGCTGTTTCGATGTGAGGAGAATGGCATCGACCTTGCGTTCGGATTAGTCTGCAGATCGTGGAACTCGAATTCGGGATTGCCGAACGATGATGAAGATCGAGGGAATTGCCGCCTTTGTCGCCGTTGCTGAAGCCGGTTCGGTCAGCGAGGCGGCGCGGCGACTGCGGCTGTCGAAATCGGTTGTCAGCGAGCGGCTTGCCGAACTCGAACGCGGCCTGAATGCCACGCTTCTGCATCGCACCACCCGCAAGCTCACATTGACGGAGGACGGTGCGGCCTTTCTCGAGCGGGCCAGCCGCATCATCCATGAGGTCGAGGAGGCGGCCGGCGACATGGCGGAGCGGCGAGGGACGCTGGCCGGACCGTTGCGGATCGCGGCACCCGTCACCTTCGGGCGCATGCATCTCGGACCGGCTCTCTATCCCTTTCTGGCCGCCTATTCGAAGATCGAATTGTCGCTCGACCTCGACGATCGGCGCGTGGATGCCGCGTCCGATGGCTACGATGCGATCCTGCGCCATGGGGCCATCGCCAACAGCCGGCTGGTGGCCTGGATCCTCGCACCGAGCCGCCGCCTGCTGGTGGCGTCGCCTGATTACCTCCATCGCTGCGGCAGTCCTGCATCTCCGGCCGAACTCGCCGGCCATCGCGGTATTTTCTATACCAACCGTGGTGTCGCCGACTGGCGTTTCCAGGCTGAGGGCGGTCCGGTGCAATTGCGGGCGCAATTCGGCTTCAGGGTCAACAATGGCGACATGATGCGCGACGCGGCGATTGCCGGCCTTGGAATAGCGTTGTTGCCGACCTTCATCGCCGGCGCGGCGCTCCGCGACGGTACGCTGGCGGCCATCGATATCGGCTGGCAGGCCGATGCGGAGTTCATCTACATGGCGCATCCCGAAGGTCGAAGACCCTCGGCCAAGCTGCGCGCCATCGCCGATCATCTGAGAGCCGCCTTCGGCAGCCCGCCCTACTGGGAGCCATAATTCGCGGCTGCGGTCCGGAGGTCGCTTCTCTCCGTGGCTTGCCGAGGGTCTGGGAGATGGCTCGTTAAATTCCGGCGCCAGGGCGGGCTGTCGTGCTCAAAGCGACGGCAGCAGGCTCATCAGATTGTCCGTGACCGGCGAGCGCTGGCTCTTCAGCATGGCGAGCCCCAGCCGCGCCTCCAGAGGTGGTCCGTCGATTTCGCGGTAGACGACGCCGTCGAGCTTGATCTGGGCGATCGAGGCCGGAACGATCGACACGCCGAGATCGGCCGCCACCAGGTTGACCACCGACGGAATTTGCGGCGCCTCCTGGCTGACCACGAGCTCGAACCCTGCCTCGCGGCAGGCGGCCGCAATGTCGTCGTAAAGGCTGAGGCCTGCCACGCGTGGAAAGAGAATGAAGGGCTCCTGTGCCAGTGCCGAAAGCGGCACCGGTCCGCTGGCGGCCAGGCGATGTCCCGTCGGCAGTGCGATGACCATCCGTTCGACGGCTAGCATCTTCAGGCGCACCTCCCGCGGATTTTCGAGGCCAGGCCGGATGAAGGCGGCATCGATCTCGCCGCGCATCAACCGCTCCATCAGGCCCTTGCTGTTCATCTCCGTCAGCGACATCCGCACCTCCGGCCAGCGGCCGCGAAACCGACGGATCGTGCCGCTGACATGGACGTTGAAGGCGGAGGATGCCGTGAAGCCGAGCGACAGACGACCGGTTTCGCCGCGATTGGCGCGCTGCGCCGACAGCTTCGCCCTCTCTGCCGCATCGATCGCCGCCTGTGCCTCCGGCAGGAATGCCTCGCCGGCCGCAGTCAGTTCCGCACCGTGCGGCACGCGGTGAAACAACTGCGCGCCGACCTCGGTCTCGAGATCGCGGATCTGCTGGCTGAGCGGCGGCTGGCCGATGCCGAGTTTAGCCGCCGCGCGGGTAAAATTGCCTTCATCGGCGAGCGCCAGAAAATAGCGCAGGTGGCGCAGTTCCATCGCTATCTCCAAAACAGATCGAGAAAGTCTCTTCCATATATTGGACACATGATGCGGGCTTGACTAGATCAAGGACAAGAAAAGGTTTTACCCCATGTCCCTTGCCGCTTCGCAGAAACTCCCCGGTACGATCCGTCCTTCTCTCGACACCGTCGCTGCGACCGACGCGCCGCGGTTTCTCCTGCGCGGCACCGCCGAATACAAGCGCGCCAGTTTTGCCCTGTTCCTGTCCGGCTTCTCGACCTTCTCGCTTCTCTATTGCGTGCAGCCGCTGATGCCGGTTTTCGCCCGCGAATTCGCGGTGAGCCCGGCTGCCAGTTCCCTGTCGCTGTCGTTATCGACCGGTTTTCTCGCCTTTGCGATTTTTCTGGCGGCAGCAGTCTCGGAAGGCGTCGGCCGCCGCAGTCTCATGTTCGCCTCGCTGCTCGGGGCAGCGATCTGCACGCTCGCCTGCGCGATCGCGCCCGATTGGCATACGCTTCTGGTCATCCGGGCCCTGGAAGGCTTCCTGCTCGGCGGCGTTCCGGCCGTGGCGATGGCCTATCTCGCCGAAGAGATCGATCCGCGTGGTCTCGGTGCCTCCATGGGCCTTTACATCGCCGGCAATGCCTTCGGCGGCATGGCGGGGCGCGTGTTGACAGGCATGGTCGCCGAACAATTTTCCTGGCGCCCGGCGTTGGCGACAGTCGGCTTGCTGGGCCTTGCGGCCTCCATCGGCTTTCTCCTGCTCCTGCCCGCCTCGCGCAATTTCGCGCCGCGCAAGGGCTTCAACGCCGCTTTCCATGTCCAGGCCTGGCTCGGCCATATCAGAAATCCGGCGCTGCCCTGCCTGTTTGCCATCGGCTTCCTGATCATGGGATCCTTCGTTACGGTCTATAACTACGCCGGCTTTCGCCTGGTGGCGGCACCGTTCAATCTCAACCAGACGGAACTCGGCCTGATCTTTGCGGCCTATATCTTCGGGATCGCCGCGTCCTGGGCGGCCGGCCTGCTGGGCGACCGCTTCGGGCACCTCCGCGTCATGCCCGTCGGCATCCTGATTGCCGCAATCGGCGGGCTGGTGACGCTGTCCTCGTCCCTGCCGCTGATCATCGTCGGGATCGTGCTCGTCACCGTCGGCTTCTTCGGCGCCCATTCGGTCGCCAGCGCCCTGGTCGGACGGCTGGCCCGCGATACCAAGGGCCACGCCTCGTCGCTCTACCTGCTGTCCTATTATCTGGGGTCGAGCATTGCCGGTTCGCTCGGCGGCTATTTCTGGCTTGCCGACGGTTGGTCCG
>CAZZZI010000016.1:0-37660 GCA_964658415.1 uncultured Sphingomonas sp. | reverse complement strand
CCCCTCGACGTCCTCAAGCGCATCTACGGCTACCCGGCCTTTCGCGGCCGCCAGGCGGAGGTGGTCGAGCAGGTCGTGGCGGGTGGCGATGCCGTCGTGCTGTTTCCGACCGGGGCCGGCAAGTCGCTGTGCTTCCAGATCCCGGCGCTCTGCCGGGATGGCATCGGCGTCGTCGTCTCGCCGCTGATCGCCCTGATGCGCGACCAGGTGCAGGCGCTAAAACAGCTCGGCGTCAATGCGGCGGCGCTGAATTCGTCGATCACGCGCGAAGAAGCGCAACAGATCTACCGCGACATCAGGACCGGCACGCTCGACCTCCTCTACATGACGCCGGAGCGCATCCTCACCGACAATTTCCGCCAGACGATCGGCGACGCGAAGATCGCGCTGTTTGCCATCGACGAGGCCCATTGTTTTCCCGTATTCACGGTTTCGCCTCTAAAACAAAAGGTATCAGTAACTCATTGACTTTGCAATCGTTTAAACGCCGGTTGTTGGAATTTTGCCTTTCCGCATACTCCCGAAGCATCCGCCGACCAGGCGGATTCCGTCTTGGGTATACGAGCCGTTCGGACAGCGACCGCAAGAGTCTGGCAGTCCGTTCGGCACGGATACAAAGGAAGTCGGGCGACAGCCCGTCAGTCTCGTCTCGCTTGCGAGACGCCTGGCTTTAGCTTCCTCACTGTGTCGATAAGCATCCTTGGGCCATCGACTGCCACCGACAACAATAAGGTCGCGACCGTCAGGTTATTCCGCTACCGAAATGATTTCCATAAAACGGTATCCGTATCGTTCGAGCTTGGTCGCGCCAACTCCGGAAATCGACAACATTTCCTTTTCAGTGGTCGGCCGCTCCGTGGCGAATGCGATCAGCGTCGTGTCGGGGAAGATTACGTAAGGAGCGACACCCAGTTCTTTGGCCATAGCCATCCGCTCCGCCCGCATCGCCTGGAAGAGTCCTTCGTCGCGTGCGGACAGGCCTGCGGTTCGCGGTGCTCGCTGCGTACGAGATTTGTCGTTCTTGCCGATTTTCTCACGGTGGTCCTTACGCAGGACGACTTTGATTTCCTTCTTAAAGACCGCGCGAGCCGAATCATCGAGCTTGATTGCTCCGAACTCGTCATGCGCGACCAATATGAAGGAATGGGCGAGCAGCTGTCTGAAGACCGATTGCCAGGTGCTGGCCGGAAGGTCCTTGCCTGCGCCGAAGACCGGCATTTCTGTGTGACCAAACTTCGACGTGCGATCCGTGACCTTGCCGACCAGAACATCAATCAGGTGGGCTACGCCGAAGCGTTCGCCAGTCCGATAGACGGCCGCCAATGCTTTGATTGAGGCTTCCGTGCCATCCCAGGTTTCGACCGGCTGGTTGCAGGTATCGCAATTGCCGCATCGCGCAGACGCCGCCTCACCGAAATGGCCAAGGATTGCTTTTCGACGGCATCCGGCAGTTTCGCAGATGCCGAGCAGGGCATTCAGCTTGGCCCGCTCGATACGCTTGATCTCGTCTGTCGCTTCGCCTTCGTCGATCATACGCTGACGCTGGACGATGTCCGACATCCCGTAGATCATGAATGCCTCAGATGGGAGGCCATCACGACCAGCGCGTCCAGTTTCCTGATAGTAGGCCTCGACGGAGGAGGGGAGGTCAAGGTGAGCCACATAGCGAACGTTCGGCTTGTTGATGCCCATGCCGAAAGCGACGGTCGCGACCAGGCACAGATCTTCTTCCAAACGAAAGGCGTCCTGGTTGGCTGCCTTCTCGTTCGGGTCCATCTTCGCATGGTAGGCCTTGGCCTTGATCCCGTGATCGTTCAGCCACTCGGCGGTCTCTTCGACCTTTTTCCTAGATAGGCAGTACACGATCCCGCTTGATCCCTCATGTCTCTTGAGAAATCGAAGGAGCTGATTGCGGGCATTGTCTCGCTCGACGATTTCGTAGGAAATGTTCGGGCGGTCAAAGCTGTCCAGGTAGACGGCAGCGTCGTCCAGTTCCAGCTGTCGGATGATGTCGTTCCGCGTGTGGGCGTCGGCTGTGGCGGTTAAGGCGATGCGCGGCACACCTAGATAAAGTTCCTTGAGCTTGCCGAGGCCAAGGTAATCTTTTCGGAAATTGTGTCCCCAGGAACTGACGCAATGACATTCGTCGATTGCGATCAGTGAGATCGGCACGCTTCCGAATAGATCGGCGAAACCAGGCATTACGACGCGTTCCGGCGTCACATACAGCAGCTTGATCTTGCCAGCTCGAAGGTTTGACCGGACGCGGCGGGATTCCTCCTCGGTCTGTTGCGACCAGAGGCACTCGGCGGCCACGCCCAACGACTTCAGCTCTTCAACCTGGTCCCGCATGAGCGCGATGAGCGGCGAGATGACGATTGTCGTTCCTGGCAGGCAAACTCCCGGTATCTGGAAGCATAAGGACTTGCCCTTGCCGGTCGGGAACAGCACGAGAGCATCGCCGCCTTGCATGACGTGGCGAATGACCTCTGCCTGCTCTCCCCGGAAGCTGTCGTAACCCCAAATGCGCTTCAACGCCCCTTCGGCAGTAGGGCGATCATCGAACAGGGCGGAGGACGCGGAGCGTTGCTGAACAGAAGACACTAAGACGCGCCCTGCTGCGGGTCATGAGGCTCTTCGCGCGTTCGATTGGATATGCTCATAGCCTCAAATATCACGATTCGTTCCGGGTTTGCGAACCGAGTGTCGTTTTCCACGGCGTAAAGCGGTCGGAGGTCTCTTTTATGAAAATATCCTGGAGGTGACGGGGCGTTGAAGTACCTGCAACGGCCGCCTCGGTTTCCCTGTTTTCTGAAAACATCGCAGCCGTCGATTTCGTGCCTTGCCTCTGCATCGAAACGACCAAAGAGGCGTCGAATTGAAGACATTCGCAGACTGGCGGGCGGCAGGATTTCAGGACGGCGTGAAAGGAGGCCAAGCAAAAATGGGGGAAGGGCGACGCCAGTTCGGCCCGCTGGAACATGGTCTGGCCATGGCTGACCGTCTGTTCAATGGCAACTATGCATTGCCAAAAGTATGGCGAGTTCGCGGACCATGACATGTGCTCTTCATGGATGGCGGGGCTCGTGGAAGGATGTGCGAGCGTTGACGCGCGAATGGCACATTCCGGGAAGAGCCCGGACACCGGGCCCTCGACCAGGTTGTTCTCAACTTGCTTATTGTCAGAAATGGCGAGCTGCAGGTGTCTGGGTGACGGGCTGGTCCTAGCGGTTCAATCTCGCGAAATAGCTTTCGCTCCAGCCCACAAATATGCCGCTCGGCTTAGCCCGGTCAGCGTGTCGAAAGCGGTCCTGACCGGGACATCCCACATGAATAGCGTTTCCAAGCCATGCCCGAACCGGATGCGTTTTTCAGCTTTGCTGAGGACTTCGATGGGAAACACCATGTGGACGCATCCTTCGACAGTCAACTCGTCGAAATCGTCCCATCCGAATATCTGAGCAACAATGTCTCGGCATACGGACATTTCGAAGCCCTCCATCAGACCGTAGCCCGCTAATCGACGCTGAATCTGCTCTGCGAGACTTTCGCATAGATCGGGATACGGGCCAACGAAATAGACGTTGTCGGGCCAGGGTGGAGCGGTATTCTGGGAAATGCTTTTGCCCTGGTCCGTGAGCTGCTCTTGCTTACCGCTTTGGTCTAGAAAATGCTCGGTTACAACCGGCAAAATCTTCGCTCGGCGAAAAGCAACGATAGCTTATTTTGTTGCTCGCGGCCGCCTCGAATGGACCCGGTAGCATGAATATGCTATGTATCGGATTGACCGAAATATGGATTTGCGAAGCGCGACGCGTCAATTGTCCACTTCCTCTAAATCCTCGGGCTCATTGACCTCGTCGTCTGACACTATCTCGTAGTCGCCAAGCTCTCCGTGGCGGCATGTCGTATTGATAAGTTCTACGGGATTTTTCTTGGTTCCGATGTGCAGCCTCAACTCAAGTTCGGCTGTCGCTTCGTAAAGCGCTTCAATGGCCGCTTCTTCCGACGCTGCAGTTACCCAGAACGACGTCAGGGTGGGCATATCTATCAAAAATTCTTTCATGGCTATCTCAAAGTGGGCGACCTCTTAAGTGTGTTGTCGTCTCTCTGTCGGCACAAGGGGTTTTTCAAAGTTGGTCGCATTCATCTTGTCGCTGAGGTCGCGTTCCTCGGATTTCCCTCGTTGTCAACAAGCGATGAAATGCGGCCCGATGCGATTATCTCAATCGCAGCCTCACCAAGCTTTCCATCGACCTGAACGTGAGGTGCTAAATCCCCCAAAGCACCACGAAAGACCTCCCCGAATAAGGCGGGCTCGAAGTCGTGAATTTTATACTCTGGTAGTTCTACCTGGATCGTTGGCTTGCCTGTCTCGCGGGAGATCACTGTACTGAAAGTCGGACTTTCAACGATGTGAAGGTTGGCAGCGAGACGACGTGCGTAGATTTCACGAATCTGGACCCTATTGAGAGGGTGTGGAAGCACCTCAAACTGGTTGACAAGCATGTCGGATGTCGCGCCACAATCATCTATCACATAGACGAAGGCTATTTCGTTGACCTGCAGCAGTAGTGTCCTTCCGGCCAAGTTGTCGCAATAGTCGAACAGGTCGCCCGAGGAGACTAGCCCGAGTACATGCAAACTTCCAAACACCTTCGGGTCGATGTCCACTGCAGCTGTTACGGCGCGTGCGACCGCATGGACGTGGTGCAGATGCTGAAGCTCGTAGCTATCGCCAATGGTTTCGGCAGCGGCTCGTTCGTCAAGGAAAACCCGATTTCTGAAATCTCGAAGGTGGACCTTCAAGAAAATGAGACTCAGCCAGCCACAAAAGAGAGGCGCCCCGCCGCTTTCCAGAAAATCGATAACGGCAGCTTCTCCCCCTTTCAAGACCTTACTGATTGGCACTTCGTAAACCTCACCGAGCAGTGAATTGCAGCCGCTGCAGCAGGCGATCTTGTAAGTACCGTATGCTGCCTTTTGTCCATTTGGAAGATTGAGCGCTTCCTTTTGGATGCCGCAATGTTTTTGAAGCCAGTTCGGGATGACATGCTCGCCGTTGAAAGCCTTGTCGGGTTTCGCGCCGCAAACAAAGCAGTGTCCGTTTTTACAAATCTCGTCGCGAAACCTCTCGAAGGAAAAGAAAAGTGTTTTGCCGGTCTCGTCGACGAAGCTGCCGTCATTGGTTTTCAAGTAAATTTTGACCATGTTCGCGCCTGAAATGTGATATCGCCAAAATACTACCGCCTCCTGCGCCAAGCCAGGGCGCTTGTCCAAGACATGCAGATCTACTTTCGAATCTTGAGATCGGAATAGCGCTCCGATAACATGATAGATTAGTCTTCAAGGGCACCTTGCCCGTTGCTCTCATGCGGGCAGAAAGGCGGCCAAGCTACGATCATATAAAGTCATCGCCCTTTACACACTTCGCGCCCGTTACCGCATTTCCTTTTCTTCAAGCCCTTGGCTATCGAATAGTTTGCAGTCAGATTATTATTCATCACAAACGTTCTGGCGAACTCCATCAGTTCTGGCTCGACAGAAAGCGATGCCTGTAAAACATCAGTTGAGATCGCTGTATCTACGGTAGAAAGCCGGTCCATACCGTGCGCAAGAGCTTGCGGATCGATTTGGGATTTACCGGCGAAAACATCTGAATTCAGCAATAGTTCACTGGCAGCAGTGGTCTTGCTTTTCGGTGCCTGGTCTAGGAATTGCTTCCGCAGCCCTTCTTTATCCAGCATCTCCAAAAACCATGTCACTGACTGTGCAGATATAGACTTCTTGTCCTCGTACTTGTTTGTCTGATCTTCGGCCATTTCACCCTCCTAAAATAGCGACAACAAAGATTGATTGACGATTACCGGGCCGTTCTGGCGCCCAATTTGAAACCGCAAGATACTTTCGGCGACTGCCTTCTGGGAAGCGACCTCCTCCTGCGAGCCGGTTGGGACGTTAAAACCGTCTCCGGGCGCAAGAAACTTCGCGATCTCCACGTCGCTCATCTTTGACGCCTTTGCCGCGAAGCCCACGATCACTTGATGCTCGTCCGACCGCTCGGAAGTAATCCCGTAGCCTCCACTCCTGGTCGTCGAATTGACGACGGGAGAGATCACAATCGTCGGATCAGCCGTTCCGCGTACTGTGGTGGTGAAGGTGATCGTGGACGTAAACGTCGGCGGCCCCTCCTTGGCGTCAAGGCGCGAATAGTAATTAAGAGACATGAAGTCTTGTAACTGCTTCGCTAGTCCGATTGTCCCGGTAATTGGATAGATATAGTTTCGCGCTACATTTTGATGCGGATCAGGGCAATATTCGACCGTTGTATTTTTAAGCAGGTCCCCAAACGTGTCCGTCTCGCGGAAACTTTGGATATTTTGTCGAGACCGATCCAGCTTCGCAGTGAACGGGAATGCCCGACTGCCAGCTCCGAACGTCGTTGTAGGGGTCAGACTTCCGTTTATGTTGTTTGTGATCGTCCCATCGAAGGTAAAATCGTAGGTCACCGCGTACTTGGCGTAGCTGCTGATCGTAGATTGTAAATCCGAAGCGAGAGGCCGGAGATCTATTGAAGAATATGGCTTCTTCCTGTCTTCAAGCTCTTTTCCTTTGACTACGGCAATTGGGTCGTCCGTTTGTTCGAGAAGAAATGCTGCCATCATGCCTCTCATGGCATCTCGCGCTTCGCACCGGATTTGCGCCACCACGACCGGAGTTGAAACGTGCGTCACTTCTTCCTGTATTGGTGAGATCGCGCAACCAGGTAACAGGATTTGAGAGGTAGCTGCGGAGAAAGCGAAATACTTATTCATGCGTCACGCTCCCAGTTTTACTTAAGCGAGACTACATATTTTCGATGCAACTAAAAGGGGCGGTGGTAAAGCGTTAACTAATTGGGCGGCAATGTGTCAAAAAGGAGACACCGGTAGGGCGTGCAGAGTGTGTTCGGGGCGCCTTACCTGTGCTCCAGCGTCGTTTTCGAAAGCTTGACCACCAAGCATTGGCGACGCAGCTCCTCGATATCATCCGACATCCTTGCATTAAGCAAAGCGGCGCCGAGCATGCTCAGGCAGGGTTCTTTACCTAGTGCACTTGTGGCGGTGGTTTCTGCCAGAAGTTCCCGGGCAGCATAAGCCGCAAGCTTAGCATCCTCGGCGTGGCCATCTGAAACACCGGTGGTCACAAATGCCTCGAAAACCAAGATTTCGCCCGCTACCTCCGGCTTCCGCGTCCAGTCTTGCCAAGCAGTTAGACCAAGGACGTTCGCCGCAAGACGGTCGAGGATTGCCGGGACAAGGGCGAGGGCCATGGCCGTCACGCTGGCCCCGGCGCCAGCACTCCAAGGTCTACCCGCCTCGCCAGGGCGTTGTTGGAGGGTAGCACGAAGGTCTCGCTTCGTGGGGACGTACATTGGAGCCTCGAAACCCAGAACGACAGGACCTGCGCGTACGGCTTCCGTCAGTTTCGCGATCATGTTCTCGGGAGCTGTCCCACCGTCCTCGATGAAAGGTCCAGTAATCCACCAGCCCAAGTTGCCTTGTCGGGGTGATCCGATGTCAATTACAGCGTAGTGCATCTGGTGAACGCTCCGGTCGGTCGACGGTGATCAGTTGCTCGCATCAAGACAGACCTCGTGCAAGGTAGAGAATTCCGCATGCTGCCTACCATTCAATGTGGCTGCCGTCGTAGGCAAAGAAGCCGCCAGTGTCTGAGCTTTTCAGACCATCGATAGTCGCCAGGATCATCCCCGCAGCGTTGGATGGCTCTGTTGACTTGTGGTTTGCGGCGTATGGCTGGGAAAGCGACGTACTTCGTTCCCGGATGGATCGAGACCATCACGGCGTCTGGCCGTTTCCGTGCCAACCTCAATCGCTGCTGTCCGGGAATCTGGTACAGGGCAGCCTTTGACGCTCGACAAGATATCCATCCGCCGAGGCGATTGTCGCCAATCGAGCCGACCCGGCCAGAGAGCAAGGCAAAGGCGGCCGGTCGAGTGTCTAACATATATCTGTCCCGAAACAGGGCTAAGGCGGTAGGTCTTTGCTCTTCAAGCTTACGTCACGAACAACAGAGAGTGAAAGTACCCAATAATTATGGTCAAGAACTTAATCCGCAATTAACTGACCCTAGATTGGGAGCGGTGGTTTCTGAACGGTTCAGAACGGAGCGGTCGGCCATCAAAATTCAGAAACCTGTCTGCCGCGAAGTGCGACTATAGAGCAAGCCGCCTCTCGATTTCGTGCCGGGCTTCTTTGTATAGGACCGGATCGATCAATTCTTGCATGACGCTCCAAACCACTCGCAGAATTCGTTCTTCGGTTCCGGTTAGCTCGCGTATCACATCGGTATCAATCCTGGCCGCCAACTGACGCTGCAATCGTCTTCTAGCTTCGTTTACGGCTGCCAGCATCAACCTCAACGCGCGAGCATCTTCCTCGTCTGTGATATCCTTAGAAATTTCATCGGATATCTCCAAAAACACTTCATCGATATGTAGGAGCAATGCCGTATCGTTCCCGCCATCGACACCGACCGGAAGAGTCAATCTCTTTTCGACCGCATCGGTCAACGCGTCCGTTAAGGCCTTAAACCGCTTGTACTTTGCGTTTCTGACTTTTGACGCCTTATAAGTTCGTTTGGTGAGATCCTGTAGAATGGGAACAAATTGTTCCTGGACCTCGCGCCACGCGTCATTCTCTTCGAAACCGTCGCGTCGAGCATTCGGAACGACGTCGTCGCTCAAAATATGGAACTCGCCGATAAACCATTTATTGAACCGTGCATAGCTAACTCGCGACTCTGCAAAAAGCCGCTCCATAATGTCCGTTCCGTCTATCTGTATGTTTTTTGAGCGCACGCGGAGACCGGCAGCGTCCGTGTCGTTCAGCGTGGCTACGGTTGGCATGTTACCAATCCAACCCCACCACTTGTTATCTCCGCTTCCGTCAGCGAGAAGGGTCACACCTGTTACAGCGACAGGCTCTTTCTTACCCTTAGGCGTATGATGGTTGCGGTAGGGTTTGAAAATCTCGAATTCTCTGACGACAATCTCATCTTCGGAACTTGTGCTACCTGTGATCTCAAACTCAATTTGGCGGACGATCAGGTCAATCGTCTTTATCGGTTTCCCAAATTGAGCTGCGTAGCCCGCAATTTCCTTCTCAAAAGCCCACAGCTTTGGGTAGAACTTCACGGGTGCCGTCTGAGAAAGATAAGACGAGAGCTTCTCAATATCCTTCATCTCATCGGGCGCGAGATCCACTCCCTCTAATACGACTTCCGTGTAATGAAGAGCCTTGTCGCTGTCCTGAACCGTGCGGTAAGTGTCTTTTACGGTTTCAGTCAAAAGTGTCTGGATATCAGTCTGACTTCTCTGCGCGGGGTCCATTTCATGGCGCAAGCGGAGGCAATCAAAACTAACGGTAGTCTCTCGAATATCGGTGCGATGCTTCGTAATAAAACTCAGCTTGTCGCAGTAGGCCAGTCCCGCCAATCGGCCGATGCCGCGAAAGCCAGCTCGTTCAGACCGTTCCTTCGCGGACGCACCTATCGCAGACAATGTTCTCCAGGCGTTTTCGCTTCTGATCCCGCTCCCATTGTCTTTAATCGAAATCGAGTTTCTTGTCCTATCGACCGTTATAACAACGAGGCCTTCGTCTTTCTGGAGAGTCCCGCTGTCTCTGGCAGTTTCAATCGCGTCAAAGGCGTTTTGGACGTACTCGCGGATGGTATGGCGCGGCTCGCCATACATCCCTGTAGTCAAAGATTCCAAGACATACGGGCCAATATGTGCCCGCCGCGATGGCTCTGATGAAGCGGCGGGTGGAGTGGGGGTCTCGGAGGTCATAGATCAACAAAGCCTTTTGTATCGTCCCAGTTGACTAGGGTCTGACCGGGCTGGTCTGACAGTAGCCAATCGAGGGGAACACTGTAACGTTTTGCAATCGCCGCGAGTAAATCATCTAACGTGGCGTTGCCGGTCGGAAAAATTTTTGTCAACGAGTCAGCTGAATCGACGGGAATTTCTTCAACAATTTGCCGCCCGTCTGCCACGATCTGCTCTAGTTCGCGAGGACGATTGCGACGTTCTGGTCCGAGCATGAAAGAAAGCCGGACTTTTTCAGCATTTTTTGATGGCAAACGAAGATACCTGTCCTCGTGGCCTCCGATTTCACTTCCGAATTTTTCAAGCGCCTCCGACACATCGAACTTGCCGAGAACATAAAATATTGCCTCGACGTCGCCATCAAGCGGAAGAGATCGTGGCCTACCGTTGGAACCGAAATACAGGTCTTTCAAGACACCGAGGTAAAGTGCATTTCGCTCTTCACTTGGTAGGTTCTCAGCCAATAGGTCCAGTCTGTAAATCATGTTTGAAGCATTTTGCAGCTCGGTGCGAGTTGCCTGCGAAACGCCTCGTCCCAGGCTCTGCAGCTCATCCACTGAGTAGCTGTTTATGCCTTGCTGGAGGTCGTCGAGTGCTCTCTCTTGCTCGATAGCGCTCGCCGATGCCAATGCTTCCACTACTTCGGCCGCCGGAGCCACGTCGGCGTCGGCAGCCCCTGGCGGTTCCTGTTCACCCGCAGTAGCGCTAGCGGCGGCTGACCCTGAAGGAGGCACGACTGGCTGAACAGCAGCAAACAGAGCGGGAATCTGATAGCCTACGAAACGCTGCAATGTTACGGCCAGCATGGTCGTGTTCACAATGAAGAATTCCGAGATTTTACTGGTCGTGCCGATCTCGTGCGTCAGAAGCGGCGGCGCGAGAAATGTCTCGTAGCCATCGCTGCTGATGTTTCGATGTGGGTTTCCTCCGTCATCCAGGACGGTTTCTGGCCTGAAGACCCAATCTGGCTTGTTATCATCGGTCAACAGAATGGCGGATGTAAAGGCGGGCTGATCGGAACAGTGTTTGACGATTTCCTGCCAGAATATCAGGTCGCCGAACCGGTTTTCCGGCTTATTTTTGTCTTTGAAGCCGGGTGGGACGCGTCCAGAAACTCGTGTTCCGTACTCGGCCTCCGCCCCATGCAATGGGAAAATGTTCGACGACAAGACGTGCTTGTTGATGAAAGGTATGATCTCCGTCGCCAAGTCCTGCCATGTCGCCGTTTGACCAGCCGCCTTGCACTGCTTGATGAATTCCTCGGCTGACCGGTCAAGAGACGCGATGTACTCTCTCCGGTCCAGGAAGCCCTGCCGTCGGCGATTGTCGGCGGCTAGACTAACCAGCCGCTTCAACTCTCTGATCTTTGCCTGGACAGATTTGATCTCGCTTTGAAGGGGAAGCAGCCGCCCAGGGCTCTCGACCATATGCTTGTGGAGTTCATGCGCTGCCCAAACCGGGATGCAAAAGCGTATCCGTAACTCATCTCGGACCCACTTGAGAAACTCAGCTCGTGCTTCCGCTCCAAGGCCGAATAGCCAGAAGAGAACGGAGGTGTCGCAGAACACCACCGTCGAATCCGCCTTCAATGCGGCGGCTACCTTCTCGAAATGTGCTTTGTGGGACACCGTTGGCGGATGCAGCTTCATGGTGTCGGGCTGCGAGGGCATTGTAGCGGGCATTTTGGCCAGATTTTCTTTAGTTATTCGGATGGAAATGGATGTCCAGGCAGTATGGATATGTCGTGTCGAGCGAAGCGAGTGCCTCGGCAACTTTAGGGGGCATTTGCTAACGGCAAGTTTCTTTCCTCTAATGATTAGCAGCTTGCGTGATTATTGTCTGCGGCCCTCTTGGAGCGAGCTATCGAGCAAAGCCCTAAGTCAAGCTTTTCTTGTGTAAAATGCGTTAAGCTTGCCAAAAAGAGGCAGGAAACAACATCTTCACATAGACGGTTGTTGAATGGTGAGTCAGTATCGTGAATCACGAACAAGCCGTTCAATGTGGATAATGAAATGCTTCATGGCCTAATTTCGGGCGACGAACTAAAGTCCATCTACAATGCTCGCGCGAAAAACGTCGACGAGAAGACGGTCTCGGCCGCTTCGAGTGGAAGCCTATCACTCAAGATCCAGGCTGAAGAAGCGGATGGATGGGCTGTTTCCAAGTCGAATAAACGTTCGGTTCGTATGACTCGCGAAAAACCTACCGACCGTCAGCTTGAAGATGATGTTTGGGCTTTAATGTACCGCATGGGCTTCTCCGAGCTGAACGTCGACCGCAACTTCAAGATCCAGCTGAACGACAAGGCTCCACCCCGGCAACTGGATGTGTTCGCGAAAGACGAGGACACCGTCTTCGTCGTCGAATGCACTCATGCAAAGGAAACTGGCGCCAAATCCGTGAAAGCGCTGATCGACAAGATAGGCGCAATTCGAGAAGATGTCATCAAGGCGGTCCATGCACATTACGGTAAAGAACCGAAGCTCAAGGTCAAATTCGCCATTGCGACACGCAATATCGAGACGAGAGCAGCCGATCTAGCGCGGGCCGAGGACGCCGGTATCGCTGTCATCACCGATGATGACCTCGCATATTTTCGCAGGCTCACTGATATTCTCAAGGTTGCAGCCCGCTTCCAGTTCCTTGCGAGGTACCTAGAGGGCGAGAAGGTCGAAGGTCTCCGGACTCGCGTACCGGCGACGCGGGGCAGGGTGGGTAAGACCGTTTTCTACAACTTTCTGATCTCTCCTCATGAACTGCTGCGTATCTCGTACATCAGTCACATGGGCAAGGCCTCCAACGGTGACCTTGAGACTTATCAGCGGATGGTCAAGCCAGCGCGGCTCAAGTCGATTGGCGCGTACATCGATGATGGCGGCACTTTCCCGACCAACATCGTAATCAACGTCAAGCAGAGCAACCTCAATTTCCAAGTCCAGGAGAACTTCGGCGAGACGTCGACCGGTATCCTGACGCTGCCTGGGCAGTACGGCACAGCCTGGGTCATCGATGGGCAGCACCGTCTCTACGGCTACGCCTATGCTAACCGTGATCCCTCAAAGGATCATTCTGTCATCTCTGTGCTGGCCTACGAAAACATCCCGATCCGAGAAGAGATTCAGATGTTCGTCGACATCAATACCCAGCAGGTAAAGGTGTCGCGAAACCTCGTAAATGAAATCGTGTCCAATCTGGACGTTGAGCACGAAGACCCAGGTCGGCGCCTGGAAGCAATCTGTGCCCGCACCGCGCTGCGATTGGACAGCAGTAAAAAGTCGCCTGTCAAGGACCGAATACTGACGGTTGCTCAAGACAAAAACAACTTCCGCTGTCTGACGCTCACATCCTTGGCCGACGGCATCTATGGTAATGACCTCATCGGCAAAGTAGGGCGCTCCTCGAAATCGGGGCCTGTAATCATCCTACCGGGTCCACTCGGAGAAGCCGGGCAGATTCCAAGCCTGACGCTGGAGAAAGCCACCGAAACACTGTCGTTGTATTTCGACCTGTTTGCCGGACCGCTGTCAGAGCATTGGAAGTTGGGCGATGCAAAGGGCGGGTACCTATGCACGAACCTTGGGCTCCGAGCCCTGCTTTCGCTTCTAAAGAAGCTGATCGTATTTGTTGAAAAGGACGGAAGGCGCTGCGTCCTGATGGAGCCCGATCAAATCGTTGATGCGGTTCGCCCTCTGGTCGCACCTTTAATTGACTATTTCTTGCGGGCTGACCCCGCCGATATCGCTCGGTTCCGAAACCGAGGAAGTTCGCTCACAAGCGTCGATAAGAACTGTCTACAGCTGATGGCAATCATTTCAGAGAAGATTCCTGAGTTCGCACCTCAAGAGGTTCGCGATTACCTAGACAGCCAAGATGCAGAGGGCACGAAGCGTGCCAAAGAGATGATTGATGAGATCAATCGCATTCTCTTCAAGGATGTAATTGGGACGCTCAAGCAAAAGTACGGCGAGAGCAAAGATGTTTGGTGGCTCCAGGGTGTTCCGAAGACTGTCAGAAACTATTGCGATCAGCAGTACAATGAAAACGGAAATACTGACTATGATCGGTGGCAGTATCTATTCCTCGTAAATTATTCGGACATCGTGCTGTACGGAAACAACTGGGATGACTTCAAGGACTATTACAATTTCTACGGAAAGGGTAAGAAGGAGACCTTGGTCCGTTGGATTGCGAAGCTGAACAAGGCTCGGACGGTTACACATCACGCCGAGAAGGGGCCCCTTTTCAAGGACCAGGTGGCTTTTGTTACGAGAGTTCATGAGCTGGTGAAGCGGCACATCGAGCAACGCGAGCCTGTCGACATCAAGGCAAGGTACCTGGCTGAAGAAGACGAAGTTACGTCTGTCGCAGCATAGGCGGTGCTCCACAACTTTGTCTCTGCGCGAAACACTTTGTGATCGCGGAATCGTAAGAAGTTTGATATCTGCATTCTATGGGCATCGAATCTGCAGTCGTTGACTGCAGAAAGGAGCGGGAATGCAGTCGGTGGAGCATCTCAGTTGCGTGAAGGGCAATTCGGCCGGGCGGGAAGTCCTTTTGGGATTCGGTCCTGCGCGGTTGCTTCATGCTTTGAGTTTTGCGGACGTTCTCGACGAATCGACCGGACGCGGTTATCAGAGGCGTTTCAGCCCGCAGCATAGTATGGACTTTCGGCGTTATATACAGCGGCCGGGAAGCACCACAATACCTCTCACCTTCAACCTAAGACCCGCCGCAGACGGTTCCTGGGCTGTCCGAAAAATCGGTGGCAGTCTCTATACCCTTGAGATTAAAAAAGGGGCGAAGGTTCTATCGCAGGTAGACTGCCAGCATCGGCTTGGCTATCTCGCAGACCAGGATATCGAACTTCCGTTCATGTGCTTCATTGGATTAACAGAGCGCGAAGAGACTACCATATTCGACGTAATCAACGGCAAGGCAAAGGGGCTCTCGAAAAGCCTTCTTGACTACCACGACGCTCAGTTGTCTGAAAACCTCAGCGCGGAACGTCCAGAGCTTTACATCGCACTATTTCTTAACGGGGAGACGGGTTCCCCGTGGCGCCAACGCCTTGATATCGGCGGGGAAGCGACGTCAGGGTTGGAGCGACGAGCTTCGCTCCGAACGATGCAGAAAGCCGCAAAGCTATTTTACAGGAAAGTGAAGGTTGACCGAGCGCTCTCTGTCGAAGAAGCAGCCGTGGCCGCTCGCAATTTCTGGATGGCTTTCGCAGATTTGCTTCCGCAGAGCTTTTCGAAACCACGTAATTTCCTCGTGACCAAAGGCATCGGTGTGTATGCGCTGATGGAGGTAGCCGCTGATATGGTGTGTGAGGCGCCAGGGGGTGAGACCCCGGTGCTTTCGCCCACCTACTTCGCCTCTCTCCTTGGCGATTTCGCCCTTGATTTCGACTGGTCGAGTTCCGGTCCGCTTCGCGGTCTCGGCGGACAAGGCGGGGTCAAAGAAGCTCTCACTATTATCCGTGAAGTGCGTCGTCGCTCGCGTTTGAAAGTTGCCAATGGCTAATAAGAACATACTGCTTATCGAACCAGGGTATAAGAATAAGTACCCTCCATTAGGCCTGATGAAAATCGCGCAATACCATGGCCCTCGGGGAAAGCGTGATCGCGTACGATTCATCAAGGGTGAGGATCGGTCCGTCCTCAATCAGGCTTGGGATCGCATCTACATCACCACGCTTTTTTCATTCGAGTATCCGAAAATTTCACAGTCGATTGATTTCGCCTTGGAAGTCGCGAACGGTCAGGCTGACAAGGTTTTCGTCGGTGGTATTGCCGCGTCCCTCATGCACGAGCGGTTTGTCGAGGAACGTAGGTGGCATGGCATCCGATTTATCAAGGGACTTCTGTCTGACGCACCTGCCGTTTCCTTGCAGCTCGATGAGTTCTCAGAAGAACTCTACGCGGGCGACATCAACGGGCGCCCGATTGAGGACCTCGTTCCCGACTACGACATTCTTTCGCAGATCGATTATCGGTACCCGGTCCGCGATGCTTACTTTGCGTACACGTCCCGGGGATGCATCCGCAAATGCCATTTTTGCGGAGTCCCCAAGCTGGAAGGAATGCAGCGCGATACCGAGTCATTGACAGATCTGGTCCGTGCTATCGACGAGCATTACGGTCCGAAGAAAGACCTAATTCTGATGGACAACAACGTTGTTGCATCGGGACGCTTCAAGGAAATTATAGCTGAAATCCGCGATCTAGGCTTCACGCCGGGAGCCAAACTGCTTCGACCGGGGTCGAAGGTGCCTGTCTTGCGAAGGGTTGATTTCAATCAAGGCGTAGATGCACGCATTCTGTGCAAGGATCCAATGTACCTCCGGGAACTCGCTACAATCAGCCTGCGACCGCTTCGCATCGCATTTGACCATCTCGGAGTGCGCAAGCCATACGAGCAAGCGGTGCGATATGCAGCGGAGCATGGGCTGACAGAGCTTTCAAATTACATGCTTTATAATTTCCATGATGGCCCCGAGGACCTGTTCGAAAGGATGCGCCTCAACGTTACGTTGAACGAAGAGCTTGGGGTCCGCATTTGGTCTTTCCCGATGCGCTATCAGCCGACGAACAGGCCTAATAGAGGACACATCGGCGAAAAATGGTCTCGATATCAGTTGCGGTCGATGCAGATCGTCCTGCAAGCGACCCATGGGATCGTCAGTGGTGCTCCCGACTTCTTTAAGCGGGCATTTGGCGACACGTTTGAAGATTATTCGCGCATCTTAATGATGCCGCATGACCTCATCTTTAATCGCATGTGGTATGAACGCTTCGATCCGGATCAAAAGCTGTATGCGTTTCAAGCAGAGTTTGCTGAACTCGATTCCTATGAACGGGCTGAGCTGATGGAACTCCTTTCATCCAGGGACCCGCGAGAGTTTGTAATGCTAAGCGACCGGGCCAACCACGATAAGGTTCGACGCATTCTGCGGTTCTACATCCCGGCGTCCAAGGAAGAGCTGACGTCTATATGGGCGAAGCAAAAAGAACTCGTCCGGCTTGAATCAATATCCGACCTTGGACTAGCTGAGGACGAACGCGTCGAGGACGCAGGCCTGGACTATGATGAAGACTCTGTCGCGCCAGTGATTTTGGAAGCGGCTGATCAGAGGAATGTAGCATGAGTGGAGAAGCGGCCATTCGCGCAAATCGCGCGGCATTGCTTGCAGCCAAGGAGCAGGGCGCGGCCGAACCTGTTGGTGAGGTGGTAATTGGTCGGGATGTTCTCGAACTGGTTTCCAGCGCGATGTATATCGATCCGATGACCGTCTATCGCGAGTATATTCAGAATGCGGCGGACGCCATAGACGATGCTCGGGAAGTCGGGCTGCTTACAGCATCGGAAGACGGTAAGGTAACGATTGATATCGATCCATTAAGTCGCTCCATCCGCATTCGTGACAATGGGACAGGTGTCCCGGCCAAAGATTTCGCACGCCGGATGGCTGCTCTCGGCGCCAGCAACAAACGCGGGTCGAGTTCTCGCGGCTTTCGCGGCGTTGGGCGCCTTGCAGGTCTCGGGTATGCGCAAGAACTCGTGTTCCGCTCCCGGGCGGTGGGTGACGAGCTTGTCTCTGAGCTGACATGGGATTGCCGTAAGCTGAAATCCCTTTTGAGGCAGACGGACGGCTCGATTGAAGATCTCGTCCGCGCCGTCGCAACATATCGAAGGAAGCCTGCCGGAGAATACCCCGAGCACTTTTTCGAAGTTGAGCTTCGAGGTGTGATCAGAATTCGAAGCGACAAGCTGATGAATCCGGCGGCGGTAGATGACTATCTTGGTCAAGTCGCCCCTGTTCCATTCTCACCGGATTTCAGCTTCGCGGAAGAAATCCGCTCGGTTCTGGATCCGGTGGTTCGTCTCGGTGAGCTGAAAATCTACGTCGATGGGAACAGCGACCCCATTTACCGCCCGCACCGGGATTCCATGGTCCAGGAAAACGGTAAGCCCATCACTTTTGACCGGATTTCGATAAACGAGATTTCGGGAATGGAAGGTGACCCGGCGGCGGTGGTATGGGTGCTGCATCATGAATATGAAGGCGCCCTGACCAATGGCTCCGGCGTCAAAGGATTGCGTCTCCGGGCGGGAAATGTGCAAGTTGGCGACAACAATCTGCTCGAAGACCTCTTTCCAGAGGCTCGATTCAACTCGTGGTCGGTCGGCGAAATTCATGTGATCGACCGGAAGATTGTTCCGAACGGTCGCCGAGATCATTTTGAGCAAAATGCTCACTACGCGAACCTCATCAATCAGCTGAGCCCGATTTCACGCGAAATCTCAAAGCTGTGCAGAGCGAACTCGATAAAGCGAAAGTGGCTTCGGGAAGCGGAGCTGCAGCAGGAGCAGATCGAGCACGCCATCCAAGTCTTCGATCAGGGAGCAATTGGCGACGTTGAGCGTGAAAAGCTGGTCGCGCGAACGGAGGAAAACTTCGGGCGGGCCACTAAAGCCATCAACAACTCCTTGTTTGATGCGTCTGAGACTGAGGCATTCACTCAAAGCCTGCAGGGATTGCGCGAGAAGTTTGAATCCGCAAAAGGACCGAGCGCTGACCTAGTAGTCGTTCCGAGGCTCGATGAGACTGAACGCCGGGTGTTCACTCGCTTTTGCGACCTGGTTTACGAGTGCTCCCCGAACTCCGGTGCGGCAAAAATCCTTATTGATAAGATTTTGGCGCGTCTCCAGAATTGAGGAGCTGCGCTCAATCGGAACTGGCTCTATTGCATCCATCCTGTTGGATCCACCATATTAGTGTGAACCACAGCGTTGGACGCTCGTTAAGTAGCTCAGAGACGACATTTTGTAATTCTCGTGACGACGTTCACACTACATGGTACAACGCTAGTAGGCACATCGAGGCGAATAGATGTTAAAGTATGGCGAAACGTTCCTGGAATCCAACAAGGACGCCCTTGATAAGCTCAAGGACGTCTTAACGCCTGACGCCTTTCGCGTAGCTCTCGAAATGGCTCCCAAGCAGGACGATGAAGAAGCACAGGCTCTCGAAGAGAACGAGGAAGAGCCTGTGGCCGCTTGAGGGCTACTTTCCGTCCGGCCACTGTCCGTCCATAATCCTTTCGTTTGGATCGCGAATGAGAACTGGAGCCATTCCAGTCAGTCTCCAAGACTGGGAACCTGTGTTGTCAGCACGTCCGTCCAGAGTTCTTTCCTGAATGGCAGTCGGCTGAAGGGTGAGACACAGCGCCTGTGCCGACGGAGCGAGGGACAATTCGCTCGTTTTGCCGGTGTCATCACGCCACAACCCGATCTTGTCCGACGCAGGAAACTGCCGCGTATCATTTGATCGTCGGAGCAAGCCCGCAGACGTCACCGTCAAAACCGATGATCCAGGATCTTCAGCCAGAACCGTAGCATATCTCGCAGGCCATCTATCCTTAAGCTGGGGTCCGTCCATGAGAAGGGCGATGACGAGATTTGGCCCAATCCCGCGAACCAGCTCCTGGCAGGGGTCACTCCGTGCCAGGTCCTCGCAAATCAGCGTGGTCACCGTAGCAACGCCTCGGAGAACGAATACGTCCAGGCTTCTGTTCAGGATATCGATCTGTTCCCACCACCCGCGACTGCTGTCGAGTGATGATCCGAGCGCATATGCTTCGATCTGGCTCTTCTCAATCCTCCAGCGGTGATGCTTCTCTCTGGTGGAAATGTTGAAGTTCATCTTGCCATCGAGACCAACGTCTCGTCTCGCCATAGCTGCGAAATTTCCTGCACGGATTTCCCCGACAGCGCTCTGGCTGTCGAAAATACCCGAAACCAGCAGTTCAAATCCCGCTCGATCCTTGAGTTTTTCACAAAGTCGGCGAAAGACCTCGTAGCTGAGGGCGGCTTCGGGGAAAACGAGCCCGTGCACTGTACCAACATCCCGGGCACCGGCGTCGAGAATTCGCTCAATATATTCCCAGAACTGATCGAAGCCGTTGGTGATGGTTTTGGTATCCCCGCTGGAGGGGCACCAATGCGGGTCGACATGGAACCATCCCCATGACGCCTCTTTAGAGGGCGTACCTTTGAAAGCCTGCGCCTGAACTTGATAGGGAAGTGGAACGACGATCAAGTTGAACGGCGATGCCGCTGCGGTCAAATGTTCCTCACTCCGTAGCTGCGGGTGAGGGCTCCAGTAGGCTCTTGCCAAGCCGCGCGAAGGCAGCAGCGATAGATTGTGAGAGAGGGACCTAAGTGTGCAGCCGACTTTCGGCGTCCGGCTCTTCGGTAGAACGCAGACCTGGTCGGTGTTGGCATTCGAAACCGTATACACCTTCCTGTCCCGTCGGATCGAGTCGCGCATAGCGACCTCTGACATTGCGGCTTGGGCGGACTTCTCTGCTTCCTGTTCGAATCCCAGGTCGCGAGCGGCTTCGTCTGCTATTGCCAGAAGCGCCATAGCAGCACGCCACCAGGGACGCGGCTTTGATCTGCCTGAGCTATTCAAAAAGAGCGGATTTTTTGCAAAGCGTACAAGTCCTCGCCACGCGTCCAACAGGGCCTTGGGCGGCGCAGGCAGTGTAGATTTCCCGTCGCCACGCCACTCCCGTCCAGCTTCAATCCACTGCGACCGTGTTTCTTCGTCAATTACCAGGCTGGCCGTCGCGCTCGCACCATCGACGAATGGCGAAACGTGATGATAACCACCGCTTCGATGAAGCAGGAACGCGGCGATTGCGAAAAGGTCGACCGCCTGGCACGGAGGGCGCAGGAAATTGCGATGAAGCCTGCGCGGCTTGTTCTTCAGCAGAGCCTGATACCCCCGGTAGTCGAGGTAGCCAGTGGGAAAGAGTGCCTGCATGGCATCAGAAAGGGAATATCGGTCGTCGGCCATAAATCTCTCGCTTCAAATACTTGTTTCGAGTTCACCATGTGCTTCTCGAACAGCATCTGCCACGAGAGTTCTGATCGTCTTAAGGAATTCCAATTTGATAGGTGACATGTCTGGACCGGGAACCGGTGCCGCATGGTGAAGAAGCAAATTTATCTGCTCTGAGCGCTGCTGCGACGAGCCGCGACCTGCCAGATCGAATGCCCGCTGCCAGGCAATTATTTGCTCCTCGACAATTCGCTGTCTGGAGAAATCATGAAGGGTTCCGAAAACGCTATTCCGCACGTCAGCGAGGGCCTCCTGCGCTTCGTCCTCAGTCGCAGGCGCTCTCACCCAGGATGAAGGATTGTCCAGGAACCTCGAAACTTGCGTCTGCAGCTCTCGGATGAGGTCAGCGACGGGCTGCAGGTTGCTGTAATGATCGATCCCGACAACCACGCGTCGGTTCAATGCCTTTACACGAGTCCAATGTTCTTTCTGCGTGCCGCCCCTTCCGCCAACGCCGAGCTTCGACGCCCATCTGTCGGCAAAACGGGTTGTTGCGGCCTGGATAGCAAAGTCGAGCCCAACTAGATTGTAGCGAGGAGCGACATCCGCCTTGACGACGGATGCTATGGCGTTTCTGCACTGCTGAAAAAAGCGTTCGAGTTCCTTCTGCACGCCCCCTGGAAGCCTGGCGCTTTTTTCGTGCAGCGCCCCGAGCATGTAGCTGTTCACCTCGATGGACTTGCCCAGAGAATTTGCGACACCACCGCCGACAACCTCACGTAACGAGGTCAGGCCGTTTCTGACAGACGCAAGGACGTGATCTCTTTTGGCGACGAAGGTGGGGAGGTTGTCACCCTTAACCTGGTCGAAGTGGGTGAAGGCCACCGCGAGCTTGCTGTGATAACCAGCTGTTCCGACTGACGAGAGGACCGCCAGTGGCGAAGCTTGCATCGGTTGCTCGGCGTTGTCGACCAACAGGATGACATCAACCTCGGCGAAGCGCTTGGTGATCGACGTTGCGATACTCGCGTTGCTGTCAGGCGTGTGGCCAAGACCTTGGCCGTCGAGCAGAATCAGGCGGGGCTGCTCCGAGGTGAACTTTGGAAAGAGCGGACCAGAGACACGGATGCCGTCCACCAGAGGTGTCAGCAGCCGCCCATACGAGGGAGCGTAGTTGCTCGAAAACCATCTGACTTGACGAATGAATTCACCACGATCTTCAGAGGTGAAGCTCCATGATTGTGGCCAGCCGGAGTGTGTTCGCTCGAATTTCCCACCCGGGACGAGATCAAGCCGCGCCTGGATGTCGTCAATAACATCCTGGACCAGATCAGGGAATTCGTTGCTGTCGTAGAATTCGCCCTCAAGCAAATCTAGCGCGGTGTCCCAATCCTCGGGGCTTGCGGTGTCATATTCGACGCCAAGGGTCACCAGGTGCGGGATGGCGATGGATTTCACCATATCCCGAACTCGGGCGACATATCGCTCCAGTCCCTTTTGATTCCGTTCAGCCTCGACGGCCGGGACGGCATCTTCGTCAGTCGTGACGTGCGTGTTCGTTGAAGGCGCCGCATCAAAGTCCCAGTCATCAACCGGGGATTCAACCGCGACGCTCTTCCGCCAAGTCCCAAGGGTGTAACCCAGCCGATACCTCTGGTCAGCGTGATTAAGAAACCTGTCGGCGACGCGCTCATCAGGACTCTTTGTCAGGACTGCGGTGCAAGCGTTCAGAACGCACTCCTCGATAGCGATCCGCAGTTCTTGCTCGGTGAAAAATGTGACAACCGCCTCATAGTTCGTTCCTGGTGTCAGGATGACCTCGGTCTCGGCAATGGTCGTCTTGGCAGTCGAGGTCGACGGAAAACGGTCTTCATCGGGGTCGGAACCGATGAGGTGACGCACGAGCGAGGTCTTTCCCGCTCCCGTGGTGCCCACAAACAAAACTTTAGTGTAGCCGTCGGAAGCTCCCAGCAGGGGGATGATGTGGTTCCTTAGCGCCCGATTGTCGACGTGAGCAACCTCGATATCGTCATAGAAAGCGTCGACAATCCTCGTATCGAATGTATGCAAGGCTTCGGGCTTCCGCGCGACGCTCCACCATCTCCGATCAGCGAGCAGCGTGTTCATCTGGCTGACAAGCGTTTCTGCTTCGTCTGCGGAGGTGGTCCCCAGACCCCGACGGACCTTCAAGCCAATTTTGCGCTTGGTGTCTCGCCGCATTGGGTGACGGAACGTGACGCTCCAACCTGGGCGGCCTGGGTTCTGTGTCTTGGTAGCTGTGTACTTGATCACGTCTGAGTCCCTGATGATGTTCCTGGGTGTACCTGAAGAAATATCCTAAGTCAATGGAACACTCAGGAACATCATTCGTTAATCGCAACACTAGACCAATTCAGCTGCAACAAACGGATATTGGAGACATTATGGTCAACTGGACGACAATCGGTTTTCAAATGGGTTTTCGGAGCATCGAGCGGGCTTACCAGGAAAGTCGGAAAACGTTTGAGCGCGAGAGAGAAGCGGTGAAGCTCCAAATGGAAGAGGTTCAAGCGTCCATCGCGGCCGCTTCAAACGATGACGGTGAGCGGGACTACGTCGATCACCTGATCGATATTGACTGGGAAGCCGAGCAGTCTTTGAAAACGCTTCGGGAAGCATTTGTCATGATGATCTATCATTTCTGGGAAAACCAATGTCGCACTAGCTTGGGTGGCAAGACGTTTAAAGAATGGGTTGGGTTTGCCAAAGCTCGCCCTGAGTATCAATTCGATGAAGCTGGCCTCGAACGGCTTAGAATGATCGTGAATTGCGTAAAGCATGGTGACGCAAAGCAACGCAACCGACCGAGGCTTCTTGACGTCGCGCCAGAACTCTTTGATGCATCGCTTGTGCAGTCGGCCACAGAGGAAGACGATTTTCGTATTGCTTTGAGGCTGCGCGATGAAGATGTTACGGACGCTTTTGCGGTGGTAAGAGCGTCGGGGCCTCGGTCCAAATACTCAGACGAAGGATTTGAAGAGGTTGAGCTTTGACCACTGTGGAACAGGCGTTTGCTTTGTCCATGCCTGTTCCTATAGCGTGTAAAAATGCTGCTCAGAAGGGGATTTCCGTTTCGCCTTTTAAGATATATTTGCCTTCATGAGCTAAACGCTGGGCAATCGTTTCAATAATATTGTCCGAAACAATGCCCATCGAAATCGAATGCAACGGATTCACCGGCTCACTCAGTACATTGAACGGCCGCAAACTCCTTCAATGTTCGAAATGGAAGCTGTTTTTAGCAGCGTTAACATGCGGTTATGACGGTTTTTTCAAAAACTTTGGCCCCGATTGGAGCCGAAGGGTGATCCATATCGTAGGAAATGTGATCCCGTTCCTCGACACGCGTCCGGGCGGCGCTCTGGCGTTGTCGAGCTATTATTTCGATGTGGACAATAGCGAAAGCAAGCATGCCGCCTATTATATCGGACAGGGATTCACCAAGCTGTTTGCCTGTCAGGTTCTAAACGCTCCTAAGGTTGTCCATGCATCGCGATCAGTTTGGCACCCCGCAGTCGGAACCGCGCTCAAAGCGCCGCTGCTTACAGTTGGTCGGCAGGAAGCAGACCTGTTCGCATTCGGTCCCGGCGGCATTCATGTCCTGGAATCCAAAGGTCGATCAGTGCGAAACGGAGCGGGTCGCTTGTCAGCCTCCATCATGAATTCTGCCATGAACGACGCCATGGGTCAGGTTTCTGCCATCAACACGGTGAACGGTCTCGCTCCGGCTTCTAGAAGCGGATGTGTTTGGACGTTATGTACCAGCGGCTTTAGGGGTGACGTACAAGACCCGCCAGGTGCCGGGTGGGATGCGACTGTTACTCCAGCCGACATTCTGCGCAGCAATTACGCACTGTTCGTGGAGGCCGATCAAAGCCGCTTCAGGAATGACCTGATAGAGGGATTTTCGCTGATTGAGCTTCCCGGTTTAGAGAATTCGGGTCTATATGTAGGTATTTTTACCGAAATCTTGCAAGCGGTATCAAACGGTGGAGTCACGATTGAAACGGTGATGTCGCTGGCCTCCAGCCAGCTGACCAGGTTAACTCGCACCCCGGCTATCGAATATCTTGAGGACGGCACACTTATATTTGGTTTGGACAGGCGAGACTTCTTCACAGAGGAACACCTTCCGCCGGAGGCGACCGACTTCAAAGAAGTTTCTCAGCAGGCGTTAAAAGAGGAAATCAACTGGCAGACGGGTTTCACGGACGAGAAAGAGCGGGAGATGGTGAAAATCTATCTCACTGAGTGAGGCCCACCTGGTGTCCGATAAGGAATGTTATCGGTCCCCGGAGCAAAAAATCCTGAATTCGAGCCTTTTGAAGCTAGTCGCAAATAGCTTCCCAGAGGCAATATTCCGGGTCTAAGTGACCTGACCTGGTCTTGATAACTGGCCCGGAGCTGTGACCTATTGACGGGAGGGCGCATCGTGGGGGAGATCGGCAATGAGGATACGGGGTGGAATTGTGGCTGCGATAGCCATCGCGGCGGTGATGGGTGGGATCGCTCGCGCCCGAGAGGTTAGTGATGACATCGTCGATGCGACGGTCGGAGAATGGCTGATTGTCTCCGAGGACGGCAGTCTTGGCTGCCACATCACCCTGGGCAAAGAAAAACCATCGGCGGCCGAGCTGTAATTGAGGCGAGGTCTGCGGTCCGCCGTGGCGCGACCAGATTGCGGCTTGGGATTTCGCGAGTCCGGGTATCGTACTGCGCGACCCGAAAGGAAATTATCGGCTTCGGAGAGAGGGAGGTGGGGCCCTGGGTGACTGACATCGAAAGGACGCCCCGGATCTATTTCGTCCCGCAACCAGGAAAGGTTGACCGCGCTGCGACCGAGCTGGAAGCTGTCGGCAAATGGCTCCTGACAGACAAAAAGGGAAAGGCGCTTTGTCATATGGAACTGTTGAACACCGCTTCAAAGCGGTCTGACGACAGCAAAAGCTTGAAGATCGTCGGCGACTGCTCAGCCAGTGTGCAGAAGACGAAGATCGGCGCCTGGCAGATCGACGAGATCAAGCTCGGGATTATCGGTGGGGAGGACTATGACCGCAGATGCGACGGCTTCGTCACTGATGACGGCAAATATCACCTAAAGCACGAGAAGTGAGCGCCTGGATCGCATGAGGGTCTAAGGACGAGTCGGTTCGGCCTGAAGAAGTTGGATCGTCAATCGAAACCGATATTGAACGCTCTCAAGAATTTCTCGCGTTCGTCGGTGTCTTGCGAGACCGGCGAGTTCGCGGTCGGCCAAGATTATATCCACCTGTTCGGCGAGGTCTTCGATGAGCACCGACCCGACCTCCAACCCCTTGGCTTTGCTCCTGGCATGGAAATGATAGGTGATCGCCAGGTCGGAGAGTTGCACAAGGCAGTCATGAGGCAGGGCGGATAGTTGGCCGGTGGAGGCATGGACGGTGATGTCGTCGATGATGGCTGTCATCCTGGCCGCGAGATATTCCTGATCGGTCTTGAATTCTGGGTTCAGGGACAGCGTTCTTTGCGCTGCGGCAGCGGCATCGTCGTCCAGCTCATCGATTGTCTTTTTTGCCCTGTTCAAAAACGGGTCCGCGACGAACCCGCCGGATTTGCGGTAGGTTGGAAGGTGAGGCAAGACGGGGCTCACGTCCTGAAAAACGATGAATGCTGCATCCACGCCAGCCGCGTATTCAAACGCGCTCATCAAGTCATAGGGAAGGTGAGGCAGGGAGCTTCGCGCTCCCTCGTCTACCCAGAAAAACCACCCCATATCGCCGAAATGACCTCCAGGCGAGGGCCAGTCGGCGGCGTCATGATCTCGGAGGAACTGGGCGGTTCTGGCGGTCAGATGGCCGGTGGAAATCATCAGGACGCTTTGAAGCACAGGCTGATGGCGGGCGTCAGACTTCGCGTTGGACATGGTGAGCTTTCCTTGGAGTTCCGGCGTCACAGGTCGATAATGAGGTCCGGGCGGTAACCCGAGATGTTTTCTTCGTGGTGATACCCGACCGGATTGCAGATGATCCGCGTGCTGTCGGCCAAATAGTCGCGAGCTTTGTGGATGTGCCCATGGATCCACGCCGTGGGTTTTCGTCGTGCGATGAGATCTGAAAGATCGGACCCAAACGCCGCGTTAGTAACCTGGCCGTGGAACCGCCGGTCGAAGCTGTCGACCAAGGGAGCGTGGTGGGTGACGACTATGGTCGGTCCGTGGTGATGTTTACCGAGTTCGGCATCGATATAGCGGCGGCTCTCGCGATGGCGGGCGAAAATTTCGCGAGGGGTGACCATGCCGTTCTCACCGGCGGCTCGTTCATCCGAGCGGTAGATGGAGTAGAAATCAGCGACCAGCCACGGGACTTGCGAAAAAGCGATGGTCCTGCGTTCTTCCGGCGGGACGTGCTCGTCGTGACCAACGCTGACCGCGAAATCTGTCCACAGGGTCGCTCCAATGAAGCGGCGGCCATCGATTTCAACGCTCTCGTTTTCCAGCAGTTTGATGCGACTGCCTTTGGTCAGCTTACGCGCACGGTCCAGCGCCATCTCAATGCTGAAATTGTAGTAGTCGTGGTTGCCAAAAACCAAGACGACCGGCATGCGCGGCTCGATGTTTTGCCGTAGGTACGAAATGCTCACGGCCATATTGTCACTCACATCCCCGGCACAGATGCATAGGTCGGCGTCTGGAATTTCTAAGGACCGACCTCGCAGTAGATCGAGCCTCGAATAATGGATGTCGCTGACGATCCAAACACGCATCTAGCCATTCCTTTGGGGCAGGGGATATTGATGACGCGCCGCTTGGTCGACGCCATCCGATTTGGTGGTTTCTGGCTGCGTTGCTGCCCGGCGACTATTCAGCCGCTTCGAACCTTGGGAATGGGTTCGGCTCTAGTTCGAAGGAAGGCGTCAAGTTCAGGGCCGGACAACGTCTTCCGCTCCTTCAGGGCCATTGCCATCGTCAGAACGTCGCGTTTCCTACCGTTGAGCATGTCCTTGACCCGCCGGTATTCACTCTGGAGAACCCGGTTCACATCCTCGCGCAAAGGCTGGTCCCGCCACAGCTCATGCATCCCGATCCGATTGATCGCATCGAAGGAAACGGTGAGCGAGTTTCCCAGCCCAAAGACGGTCACAAGCTCCATGGCGAGCTTGGTCGCACGGTCTAGGTCGCTGTTTGAGCCACCGCCCGCCGAATCCGAGCGGTCACCAAGAAGAAGTTCCTCGGCGGCAAGACCAGCGAGCAGCATAGCGATGTCGGCGAGCATCGATGCTTTCGGGGTCACGAGCCGATTTCGGTGCTCAACGGTCGTGAGCCCGTGCGTGTGCGGCTGAGACGGGTGCGTGGTTTCGTAATCATAGACTTCGACCGACTGAACAGTCCCGATATCCAGCAGATCAGCGATTATCGCATGACCGCTTTCATGGATCGCCACGCGGAAAAGCTCTTCATCGGACATCTTTTGAACGGTCGGCATCAAAAACTCGATGTCGGCGACGGTTACTTCTCGCCGACCCTTTCGGGCGAGTCTCCGGGCTCCCCGGACCATCTGATTGATGTCGGCACCGGTTTTGCCCGCCAGTTTTTCAGCGGCCTTCCGGAGCCGTTCATCACCAACGAGATGCGGAAGATAGCCCTCGAAGATTTCCATCCGGCCATCGGCATCGGGAAAGGGGAAGTGAACATGCTTCTCCAAACGGCCGCTCCGAAGAAGCGCGGGGTCAACTTTGTCAGGGAAATTACAGGCTCCGACTACAATGACACCATCACGGCCTGTGGCACCGTCTAAGCATTCGAGGAGGCCGTTGACCACCTGAATCGAATAGTTTTCCCATCGCGACGGGAACTTGTCCCGGCTGCCGATGCTGTCAAACTCATCGAGAAAAAGGAGACAGGGTGCCTTCTCGGTTGCTTCAGCGAATGTTGAGTACATAGCTTTCAACAAATCGCCGAGGTGCCCATCTTTGGCCGATTGCCATCGGGTGACTGATGTTGCGACGAGATGGACGTCAAGGCTTCCTGCAAGGGCTTTCGCGAACATCGTTTTGCCCGTGCCACTTGGGCCGTAAAGCAGGATGCCTTTGTCGATCTCTGACCAGCCGATTTTATCAGCACGCCAGTCGGCAAGGTCCTCGCGTAGATTCCGAGCCCAGCGCGAGGCTTCCCCAAAGCCCTTTTCGGGGTTGATGATGGCGTCGGCCGCCTTCGGCTTTTCGGTCTGCTTCTCCGGAATGCGATGAAGAGCCCGCGACGCGCTCTGGGCGACCCGGAAAACGGCATTGAACCTTTCAGCCGGAAGGGTGGCCAGCTTCTCGATATCGCTTTCGGTCAAGGGCCCGCATCCCAGGAGACGGCTGATTGCTCGGAAATGGTTCGCACGGTTCGCGCCGATTGGAACGTCGGCGGTTTTGGCGACATCGACATCCGGGTGCAGCTCGTTGTTCTCATGCGCGAAGAGGATGATCCGAGAATAGCGAAGAACGTCGCTCGCATCGAATTCGTGGCCGCGCTTCGTTTTGGTCGGATGCTGAGAGATAACAATTTCGGGGTTCAGCTTCAAAACGAGCTTTGCCATGGCCGCTAGTTCGCCCAGCTCCCAGCTTTGCGGGGCCCGTAAGACGATCAGAAAAGACCGCTGGGACAGCAGACCGCGATGCTGCCTGGCAATCCTGGCGACGGCGCAATAGGAAAGGAAACGCGGTGCCGAGTGGTTCAGAGCGAGCCTGGCCCGCCTGGTGTCGATCTTCACGCTTGTGGTCACGAGGTAACCTCGCTTCAAAATTTCTTCTCGGTCTGTCAAGATGGTCCCCAGCCAATTGTCCCAAGCCATATCTTCCTCGTCTGCGAGATGGCGATTAGAGCGGATCACCGACCAACCGATAAAAGCGGTTGAATGTTCGGACGAGCTTTTGCTTCTCGTTGACGTAGAACAACTCCGTCGAAATTCCGGGCGAACCGTTGCGGATGGTCGGGTGGCCAGTCATCGTTCCGACAAGGCAGGGCACCGTCCTCCTCGACAGCGTGAACTCACGAATCTTGACGACGCCTGACATGGCGGCGGGCGACTTTCCTTCGGCAAGCAGTTCAAGGTCATCAGCGAGCTTCCGAAGAGAACGCACGAGTTCCTTCGGATTCTGCCCGAGCCAAGCATCCGACATTTCGTCTCCGATTCGATTTTCAGGGTCTCAAGGACATTTCCCACAAACCATAAATGGGAACATTTTGTCAAGAACTAGAACATTATCAAACGAAGTGGGACATATTGCGCATAATGTTGACATTTTTCCCTTTTCTTAGCTCTTCAAATCCGTATGGATTTCTCGCCAAGCTCATTCCGGGCAGCTAGAGCGTTGATTGGAAAGGACCAAGACGTCGTTGCAACGGAGTCTGGGGTGCTTACGCACGTCGTTAGGAGGCTGGAGCGAAAGGGTTATTCCGTCCCTACTAAACAAGCTCATGACGTTCGCAGATATTACGGAAAAGAGGGGCTGGAGTTCCTTGAGGCGGATAAGACCGCAGGACCAGGTGTTCGATGGAAAAATCGAGAAAAAGAGGACACGTTCCATCGTCGTCAAATCCACGCAGGGCGCGTTCTGATCGACCTACTTCAGGCAGACTTTGCTGAAAAGCTGGGCGTCACCCGAACAGCGGTGACGAAATTCGAAACCGACCTGTCGACCAAGAGGCCGGTCGAATTTTTCGAGCGGGCGATGAGGGTACTGGAGGAAGCAGGGGTGATATTCCTGCCTGACTCAGACGACGGCGGGTTCGGTGTCCGATTGGCGGCGGCGAAGCAAGGTGCAGCCATGCCTGACTAAGTGTCGCCGGTCGTGAAGAAAGGCATCGCCGTGGGGATAATTACAAGATACTTGAACGGCTCAGCTCAGAACCGAATCCATAATTTTTCGATTACGCAAGTCAGTTCATCGAAGGCGAGGGTGCGACTTTGCTGGGTACTGCGGCTCCCAGTGGCATTGATAGGACTGACCCTTACCACGACCCAAGGAGAGAACTGTCCACCAGGTCATTCGGTAACTGGACGATTATGGTTGTCCGAAACCAATCGCAAATGTGGAACGTTGGTCGTTGACAGATCTATCAAGCCGCTTGGATTGTAGTCAGGATTGGTCATCGCATATTGAAGTACGCCAAACAGCTCGCTCTCCTTAGGAAGTTCAGAGAAAACCTTCACGGCTGTGCCGCATAGTCGGATACGCTCGTCGTCCATCATATCTTTACTCTGAAGCAGAAGCTCCCAGACTTTCATGACTTTGCCCCGCTTTCTTGAATCCTCGATTCCGGTGGAATGCACGACTGCGAGATTTGTGTAATGCTGAGTCGTAGTGTTGATGGTCTTGTGGCCAAGCGCCTCCGCAACTTCCGACATCACCGTGTTCAAGACAGCATGGGTGAAATAGCCGAAACGATCCAGATTTCTGCGGAGGATTGAAGCCGCGAGATTGGTCGCATAGCTCTTCCGCAGGTCATGGCCGCTGCCAGGCACGTTCGCTCGGATAAAAGCCTGCTTCATGATGTCCGAAACCGCCCCTGGTTTTAGACGGTCTTTGCGTTTGTATGAAAGGAACAAGCTGTCTTCAGGAACGTAGGTTGGATCAAGCGATTGCCAGTGCTTGATCAGCTGATGGCGACCACCCCAAATGACTACGGTAAGCAGATCGTATACAAGATCGACGAGGAAGCCTGCTTTCCTTTCCTTCTGCCCCTTTCCAACAATTCGAACGCCAATGTATAGGCGTAATCGCCGCCGCTCGAAATTTTTAAGGCCGCTAAGGGCAATTTTTTTTGCTTCCTCGTCGTCAGCCAAATCCGCCACAGTTCTAAGCGATTTAACCCGCTCCCTTCCCAAGCCTCTCAGCACCCCTTCTTCGATCAACGCTTCCGTGAAATCGATGAGCGAGAGTTCTGGTACTTCCGCTGCCCTGAGGCCGCCGCCGGACATTAGGCGGCCCATTGCCCAGTCGCGTTCTCGTTTGATAAGGGGATTGACGGCATAATCGTCTAAATTGGTGGAAACATTTGACGGTGACCGAAGCTCCGAAAGCACGAGGTCTCGATCTGAATTTTCTAAAACGGTTAGTTTCGGAGCCGCTTCTGTGACGGCATCCCATGCGATCCAGACGATTCGGAATTCCTTAGATTTCACTTCTTGAATGCGCTTGGTCGAAATCGGGAAACGAACAGTTGAGCGAGCGGAGTTCTTTCCGACGAACTCTGATACTGGTGAGCCATCATCGAAACGCACCAATGCCTCAGGAATGTTCAGATAGAAATCGAACACCCGACGAAGCTTTAACTCGATCTGAGCTGGGCTTAAGTTCTCATCGCGCAGCTTCTGTTTCCACCGGTGCATGATCAGATCGTTTGCATCAGTCCAGTGAACACCGGAACCATAGAGAAACGCAAACCACTCCCGGAGGCTATATGCGCGAGGTTTCATCGAGCTTATTTGCTCCATGTTGGTTCTGCACAGGTGCCCAAAATAGGAGATCAATGGTCGGCACAAGCTTCCGTCAGGCCAACGGATAATTGGCATTTCCGGCCTCTTTTCACCGAACCAAACGAAGTTTTTTTCAGCAAATGTCATTCTGAAAAGATTTGGTGAAAAGATATCTCCTAGTTTTTTATCGGACATTGTTCAGGGCCACGTTAAGTTGATCCATCAAATCCAAGATTTGCACCTCCAGGCTTTCGATGACGCGTTGCTGTTCTTGGAGTTTACGTTCCAATGAGAAGCCTTTACCCTTCCGCACAGTGTCCAATACTTCTTCAGCCTCGAAGTATATCTCAGTCAGCTTCCTATAATTTCCAGTCGGACTGTCGACGAGAGGGTCCCCCCAAGGCCACAGCCGCCTGTTAGGGTCGGACCACTCCCGTAGTCCTTTTCGGAATTTGTACGTTTGTTGCGGTATCTCCTGTCGTAGTCCCGGGTCGTCGATCATTTCGATCATCAGTGCGACTTTTCGGAGAAACGAAACGAGTGGCCGCAATCCTTTGTGCTCCGGCCGAAGGCGTAAGACCTCCGCTTTTGTTAAAGGTCGATCCCACTCCCCGGAAACCTTGGCAAGATCGACGGCAACCTCTCTGCAAAAAAGCGCAAACCGGCCCTGTATGCTTTCTGGGTCAGCGCCCAGAGACCCTGTTTTAGGTTGAGCGGTTCTTTTTGATTTCCGGCGCTTAGTTAGTGATTTCTTCTCCCCCATCTCATGCACTCCGAGCTGTCTCAGATGCGGCGCGTCGCGCGAGCACCAGGCGTTCGAACTTTGCTTTGCTTGCCTGCTTGATCGACTCTGTTGGCGCTGTCTCCACGCTTTCTGCTACGGCGCTAATTTTTTCATCTAGACGACGTTGGTCAGCGTTAAACAACACACCGTAGATACAGGTGAGGCAAGGATAAGCGCCGCTAAAACCGAGATTGACGAGATTCGATCTGGTGCTCGTTGGATGCGGCATGGGTGAATTGCCTGCTGCCGCCAATTTGTTACATTCCGCCTGCGTAAGATCGTCCGAGCCGTCAAGATTTGCATTACAGTGGGCGGCTCGTCCAGGTACCGGTTCGAGAGATCGTTGAGCTACGTAGTTCTTCACGCATTTCTCAAAGGCTTGGTCAAACTTGTCGCCATCGTTCGCTCCCGACGTAACCCGAACCTCTGCAGCCGCTTCCTCTACAAGTTGTTCGAGGTCGATCTGGAGTCGTTTCACTCCAAATCCAATCGGCCTTTCGATACCCTTGCGCATAGCTATCATGCGATATACGAAAGCTTCGGACCGAGTTTCATCAAACTCGGCAACTATTTCCTTCAGATCAGAGATGCGTTGCTCAGTCTTGGCAAGCCATTCTCGGAGTTCTTTAGAGCGCATTCCGCGAGCAACATTCAACCGTGCTCGCAGCTCGTCTTGCAAACCACCGATGGCGCCAACTACTGCTTCAGTAATATAGATGCGGGTCATCTCTGGGTCGTAATGGCGAAACATGTGCGCCAAGGGGTCCAGCTGAGACCAATCGTTTCCATAGTAGTAGAAAACCGCGAAACCGCGTCTGAACTGGTGACTGCTTAAATCCCACGCATCCTGCCCTTCTGGCGGGTCCAACTTCGAATAGGCAACAAAGGCTTGGATGTTCCTGGTGAACGCAAAATTGACCGGAAACTCGTGCTTCAGCACGAGAAATAGCGATTTTGGTGCGCCGTCGACATCACCGATAGTCTTTTTTAAAATGTCGACAGCGCCTGCAACCATCTCAGGGACGGGAATCTTATCAATACGCTGAAGGGTTTTCTCGATGTAGACCGTAAGGAAGTTAAGCTTTCCCCTTTTTGTAATGCAATCCGATAGGAGCATTTCAATTTCCCCACCGCGTCGTGCCGAGAAGCACGCTATAATTATGGCGCAAGCGGTAAGGAGATGCTTCACTGCGTCGCCAAGCCCTAGACGCTGCTCAGACCGAGCTTCCGTCTCGTACTGGCTTATATACCAGCCATGATGCAGTTTTGGCGCTCCATCCGGCCTGATTTTGTCAAAATGTGAAATAAAAGGAGCCTTATGCTCCTTCCAATTGTTGTTGGTTAGTTTTCTTCTTTCTTCAACAGCCTCCAAAATATAGGCTGAGTATTCGAACGCCCATTTGGCAGCCTCGCGGAGAATCCGCACGAAATCATCTGGATGTAGAGTTGCAGTGCGCTTAGAAGCCTTGACGTTGACGCTTCGCAGGGTTGAAACCAGTGATCGCTTTTGAAATGGATCGAAGTTCAAATTCCCGGCAGGAACAGAACCTAGCCGCGACACGCGTGATAACTCGCTCCAGAACATGAGATATTTTTTCGCTGTCTCGATAGAATATCCCTCTTCTACCTCGCGATCATCCCTGAAAAGAGCCACGACGAGTTCTTTGGTGCGTGGATGATCGATGCCCGCGAGTTGATCCACCAACTCCGCGACAAACGCCCTGGACGTCGAAAGTAACTTGACTGTCGTTCCCATCAATTTGGCAAAGCGATCCCAATCAAATTTTGGTTTCGATGAGCGAGAAGGCGCTCGATAGAATTGCGCTAGGTCCAAATCACCGCTGTGAATTTTCCCAATCACCCGCTCCAGTCTCAGCTGCACTGGGATAAAATCTAAAGGTGTTTTTGACAGGCAAGACACCCAGTCGTCGAAATGATGTTTGCGGATGTCTTCGTTCTGAGGAATTCCTTTCGCCAAGCGCCATCTGACGTGACGGTCGTAGGTGCTAGAGAGAAGTGTGATCACTTTGTTATTTTTTGCTTTGTTCGCTCCCGCTCCAAGTGCATTAAGGACCAGCACCTTTTTCATCGTGTAATCGGCTTTGAGATGTGGCGCCGTGAGACGGACGCCGCCTTCATCCACCACACTGTCAAAATTTACCCAGACTATCTTTTCCAGGTGCCGACCAACTTGCTCGCTCAACGCCCAGTGGTTATGGTGGATGTCTCGGTCGTTGCCCTCACATAGGGGTGCATTTGGACCAGCCCTCGTTGCCACGACGCGTTTGGGTAACTTATAGCCGTTGATCGTGTGGCGAAGAAAGACGGGCCTCTCGTCTGAATGGTGGATGTTCATGTCAAATCTCCAACAAGATTGGGAGGGTTATCCTCCCCGTCTCGACCATGTCGTTGCCCCTCCGAGCCGCGAGCAGATACTCTCTCCAGAGACTCTTCTTAAAGACCGTTCGGCCGATGCCTTTGATCATGGCGAGCAGAGGTCTGCCCTGTACAAGCCAACGCTCGTGTGGGACGTCATGTCGTTGTCGCTTCAAGCTCCGGTGAGTTAAATACAGGCTTAGGAGATTGTCAGCGTTTGGCTCGAACAGAAAGTCTTCAGAGACTTCTGTCTCAAGAGTATCAGACGTCATTCCGCAGGCGCTTGTTACCCCGGTCAATTCCGCCAACATCCGGAACCATTCTCTATTGGCCTCAGGAACCCGCAACGCGAGAGCGATTCTGTCGTCCAGGATGAGTTCTTGAACACAGCCCTGCCAGAAGCGTATCGGTTCCTCGTAAACTCGCGCGGCTTGTGAGCCGACAATGTAGTTTTGCTGAAGAATGTTGAGATTGCGATGACCCGCGAATTCGCTAATCTCTCTCGGTTCGAAGCCAACGGTGGAAAGCGAATTCAGGAACGATTTTCGAATCGCTGAGAATGTCAGCCCCGGCGTCGTCAAAATACTTTTTGTCGGCATGGACCGTCCGATGTCGTGATTACAAGCGGCCAGCCCGGCTCGTTGCCTAAGTTCATGGAAAAATAGAGCGGAGGTCTCCTCATCTGTCCATGAACGACTATGCGTCTGAAGCCGTTGATAGCGCACGAGGAGTCTTATCAGTTCAGAGTCTTGTGCCAGCTCCGACTGCTCATCGGCCTGGCCAAGTTTCAGCTCTGAAGAAATATTTTGCCAGAGTGCTTTGGAGTCTGAACCAGCTATGCCCCGAACCATCTTTGCTAAGTCGGGGTTTGCACTGACGGCGTGATCAGCTCTGTTCTTATAGGCGAGCAAGACGCGAGAAGACCCAATCGTAACTTTCCCGCCAGAGCGGAATGCAAAGGGCATCGCTGACAGAGACTGAATCGGTTGCCGGTTCCAACCCGTGTCGCAGCAAAATATTACTTGTATCGCTTGGGATGCATGGATGCTGGGACCGACGCATGATGTAATCAGGTCGGCGACGAGGTTCAAATGTAGTTTCTGGTCTGACCGAAATATATCTAGCCCTAGTACCTGCCACGATCCTGGTTGCGCAAAAACCTTCAGTCGTTCCGAGAGGACGGGTGTCCATTTCTTGAATTGAGAGCATCGTCTCGTTGACCAGGATTCCATCTCGTCTTGGATGAGATCGCGCAAGAGGCTCCAATGGCTGGCCCACTCATCTGACGGGCAAGCTTCTGACATCACCCGTTGCCCAAACTCAAAAATTTTCTCCCTCTCTTCGAAAACGGCGAACGCCGCCGAACGGATGAGAGCTAAGCCAGCAGCATCGCGCTGATACAGACCAATTTCGGACAATTCAGCCAATTTGAGGTCGGCTAGGGACGAGTGCGTCTCCTTGTCTACGCTGTGCGGAAGCGGAATGAGACGCGCGTCGATGTGAGGAAATGCGAACTCTTCGATCTCGCGAAGTTTCTCAATAGCAGAAATCAACTCGCTTCGGTGTCCCCGTAGGGTCATGTTTTTGAAAATTTTTGGTTCAGCCAATTGAATCAGCCAGGTCTCGATCACCCGATGAATCGCTTGGATCGTTCCTCTATCTTCTACGTCGCTGCTTGAGGTTTTGAGATAATGTTGCATCCAAACTGCGTCGTCATCGGATGATTGTGCAACCCATTTGAAGAACCGACGTGCGCCTATCGTCTTCGTGCCCGAGCCGACAAGCTCACTCAAGCGTCTTACGGTATCCGACTCCACAAGTGCATTCACTTCGTCCCAAGACGGAGCGTCTATCAAAGCGTGTCCCATTCGATAGTCCTGGACAAAAGGTATCATTTCAACTACTGTCGTTTACAAGCAATATGCTGATTCTATTATGAAAATGTAAAAATTTTTAGACACCTTCTATTTTTGATATACGTGAAAACCAGTTCGTCTCGCAATGGGGGCATGATTTCCGGCCGGAATATCGCGAACTCGGCAAGCTCGCCGAGCAGTTTCCCGGCGTGCCGCGCATTGCGCTGACGGCGACGGCCGATCCGCACACCCGCGACGACATCATCGCAAGACTGCAGCTGGGCAAGGCCAAGATCTTCACCACCAGCTTCGACCGCCCCAACATCGCCTATGAGATCGTCGAACGCGACCAGCCGCGCCAGCAGCTGCTTCGCTTTCTCTCCGGCCACAAGGGCGACAGCGGCATCGTCTACTGCCTGTCGCGCG
>CAZZZI010000015.1:26577-39980 GCA_964658415.1 uncultured Sphingomonas sp. | reverse complement strand
TTCTCGCCAACCGTCATCCATTCGATCAGGCCGAGATCCTGGTGGATGAAGGCGACCGGCTGCCGTTCGTTCGGCCGCGAGGGACGATGGTGATAGCTTTCGCCGCGAAACAGGATGTCGCCGGTATCAGGCTTGTAGATGCCGGCGAGGGTCTTGATCAGCGTCGACTTGCCGGCGCCGTTCTCGCCGAGGAGAGCCAGAATCTCGCCCTCGCGCAGATCGAAGGAGACGTCGCAGAGCGCTTGCGTTCCGCCAAACGTCTTGGTGATCGTCTGGAACTCCAGCAGTTTTTTCGCGTCCACCGATGCTCCTCCCAAAGCTGTGCGTATGCTGGATTTTATGTTATCGATAACATCGACGGCCGGTCAAGCGAAAATCCGCCTTCGCGGAAAAAGGCCGTTCGGGCTCGCGAACTGCTAGGTGGCGGAAAAGCCGTCGAGCAGCCGCATCATCTCGGCGGAGTCGCGGCTGCCGAGGCCGGCGGCACAGAGCAGCCGGTGGATCTCTACGACGGATCCCGTCATCGGCAGGGGTGTTTTCGTCTTCATCGCGAAGGTCTGCAGCGAATCCAGGTCCTTCAGCATATTGTCGATCCGCCCGGTCGGCGAAAAATCCCGCTGGGCGAACTTGCCCATGAATTCCTGCAGGATGCGGCTGTCGGCCCTGCCGCCTGCCAGTGCCGCCGGGATTGCCGCGGGGTCGACGCCGCCGGCTTCGGCAAGCTTCACGGCTTCCGCAACGGCCTGGAACAGAACGGCGCAGAAGAGCTGGTTGATCAGCTTCGTCGTCTGGCCGGCCCCCGTTCCGCCCATCAGCGTATAATTGGCGGAGAGATGCTGCATGACGACGCGGGCCCGTTCGAAATCGGCCTCGCTGCCGCCGGCCATGATCGTCAGGCGTCCCGACAGGGCGCCGGGAACGCCGCCGGACAACGGGCAATCCACCCAGCCCATGCCCGTCTCGTCTCGCAGTCGGTTTGCTATCGATGTGGTCTCGGCGGGGTCGATGGACGACATGTCGATCAGCAGCTTGTCGGCATTGGCCGCGGCCGCAACGCCGTCGTCGCCAAAGACGACCGACCGGACGATGTCAGCGTGATTGAGGCTCAAAATGGAGAACGCGCTCTCTGCAACGGCGGCGCGGACGGATTGTGCGGCCGTTGCGCCCTTGCTGGCGAGAACGGCCACTTTCTCGGGGTCGAGGTCGAAAACCGCCACCGGATGGCCGGTCTCGATCAGTCGCGTGGCAATCGCCGTCCCCATGATGCCGGCGCCGATGACTGCAACGCTTGCCTTATGTCCGTCCACAGGCTTTCCTCCTCCGCCGTGCGTTTCGAGCGCGGGCATCGCGCACGCTGTTGCCTTCAGAGGCAGGTGGTGATGCCGCCGTCCACATAGAGCGTATGACCATTGACGAAGGAAGAGCTTCTTGCCGACAGGAACACGGCTGCGCCGATCAATTCCTCGACATTCCCCCAGCGGCCGGCGGGTGTGCGCTTCTCCAGCCATGCGGTGAATTCGGGATTGTCGACGAGCGCCTGGTTGAGCGGTGTCTTGAAATAGCCGGGCGCAATCGCATTGATCTGCAGGCCGTGCTTTGCCCAGTCGGCGCACATCCCGCGCGTCAGGTTGCGCACGGCACCTTTCGTGGCGGTGTAGGGGGCGATGCCGGGCCGCGCCAGTTCGCTCTGCACCGAGGCGATGTTGATGATCTTGCCCTGTTGCCGCGCGATCATTCCCCGGGCGACGGCCTGCCCCACGTAAAAGACGCTGGAGATGTTGGTGGCCAGCAGCAATTCCCATTTGTCGGCGGGAAACTCTTCGAGGGGCGCGCGAAACTGCATGCCGGCATTGTTGATGAGAATGTCGATCGCGCCGATGCGCGCTTCGATCTCGGCGACGCCGTGATCGGCCGCGTCCTTCCTGGTGACATCGAACACGGCGGCATGGGCGACAAAGCCCTTGCCACGCAGGGCTTCCACCGCATCGTGCACCGCCGTCGCCGTCCGGCCGTTGATGATAACCTCCGCGCCATAGGTCGCGAGACCCTCGGCCAGGGCATAGCCGATGCCCTGGCTCGAGCCGGTAATCAGCGCGCGTCGCCCGGTTAGATCGAACAGGTTCCTCATGTCGTCTCCTTGAATCCTTGCGGTCATCTGGACAGGTTTAGCATCGGCGGGGCGGAAATCATCCCTTGACATCGTCCATCGAACTATATGTTATCGATAACATAATCAATCGACAAATCGCGGGAGAAGGCGACATGCCGAAAGCGGACATCCTGTTGACCGGCGTTTATCCGGATTGGGATATGGCGGCGCTGGAGGAGGACTATGTCGTCCACCGCCTCTGGGAAGCCGAAGACAGGCAGGCCCTGCTCAAGGCCGTCGGCAACGACATCCGTGCCATCGCCACCAAGGGTGAGTTCGGAGCCTCGGCCGAATTGATGGCTGGCTTGCCGAAGCTTGAGATCGTGTCCTGTTATGGCGTCGGAACGGATGCCATCGATCTTGCCTATGCGCGCGACCACGGCATCCGCGTCACCAACACGCCGGATGTCCTCACGGACGACGTGGCCGACATCGCAATCGGCTTGCTGCTGGCTGCCGCCCGGCGCATCGCGCAGGCCGACGTCTTCGTGCGATCGGGCCGCTGGAGCCGCGGCCCGATGCCCCTCGTGACGCGCATGTCCGGCAAGAAGTTCGGCCTCGTGGGCATGGGGCGCATCGGCCAGGCCATCGCCCGGCGCGGCGCCGCCTTCGGATGCGATATCGCCTATTACGCCCGCAACCCGCGACCGGACGTCCCCTTCGCGTTCGAGCCGGATCTGCTTGCCCTGGCAGCCTGGGCCGATTTCCTGGTGGTGATCGTTCCCGGTGGAGAGGCCACCCGGAACCTGGTCGATAAGGCTGTTCTCTCCGCCCTCGGACCACATGGCATCCTGGTCAATGTGTCGCGTGGCACGACCGTCGATGAGACGGCGCTGATTGCGGCCCTGCAGCAGAAGACGATCCAGGCAGCAGGCCTCGACGTGTTCTGGAACGAACCCGATATCGATGCGCGCTTCCTAAGCCTCGACAATGTCGTCCTGCATCCGCATCATGGATCGGGAACCGTGGAGACGCGGCAAGCGATGGGACGGCTGGTCCGGGACAATCTCGCGGCGCACTTTGCCGGCGCGGCCCTGCCCACCCCCGTGATTTGAGGTTACGACAATGAAAGCACTTGTCATTCACGCCGCCAAGGATCTGCGCATCGAGGAGAGGCAGGTGGCATTGCCGGGGCCGGGGCAGGTGGGAATTGCCATCCAGGCCGGCGGCATCTGCGGCTCCGACCTGCACTACTACAATCACGGCGGCTTCGGCACCGTGCGCCTGCGCGAGCCGATGATCCTCGGCCATGAAATCGCCGGAACCATTGATGCCGTGGGCGAGGGGGTCGATGGCCTCTCCGTTGGCGACCGTGTCGCCGTTTCCCCGAGCCGGCCCTGCAACCATTGCTGCTATTGCTTGAAGGGGCAGCAGAACCAGTGCCTGCACATGCAGTTCTACGGCAGCGCCATGCCGATGCCGCATATCCAGGGCGGCTTTCGCCAGCAGCTAGTGGCAGAAAGCTGGCAGTGCCACAAGGTCAGGGATGGCGTCTCGATCCAGGAAGCGGCCTTTGCCGAACCCTTCGCGGTCGTCCTTCATGCGGTCAACCGCGCCGGTTCGCTGCTCGGCAAGCGCGTCCTGGTGACCGGTTGCGGGCCGATCGGTGCGCTGGCGATTATCGCTGCCCGGGCACATGGCGCCCGCGAGATCGTCGTGACCGATGTCGTCGACAATGTCCTGACGCTCGCCCGGACCATCGGTGCGGACCGGACGATCAATGTCGCCACGAACGCGCAGGATCTGGCGGCCTACGGTGCCGACAAGGGTTATTTCGACGTGATGTTCGAAGCGTCCGGCAATGAGCGGGCGATCAGGGCAGGGCTGGAAGCGCTGGCGCCAAGGGCGGTGCTGGTCCAGCTTGGCCTCGGCGGCGACGTCTCGCTGCCGCAGAACATGATCGTGGCGAAAGAGATCGAGATCCGCGGGACATTCCGGTTCCACGAGGAGTTTGGCCTTGCGGTCGACCTCATCAACAGCGGCCGGGTGGATCTGAAACCGCTGCTGACAGCCGTCTTCCCGATCGAGGATGCCGTCGCGGCCTTCGAGGCGGCGAACGATCGCAGCAAGGCCATGAAGATACAGATCGCCTTCTAGGCGCGGCCGATCAGGCGCTCTCGCGCAGCACCACCCGGCAGCTGGTGAGGGTGATTTCATCGCCGCTCGGCTCTCCGCCCTGGATGGCCTCGAGCAGGCGAGCGGCCGCCTGGCTGCCGATCCCGTAGCAATCGGCATTGATCGTGGTAATGCGCGGATGGCAGATGGAGGAGATCTCGTAGTCGCCGAAGCCGGCGATGGCGATGTCTTCCGGCACGCGCATGCCGCGGCGCTGGCATTCCATCATCGCGCCGAAAGCCGACAGGTCGGAAACGCAAAGAACGACTTCCGTCTCGGGCCAGCTTTCCAGCATGCTGACGATCGCCTGTGCCCCCTGCTGCATGGTGATCGGGGGCACGCCGAACGAGATGACGCGGCCTGGCCCCAGCCCGAGTTCCTCAACGGTCTTCAGAAAGCCGGCGCGCCGCTGGCTGCCGCGCGTGTCGCGCGCCGTCGTCCCGCCGATATAGCCGAATTTGCGGTAGCCCTTGTCGGCCAATGCGCGCACCAGCATCGACATGGCTTCGCCATTCGAGAAGCCAACGACGTGGCCGAGCGGTTTTTCCGGAATTTCCCAGGTTTCGACAACGGGGATATTGGCATTCTGCAGCATGCGTCTTGCCCGCTGCGTATGCGAGCCGCCGGTGAGGATGATGCCCTCCGGCCGCCGCCGCAGCATCGCCTCGATCAGCTTTTCTTCCTTCTCTGCGGCGTAGTCGGTGTAACCGAGAAGCAGTTGCAGCCCGGTGTTCTCCAGCGCGTCCGTGATGCCGCGCGCGGTATCGGAGAAATTGGAATTGTTGATCGAGGGCACCAGCGCCGCGATGAAGCCGGTGCGCCGGGAGGACAGGCTGCCCGCCGATTGGTCCAGCACATAGCCGAGGGCATCGACCGCATCCATGATGCGTTTTCGCGTTTCCTCGGAGACGCTGGCATCCTGGCGAAAAGCGCGCGAGACGGTCATCGCGGAGACGCCGACGGCCTTCGCGACCTCAGCCATGGTCAGTTTCTGGATGTCTCGTGGTGCGTTGTTCGGCCCGGCTCCGGCTGCTTTTTTCACTCTGTCCCCTACGCATCCATCGTTCCAAGCAACGCGCGGCCCGGAGCAACTCCAACAATAAAGTTATCGCTACCATCGCACAATCGCAAAATTTTGGTCTCCCGTCCCGCGAGCATCGTCGAACGCCTGCTTTCGGGCGGCTATCCCCGAGATACAGGAGCAAATTCCCCGCTTGTGCAATCTGGGTCTTGGCGAAGCCTGAGAAAATGATATCGATAACCACAGTTCAGTTGGAGGTGACGATGTTTGGAGAAATCGAAGGCAGCGGCTTTGAGATTATCGATCCGCGTTTCGAGGCATGCTTCGTCGGCCACGCGCGGGTCGAACGGCTTTGGACGGGAGGCCGCTGGCTGGAGGGCCCGGCCTGGTTTGCGCCGGGGCGTTTCCTCGTTTTCTCGGACATTCCGAACAATCGGATGATGCGCTACGACGAAGCCAGCGGGCAGACTTCGGTTTTCCGCTCGCCATCCAACAATTCCAATGGCAACACCGTCGATAACGAAGGCAGGCTCGTGAGCTGCGAGCATCTGTCGCGACGCGTGACCCGCACGGACTTCGACGGTTCCGTCACAGTGATTGCGGACCGGGTCGACGGGAAGCGGTTGAATTCTCCGAACGACGTCACGGTGAAGTCGGACGGCACGATCTGGTTCACCGATCCGACCTACGGCATTCTCACCGACTATGAGGGGGATTATGGCGAGGAGGAAATCGGCGGCTGCCATGTCTATCGCCATGACCCAAAGACGGGAACGCGGCGTGTCGCCTCCGATTTCGTCAAGCCGAACGGGCTGGCCTTTTCGCCGGACGAATCGATCCTCTACGTGTCGGACACCGGCGTTTCGCACCTGCGCGGCGGGCCCCGCCATATCCGCAAGCTTTCCGTCGGACCCGATGGGACGCTCGAAAATAAAGGCGTTTTTGCCGAATGCACGGCCGGTGTCTTCGACGGCTTCCGGGTCGACCGCAAGGGCCGCATCTGGGCGAGCGCCAGCGACGGCGTCCATGTCTACGATCCCGACGGCACCCTGATCGGCAAGGTCCGCATCCCCGAGGGCGTGTCCAATCTGACGTTCGGCGGTCCCAAGCGCAATAGACTGTTCATCACGGGGACGACGTCTTTGTACGCAGTCTATGTGACCGCGAACGGCACCAAGCTGGGGTGACCTGGCGGTGCGGGAGGGTGGTGCGCCCTGTCCGCATCAGCGCGTCGCATTCGCGGCCTGCGCCTCGTCACGGTCGTTCGTCCATCGGTCGCCGGACCCCGCGCTGCGCGTACTTCGAGGGTAGCCATTGCAATTCGTTTGAACGTGCCGATCTTGGGCATCAATCGAGTAGGTTGCGGGGGCAGACCATGAAGCGAGAAGACCTGAACGACATGCTGTGGTTCCTGGCCGTTGCCGAAGAGCGGAGTTTCACCAAGGCTGCGGCCAAGCTCGGCACCTCCCAGTCGACGATCAGTCACACGATCAAAAAGCTGGAGGCCCGTCTCGGTCTCCGGCTGCTGATGCGGACAACCCGTAACGTTTCACCGACCGAGGCCGGCGAACGGTTGATCCGCTCGCTCGCGCCGCGCATTTCGGAAATCGAGACCGAGATCGACGAGCTGATGGCGATCCGCGACAAGCCGTCGGGCACGGTGCGGATCACCCTTTCCGACCATGCGCTCGAGAGCACCGTCTGGCCGAAACTTCGTTCCGTCCTGCGCGACTATCCGGATGTGCGGGTGGAGCTTAGCAGCGACAACGGCTTTCGGGACATCGTCGAGGAGAAGTTCGATGCGGGCGTTCGTCTCGGCGAGAGCCTCGACAAGGACATGATCGCAGTCAGGATCGGGCAGGACTGGCGGCTGGTGGCAGTCGCGTCTCCCGGGTATTTCGCGACCCGCAGTCGTCCGCAGACACCCCAGGACCTTGTCGGCCATGATTGCATCAATCACCGCCTGTCGCGGTCGGGCGGCCTCTATGTGTGGGAGTTTGCCAAGGACGACCGCGAGGCCCGCGTTCGCGTTGATGGGCAGCTTACCTTCAGCACGGCCTATGCCATGATCGACGCGGCGGTGAACGGCTACGGGATCGCCTATCTCCCCGAGGACCTGGTACGGACGCAGGTCGCATCCGGAGAGCTGATCCAGGTGCTCGACGACTGGTCGCAGACCTTTCCGGGCTATTATCTTTATTATCCCAGCGCGCGGCAGAATTCGCCGGCCTTCAAGGTGATCGTCGACGCGCTGCGCGCCTGACGGCGGCGCGAGTCTCGGCTGGGGCAGTCCGGTCGTCCCCAGTGTGGATACGCGGCAGACGGGCCGTCCTTTGCTGTTGCCTAACCCTGCGGCTTCAATCGATCCGATATCCGCACCAGGTCAGTTATGGATTTCGCGTTCATCTTGCGCATGACCTGGCCGCGTCGGACCTTGACGGTGATCTCGCTGACACCGAGTTCGCCGGCGATCTGCTTGTTGAGCTGGCCCTGGACGACAAGCTGCATCACGATCTGCTCGCCGGGCGTCAGGGTCTGCCAACGCTCTCGCAGGGTCTCCGCCAGACGCTGCTCCGCCCGCCGCAGGCGGTCCTTCTCGATGCCGTGCTGGATCGCATCGAGCAGTTCCTGGTCGCGGAAGGGCTTGGTGAGGAACTCGATGGCGCCGTTCTTCATTGCCCTGACGGACATGGCGATGTCGCCGTGTCCGGTGATGAAGATGACCGGAAGGCGGATCCCGAGCGTGGTCATCTGCTGCTGAAACTCCAGGCCGCTTTGACCGGGCATCCTGACGTCGAGCACCAGGCAGCCGGGGATGTCGGGGAGCACAGCGCTGAGGAATGCCTGTATCGATCCGTAGGAAAGGACGCTCAGCCCCACCGACGCAAGCAGGTCCTCAAGCGCAAGCCGCACGGATTCGTCGTCATCGACCACATAGACGATCGCGCCGTCGGCATCGGTGGTTTTCGGCGCTGTGGTCGTCATGCCCTTTCCTCCTCGGCGGCCGGCAGGCTGAATTGAACGACGGTACCCATGCGCGGCGCCGATGTCACCGAGATGCTGCCGGCATGGGCCTCGATGATCGCGCGGCTGATGGTCAGGCCTATCCCCATGCCGCTTTCCTTGGTGGTCCAGAAGGCATCGAACAGGTGATCGATCGTCGTCTGCTTCATTCCGCTGCCGGAATCGGAGACGGTAAAGACCACCGTTCCGCCTCTCCCGAGAAACGACGACACCACCAGCTCCCTCTTGAAGCTCGGCACCGCTGCCATCGCCTCGATGGCATTGAGCAGCAGATTGCCGATGACCTGCTGGATCTGGATCTTGTCGGCCATGACGGGAGGCAGGTCGTCTTCGAGGTGAAGCTGCAGGGCAACGCTGTTGCGCTCGATCTCGTGCTCGGCCATGCCGACCGCTTCGACGGCTGCCTCGTTGAGATCCACCCTTTCCCGATGGGCTTCGCTTCGCGCCAAGCGACGGACGCGCTCGATGACGTCGCTAGCGCGCTTGGCGTCGCCGACGATCCGTTCTGCCGCCTGCCGCGCACGCTCCAGGTTCGGCGGCGTGTGATCGAGCCAGCGGCGACAGGCGTCGGCACTGGTCGCCACCGCTGCCAGCGGCTGGTTCACTTCATGGGCGATCGACGCGGTCAATTCGCCCAGACGCGTGAGCCGCGCCATGCGCGCGAACTGTTCCTGGGCATCGAAAACGGCTGCCTGTGCAGCGGCGGTTTTCAAGGCAAGGTAGGTGGTAACGCCGATGGCGCAGGTGCTGATGCCGCAATTGAAGAGGCCTGATTCGAAGGAGCCGCTGCGCGTCAGGAAGAGGCTGAGGACCGTCAGTCCGATGCAGCCTGCAGCGAGCGCGACAACGGCGCGCGTCGTCAGAAAGCCCATCGCGATGAGGATGACGGCGATGTAGAAAACCGCAAAGGCGATCTCGAAATTGGTCACCGTATCGGCGATGAAGATACAGACCAGCAACGACGCGATGAAGGCTGCCCGCAGCCGGGGTCTTTTGTGATCCTTCGTCAAGATTGCGTGCTTCATCGTCTGGCTGCCTTGCCTGTCATTCTCTGGCTATGCGCCGCCTGCGCGGCCATGAAACGCCTGTCGAGGACAGGTCGGGATATCGCGGTCGACACGATCGTCTTCCTTCCATCCAGCTAGCCGGGATGCGTTCGCCGCAACAGCCACCAACGCCCGTCCGGAGCATGAAATATACGAAGGTATATCCTCCGTATTCCTAAGCATTCTCCAGCTTTACCCTCTGAATGTGGCGCGGGGCGTGCCGCTGATCTATAGCCGGAGTGGGTCGCCTTGGCTCGCAAAACACAGGGCTTTCGTCATGAAACATTATAAATTCGCTCCCCTTGCCATCCGGCGTTCGGTCCTGCCGAGCCATTGGGACCTGATGGCCATGATGCTCGTCGTCGGCGCCATCGTCCTTGCCGCCTACGGCGCGCGCGTCACGACGGCACCGCTTTCGGCACTCGATGCCGTCCCGCTGTCGCTCGATCCGCTGAACCTGCCGATCTATGCCCTGCGCACCGTGTTGCGCATGCTGCTGGCGATCGTCTTTTCGCTGATCTTCACCTTCATCTACGCTGCCGTCGCCGCAAAGAGCCGTCGGGCGGAGATGGTGCTGATCCCGGCGCTCGACATCCTGCAGTCGGTGCCGATCCTCGGCTTTCTCACATTCACCGTGACCTTCTTTCTCAATCTCTTCCCCGGCAGCGTCCTCGGTGCAGAGCTTGCCTCGGTGTTTGCGATCTTCACCAGCCAGGCCTGGAACATGACCTTCAGCATGTACCAGTCGATGCGCAACCAGCCCAAGGACCTGGTGGAGGCGACGCAGAGCTTTCACCTCAGCGGATGGCAGCGCTTCTGGCGGCTCGACGTGCCTTTCGCCATGCCCGGTCTCGTCTGGAACACCATGATGTCGATGTCCGGCGGCTGGTTCTTCGTCGTGGCATCAGAGGCGATCACCGTCGGCAACACGACGGTCACGCTGCCGGGGATCGGCTCCTATGTGGCGCTCGCCATCAAGCAGCAGAACCTCATGGCTGTCTTCTATGCTGTTATCGCGATGCTGGGGGTCATTATCCTCTACGACCAGCTGCTCTTCCGCCCGCTGGTCGCCTGGGCCGACAAGTTCCGGTTCGAGACCACGGCCTCAGGCGTCGCTCCGTCGTCCTGGATGCTCGATCTCTTCCGCCGGGCGCGCGTCATGCGTCTGCTGACGGCTCCCCTGCAATGGGTGGGGCGGCAGGTCTGGACGCTGCGTCTGCCGGAATTTTCCGGACCGGGATCAAAGCCGGTCAGCCCGGCGACGTCCCGTGCGATCGACTGGGTCTGGATGGGTGCCATTGCCCTGGCAGCTCTATGGGCAGCCTATATCAGCGTGGATTATCTGCGCGCGACGATCGGCTGGCCGGAAGTCGGCAAGGCAATCCTCTATGGCCTGATCACTCTCCTGCGCGTAACCGTGCTGATGATCGTGGCCACCCTCATCTGGGTGCCGGTCGGCGTGTGGATCGGGCTGCGGCCGAAGCTTGCGGAAAAGGTACAGCCGCTGGCGCAGTTCCTGGCAGCATTTCCGGCCAATATCGCATTCCCTGCCTTCGTGGTGGTCATCGTCCATTTCGGGCTCAACGCCGATATCTGGCTGAGCCCGCTGATGATCCTCGGCACGCAATGGTACATTCTGTTCAACGTGATCGCGGGCGCCAGTGCCTTTCCGAGCGATCTCAAGGAAGCGGCGCGCGGCTTTCACATCACCGGCTGGCGCTGGTGGTTCAAGGTCATCCTGCCCGGCATCTTCCCCTACTACATCACCGGCGCGATCACCGCATCCGGGGGCTCGTGGAATGCCAGCATCGTGGCCGAGGTTGCCAGCTGGGGCGACACGCAGCTGACCACGCCGGGCCTTGGCTCCTACATCGCCAATGCAACGACCAATGGGGACTTCCCGCGCGTCGTCCTCGGCATTGTCGTGATGTGCAGCTTCGTCACACTTTTCAATCGCCTGATCTGGCGGCCGCTCTACGCCTTCGGCGAGCGCCGGCTGCGGCTGGGCTAAACGATATCATCCGATCAGAGGAGCACTCGCATGTTCGATCAAATCACCAAGACGCCGCTCGTCGATATCCGTCAGGTCTCCCGCTCCTTCCCCAAGGCCAGCGGCAATGACGTCGTCGTTCTCGAGGATGTCGACCTCACCATCAAGGAAGGCGAAATCGTGGGCCTGCTCGGCCGCTCGGGCTCGGGCAAGTCGACGCTGCTGCGCATCATCGCAGGATTGCTGTCGCCTTCGTCCGGCGAAGCGAAATGCCGTGGCGCTGAGATCGTCGGTCCGCCGGTGGGCGTCTCGATGGTGTTCCAGTCCTTCGCTCTCTTTCCCTGGCTCACCGTCTTGCAGAATGTGGAACTCGGTCTCGAGGCAAAGGGTGTTGCCCGCGCCGAGCGGCGCTCGCTGGCACTGGCCGCCATCGACCTCATCGGCCTCGATGGCTTCGAGAACGCCTATCCCAAGGAGCTCTCCGGGGGCATGCGCCAGCGCGTCGGCTTTGCCCGCGCCCTCGTGGTCCATCCCGATCTCCTTTTGATGGACGAGCCGTTCTCCGCGCTCGACGTGCTGACGGCGGAAACGCTCCGCACGGACATGATCGATCTCTGGATCGACGGGCGGCTGCCGATCAAGTCCGTCCTGATGGTGACGCACAATATCGAGGAAGCGGTGCTGATGTGCGACCGCGTGCTGGTATTCTCGTCCGACCCCGGACGCGTGGCGCGCGAACTGAAGGTGGATCTGCCCCATCCCCGCAACCGCCTCGACCCGATGTTCCGCCAGCTCGTCGACAGCATCTATGCGCTGATGACGCAGCGTGCCGAACCCCGCGCCAGCAACCTGGAAGGCATTCCGGGCACCGGCATGGGCATGGTTCTGGAACCCGTGTCGACCAACATCCTGTCAGGCCTGATGGAAGCGCTGGCGGGGGCGCCGTATCACGGCCGGGCCGATCTCCCGGTTCTGGCAGGGACGCTTCAGCTCGAGGCCGACGAGCTGTTTCATCTCGGCGAAGCGCTGCAGCTGCTGCGCTTTGCCCAGTTGAGCGAGGGTGACGTCGTCTTGACCGATGCCGGCAAGCGGTTCGCCAACCTCGAAACCGATGCCCGCAAGAAGCTGTTTGCCGAGCATCTCGTCACCTATGTGCCGTTCATCGGCCTCATCCGGCGTGTGCTCGACGAGCGACCGACCCACACCGCCCCGTCCGCCCGCTTCCGTAACGAGCTCGAGGACTACATGACCGGCTCGCGCGCGGACGAAACGCTGCGGACAATCGTATCCTGGGCGCGCTACGCCGAGCTGTTTGCCTACGACGAGCGCACCGAAATGTTCAGTCTGGAAAATCCGGAGTGAATTGAACCTACTCGGGGGCGATATTCGCCCTCGGTGCTCTTTGCGTATATCCCTCCGGCCCGGCGTCGTGACGCCGCACGCCGGCCGGAGGTATCTGCCGCGCTATTCGCTATCGGCGCGCGGAGGCGGTGCCGTGCCGGTCGTTCCGCGCGCCACCAGATGCGGCGTCAGCAGGATGCGTTTCACCGGCTGATTGTGGTCGTTTATGAGGCTCATCAGCAGGTTTGCGCTTTCATATCCCAAGTCTCGCCCGGCCGTGTGCAGGCTGGTCAGGGGAGGCGAGAGCAAGCTCATGAATCTGAGGTCGTTGATGCCGGCTAACGAAATCTGCTCCGGGCACCGGATGCCCACCGATTTAAGGGCGATAAGGCAACCGACGGCGAGAAGGTCGTTGAACGCGAGGACGGCGGTACTTTTGAGGCCGTCGGCAAGCATGTGCCGCATGATGCGCTCACCCTCGACAACATCGTAGGCCCGGGCCTCGACCACGTCGAAGCGACAGCCGGCTGCCTTGCTCAAACGCGCCCCGGCCCCGAAACCCGCCAATCTGTTCTGCGCCGTAGAGGCGGCAAGAGGGGGCGTGATATAGGTGATATCGCGATGGCCGAGATCGAGAACATGCTCGACGAGCGCCTGGACGCCGGCATAGTCGTCCATTGCCACCGACGATATCTGGCCATGCCGGGGATCCCGGAG
>CAZZZI010000015.1:0-26477 GCA_964658415.1 uncultured Sphingomonas sp. | reverse complement strand
TCGCTTGGGACGGTCATTCGTTACCCGTGAATTCGCAAATGATTTCAAGGCTGGTGCCGAGATTTTCGTCGCCTGAAACTCCGCCCATCCCGCATGGTTTGTACGCGATCTCGCCTCGCTTACAAAGCCCTTTGATCGGCGCTCCCATTTCAAACTTTCGCTGCGGTCACCTCGCGACTATACGGTCGCGTGCCCGTATAGAGTAAACGGCATGCGCAAGAAATGAGCAAACGGTTTCTCCAAGAAATATGCACGAGAACCAAGGATTATAGCGATTTAAGAGCCATAAAATCATCTGTTTAAAAAGATTGCGCATATTTGCGCAAACGATTGCGCTTGACTTAACGCGTTACTGAGGTCTATCGGTGGTGCGAGGACGGCAGGTGGAGCTGCCGGCCGGAGGACGAGGAGGACGGCGAAAATGCCATGGAGCAAGGCCCAAGAGTTGCGTATCGCCTTTGTCGGGACAGGCGCTCAAGGAGCGTCCGTTGGCGCCGACTTCGTTCTGGCTGGTCACGACGTCACGTTCATCGAGCAATGGCCCGAGCATGTCGCGGCGATGCAAACCGGCGGCATCACGGTCAACATGCCGAGCCGCTCTCTTCATACGCCCGTTCGCGCATTGCACCTCTGTCAGGTGGCCGAATTGAAGGAGCGTTTCGATCTCATCTTCGTGGTCGTCAAGGCTTACGACACGCGCTGGATTTGCCAGCTCGTCGAGCCGGTCCTGGCGGAGGACGGCCTGGTGGTGGGGCTCCAGAACGGTATGACACACGATGTCATATCCTCCGTGGTGGGCCCGGCGCGCTGCGTGGGTGCCGTATTCGACATGGCGTCCAGCATGTTCTCCCCCGGCGTGACAAGCCGCCAGAACGATCACGATACATCGTGGTTCGCGCTGGGCGCGATCGATCCGGACAATGTGAGCCGCGTGCGGGTGATTGCCGATCTTCTCGGTTGCAGCGGGCGGGTCGAAGTGTCGGACGACATTAACTCGTCCAAGTGGATGAAGCTCATCGTCAATGCCGCCCAGCTGGTGCCGTCGGCGATCCTGGACCTTCCCTTTGCCGAGGCCGTCAAGGTTCCCGGGATGGCGGGCGTGATGCGGGCTGCCGGATATGAGGCCATGCGCGCGGCACTGGCCGATGGGGCAAAGGTCGTCCCTATCCTCGGCATGTCGCCCTCCGACGCGAACGACCCGGAACGCTGCGTCGACGAGATTTTCGACGAGGTGCAAAAGACGTTCATGATGGCCGACACCTTGACCACGGTTCTTCAGGACTGGCGCAAAGGCCGGCGCGCCGAGGTCATGGACCTCAACGGCCATGTCGTCAAAGTCCTGGAAGGCCATGGTCAGGCAGCACCCGTCAATCGCCGGGTCGTCGAGATTGCCAGGCAGATCGAGACAGGCGGACTGGCGGCACAACCGTCCAACAGCCGCCTGCTCGTCGACTGCAGGACGCCGCTGCAGCCCCTTTGTGAACAAACGCAATGGCGAGCCTCGAGCCCCTGAGCGAGGCCGTCCGAACAGCAACAATCCAGCCCATCGCACGCGGAGTGCGCCCAACCTTAAGAGGAGTCGATCATGACATGGAAGAATGAAAAAGGACCGCGCATCGCCTTTCTCGGGACTGGCGCCCAGGGCGCCTCCATCGGCGCGGATTTTGCGCTGGCCGGGCTCGATGTGACCTTCATCGAGCAATGGCCGGAGCATGTCATGGCCATCCGTGAGAATGGTATCACCGTCAATTTGCCGACGCGGACCATCAACGCCAAGGTTCCGGCCCTGCACCTCTGCCAGGTCGCCGAAATCAAGGAGCCGTTCGACGTCGTGTTCCTGGTGGTCAAGGCCTACGACACCAAATGGGCCTGCCAGTTGATCGAGCCGTGCCTTGCCAAGGACGGCTTTATCGTCGGCCTGCAGAACGGCATGACGCACGAGGACATTGCCGCCATCGTCGGCCGTGAGCGCACGATCGGCGCAGTCATCGAGATCGCGTCCAACATGTGGGTGCCGGGCGTCACCAACCGTCAGAACGACCACGACACCTCATGGTTTGCCCTCGGTGCGCTCGACCCGAAGAGCCAGGATCGCGTCGAAGCCGTCGCCGATCTGCTGCGGACGGCCGGGACGGTCGAGGTGACTGACGACATCCGGTCCGCCAAATGGATGAAACTGGTTGTCAATGCTGCGGAACTCATCCCGTCGGCGATCATCAACCTGCCGCTTGCCGATGCGGCCCGCGCACCCGGCATGCTCGAGGTCATGCGTTCGGCCGGCTACGAGGCGATGCAGGCAGCACTCGCCGATGGCGCGAAGATGGTTTCCATCATTGGCATGCCGCCGCTCACCACCAACAGCCCGGAAGCCTATGTCGACCAGATCTTCGAGGAGGTTCTGAAGACGTTCTCCAAGGAGGACACGCTGGTCACGTCCCTTCAGGACTGGCGCAAGGGCAGGCGCGCCGAGGTCCAGGAGGTCAACGGCTGGGTTGTCGACATCCTGCGCAGCCACGGCCATCCGGCGCCGGTCAACCAGCGCGTCATGGATATCGCCTACGAAATCGAGCGCGGCGAGCGCCAGGCGCAGCCGGAGAACTCCAGGCTTCTGATCGAAGCCCATGAGGCCGTAGCCGAGCTTCGATGACATCGGAGCGCGATGGCTGCGTGAAAATCTACCACGAGGAGGAGACTGAAATGAAATCGCATACGAAAACCGGAGCAACCATCCGCTGGCTTCTCGCCGCTGCGAGTGCCTGCGCGATCGCTTCACTGTCGATGACGCCAGCCAATGCCGAGGAGGCCAAGGGCGGCAAGCTGATCATCGGCATCGACGAAACGGCGTCGGAATACTGGTCGGAATATATGCAGGGCGTAAAGGACATTGGCGATTCGCTCGGCAAGGAGCCGGTCGTTCTGACCAGCAACTATCAGGGCGATCAGCTTCTGGCGCAGCTTGGTGCGACCTATGCGACGGGCTGTAAACAATGCGCTCTCGCGACCGATCCATCGTCGAACGCCTTCGTCAAGGCCGTCGTCAACAGATCGGCCAAGGCCAAGGTTCACGTCGTGACGATCTGGAACCGTCCCGAGAACATTCATCCCTGGGACACGGATTCGAAATACTGGGTCGCGCACACCTCGTTCGATGGCGTGATGTCCGGCTACTACCAGGTCATGGCGCTTTGCAAGGCGCTGAATGGCAAGGGCAAGATTGCCGCCATCGAAGGCGTGCCATCGACACCGCCTGCCTATCAGCGGATTGCCGGGCTGAAGAAGGGTCTTGCCGAATGCCCGGGTCTCGAGCTCGTCGACACCCAGGTCGGCGACTGGCAGGAGACCAAGGCGCAAAACATCACCCGCACCTGGTTGGCACGCTACGGCGACCAGCTGCAAGGCATCTTCGCATCCAACGACTCGATGGGCCGCGGTGCTGTGGCTGCCCTGAAAGAAAAGGGTCTGAACGGCAAGGTTCTGGTGACCGGGTCCGACGGTTCGAACATCGGCCTGGAAATGGTCAAGAGCGGCGACATGCTGGCCACCGTCTGGAACGATCCCGTCCTGCAGGGTGCCGTGTCCATGTCCATCGCCTACGCGGCGGCCATTGGCGATATCGATCCGGAAAAGCTGACCCATGCCCAGCGCGACTTCTATCTGAAGCAGGATGTCGTCACCAAGGACAACGTCGACAAGTACCTGGCCATGAAGAAGAGCGCGCCGAAATACACCTACGACCAGATCAAGCAGGACTTCTGGAAGGATTCGGCCGGGCAGATTCCCGAAGGCGCGAACGAAAACAAGTAATCCGGAGGATAGGTCGATGGAGGCCACTACCAGCGCGAACGCCAGAACGGTGACACGCTCGTCGACGTTTCTTGGCGCGATCAGAAGCAGATTGCCTTGGACCCAGTTTGCAGGCCCGATTGCCCTGCTGATTGTCCTGTCCATAGGCTTCCAACTGGTCAGTGGAAGCTTCTTTACCGCCGGCAACATCAAGTCGGTCATCGAAGCCGCGGCCGTTCCTGCACTTCTTGCAGCCGCCGTCAGCTTCGTGGTGATCATGGGGTCCATCGACCTTTCTCTGGAAGGTACCATGGCGGCAACGAGCATGACGATTGCCCTGCTCGTTGCCAACGGCGTGAACGGCAACGACTACGGTGTGATGGGCCTCATTGCCGCGCTCGCCGTCGGCCTTGGCTTCGGACTTTTCAACGCCGTGCTGAACACGGTCCTGAGGATGCCATCCTTGATCGTGACGCTGGGAACCTGGTTCGTCGGGCTTGGTATCGCAGCGTTGCTTTTCCCGCAGCGCGTGCCTCAGATCAACGATCCGTTGATCCTCGGCCTGGCAAGCCTGCGGATCTTCGATCTGAGCCTGATGGTCTACATGGCGCTCGCCATCATCGTCATCAGCCAGATCATCTTGAACTACACGACGCTCGGCCGGATGATCTATGCGATCGGCGGCGACGAGGGGTTGCTGATCTCGTCTGGACTGAAGACCCGGTGGATCAAGATCTCGGCCTTTGCCATTTGCGGCCTGCTGGCCGGCCTGTGCGGCGTGCTGCTGTCAGCCCGGCTGGGAAATGGCAACGCCAATATCGGCGATGGCCTGTTGTTCCCGGCGATCAGCGCAGCGGTGCTGGGGGGAACCGTGCTCACCGGCGGACGCGGTGGTGCCGTTCAATCGGCGCTCGGAGCCTTGATCCTCGAGGTCCTCAACAACGGTCTCATCCAGATCGGCGCGGGCCCCTACACACGCAACATCATCAGCGGCGCGGTGATCGTCGTCGCCGTGGCTGCCGGCGGCTGGCATCGCCGCCGCAAACTGAGGGTCGTTAAATGACAGGCTCACTCACGCTCAAAGGCATCCGCAAGACCTACGGCAATGTCGTTGCCCTCGAAGGCCTCGACCTGGAAATTCCGGCCGGACAGGTTCTCGGACTGATCGGCCAGAACGGCTCCGGAAAGTCGACGTTGCTGAAAATCCTCGCCGGCCTGACGACACCGGACGAAGGAGAGCTGATGCTCGACGGCCGGACAATCGTCCTCGATTCCGCGGCAGCCGCAGGCAGCCATGGCATCGGCATGGTGCATCAGGAGCAATCCCTGATCCCCAATCTTACGGTCGCGGAAAACATTTTCCTCGACAAGCCGCACCCTGCCAAGCGTAACGGCGTCTACCGCTGGTCGGCTTTGAACAGGGCTGCGACGGAGCAGCTTCACAAGATCTCCGTCGACCTGCCGACAAACGTGTTGGTCGAAGACCTGCGCTTTGCCGAACGTCAGCAGGTGGAACTGGCAAAGGTGCTGGCGATCGAAGAGCTTGTCGATCACCCCCCGATCATCCTGTTCGACGAGCCGACATCGGTCCTGACGCCCGATGAGATCAGGCTGCTCTTCACGCAGATCAATCGGCTGCGCGGCAGCGCGACGATCGTCTTCGTCTCGCATCGCCTGGAGGAAGTTCTCGAGATCAGCGACAGGATCATCGTGATGACGGACGGCCGAAAGGTGGCCGAGAGAATGAGCGACGCTGTCGACCGCAACGAATTGTACGAACTGATGATCGGCCGGCAACGCGCCACCGATCCTGGCGCCGACCGCATTCGCGTCGAGCCCGATGCAACGTCGGTCCTCAAGCTGGATCGGCTGAGCAGCCGGCCGCATTTCCGCAATATCAGCTTCGATGTCCGCAAGGGAGAGATCCTCGGCGTTGCCGGGGTGCTGGGATCCGGTGCGGAGGAGGTCTGTCGTGCGGTGTTCGGCGCCGAGCGGGTCGAGACCGGACAAATCGTCCTGGAGGGAAAGACCATTGCGCCGAACTCGCCGCGCAGTGCCGTTCGTCAGGGCATAGGTTACCTGCCGGCCGACAGGCGCGCGGAAGGCATGTTGCCAAGCCGTTCGCTGATCGAAAATGCGGTGCTGACTTTCGGCCTCAATTACGGCTGGAACTCGTTGATCCTCCGCCGCGGCCGGGAGCGGCCGGCGGCGCTGAAATGGATGGAGCGGTTGAAGGTCAAGATGAGCACGCCGGATGCGCCGATTTCCAGCCTCAGCGGCGGCAATCAGCAGAAGACCGTTCTCGTCAAATGGCTGTTGGCGAAGAACCTGAAGGTGCTGTTGCTCGATCATCCGAGCAGAGGGCTCGATCCTGGCGCGCGCGACGATCTCTTCAACGTCATCCGCGAGCAGGCGCGCAACGGACTGTCGATCGTCCTGCTGGGCGATACCATCGCCGAGCTTCTGGAACTCTCGGATCGCATCGTCGTGATGCGCGACGGCGAAATCACCGCACGCTTCGACATGGCGCTCGATGCCATGCCGAAGGAAGAGGAAATCGTGGCTGCGATGGTCTGAGCCGCATGGCGACAGTCACGTGCCCGAACGCCACGAATTTATGGGAGTAGAAAGATGGAAAATTCGCTCGACGCCACGATCATTCGCAGCGTCCGACCTGACCGGTCATCCCTCGTGCGGACCTTCGGTCCGCTATTCGTTTTGATTGCGCTGGTGGCCGGCAGCGCCATGATCGCGCCCGGCGTCCTGGAAGCGGATTCATTGATCGGCTTTCTTTCCGATGCAGCGCCGATCATCGCGCTGGTGATTGGCGGCACCTTGCCGATCCTGTCCGGCAGCATCGACCTGTCGGTTGCAGGGATCGCTTCGTTGACCGGCGTGCTGGTCGTCGCCCTGAACCCCACCTTCGGCGCCTACACATCCGTCGTCGTCGTCCTGATCGCGATGGTTTTCGGCGCCGCCCAGGGCTTCTTCCACGTCTGGCTGCAGTTGCCGTCCTTCATTGTCACGCTCGGTACCCTCAGCATGCTGACAGGCCTGTCGCTGCTGCTGTCGAATGCGACGGCGCAGCCCGTTCCCGAGAACGACATGTTCGTGACCTACCTCGCAGACACCACGGCTGGCTTCCCGAATACCGTCATCGCGCTGGTTGTCCTTGTTGCCGTCCTGGGTTTCATGCTGCGCTATCTGCGTCTCGGTCGCGATATCTACGCGCTGGGGACCGGCGAGAAAGCGGCGATCATGTCGGCGGTGAACGTCGTTGCCGTGCGCACGATCATCTTTGCCATTTCGGCTGGTTGCGCGGCGCTCGCCGGTCTCTTTCTGATCTCAATTACGACATTCAGTTCGCCGACGCTGGCCGGTAACCTGCTGTTGCTTTCGATCGTCGGCGTCGTTCTCGGCGGCACCGCCATCTCCGGCGGCGTCGGCGGGCTGCTGCCGGCCGTGGTGGGCGGGTTGATGACGTCCTGGCTGAGGATTGTCACCGTGATCATCGGCGTTGCGCCGACTGCGCAGAACATCGTCTTTGGCCTGGCCGCCCTCATCGCCGTCGGACTGACGACGGATCGAAGCAAGCTCGGGATCATCAAGTAGGCACACATCAAGTCCTGCCAGGACGTCGCAACCGCGCGCGGGGATCCTGGCCGCCGGCGTCGGACCGGCTGGTGCCAACTGTCCATAAATACAGGGAGAAGAGTATGAAAGCCGTCCGTTTTCACACCAAAGGCGATGTGCGGGTCGAGGACGTTCCTGCGCCAAGCCAGCCGCTCGGCGAACACGAGGTCCTGATCAAGCCGATCGTGTGCGGCATTTGCGGGACTGACCTGCACGAATATCTGGCGGGACCCATCGTCACGCCGGTCAAGCCCCATCCCCTCTCCGGTGCCACCAATCCGCAGATCCTCGGGCATGAGTTCAGCGCAGTCGTGATCGACAAGGGCAGCGCCGTCAGGCATGTCGCGATCGACGATCGTGTCTCCATTCAGCCCCTCGTGACGCCGCGAGACGATTACTTTGCCAAGCGCGGCCTCTATCATCTCAATCCCAACATGGCAGCCATCGGACTGAGCTGGCCCTGGGGCGGCATGGGGGAATATGCCGTCGTCAACGACTACAACGTCACGAAGATCCCAAAGACATTGTCCGATATCCAGGGTGCGCTGGTCGAACCCGGTGCCGTGGCTCTCTACGGGGTCGAGCGGGGCGGTGTGAGGGCCGGGTCGACCGTGCTCGTATCGGGCGCAGGTCCGATCGGCGCGATGACCATCCTTGCCGCGAGAGCCGCCGGCGCCGCCCAGATCTTTGTCTCCGAACCGAATGACGTGCGCCGCCGGATCGCGGCCGGACTGGTGCCGGGCGTGATAGCGATCGATCCGAACGACAAGGACATACTGACCATCATCCGCGACTTGACGGAGGAGGGGGTGGGTGTGGACGTTGCGTTGGAATGCGTGGGCCTCGAGCGCTCTCTCAATCTCTGCGTCGAAGCGGTGCGCCGCGGCGGAACGGTCGTTCAGGTCGGCCTGCACATGAAGCCGGCCAGTATCGATGCCATGTTGTGGGCGCTGAAGGACATCACGGTCGAAGCCACCTGGTGCTTCGAGGTGCAGATGTGGCCACGGATCATCTCGATGATCGAGAACGGGCTGTACCCGGTCGAGAAGGTCGTTACGTCGGAAATTGCCGCTGAAGACGTGGTCGAGAAGGGGTTCAAGGAGTTGTTGAACCCCAGCGGCAGCAATCTCAAGGTCCTCGTCCGCATCTGAGGTCGGCGATCCAACCGGACGAGATCCTGCGGCAGGGAGCACGTGCCGCAGCGAGCAGTCGCGACTGCATCTACCCCCGTTGAACCAAACCCTATCGAAGGAAACATCATGAACGATACCAAACTTGCCATTCTTACGGGCGCTGCCGGCGAAGTCGGTCGCGCGACCGCCAGGCTCTTTGCGGAAAACGGCTGGTCCCTGATCCTGAGCGATCGCGTGAGCGCGGTGGTGGATCTCGCGGACGAGCTGGCTGCGGAGTTTGGACGGACCTGTATCGGCATCAGCATGGACCTGACCCGGGACGAGGAGGTGGATGCCGTTGCCCGACGGGCCGAGGAGACCGGCATTCCGCTCCGCTTTCTGGGTCTGGTTGCAGCGATCAACCATCCGGCCGTTACCATCGAAACGATGGATATGGCGGTCTGGGACCAGGTCATGGCCGTCAACCTGCGTGCCAACGTGAAGTTTATCAGTGCCTGTGTTCCCGCTCTTCGAAAGGGCGGCAACAGCGCCATCGTCACGGTCTCGAGTTACTGGGGACGGGAAGGCCATGCCTTCTTCAGCCCCTATTGCGCCTCCAAGGCCGCGCTGATCTCCCTGACGCAAAGCCTTTCCATCGAGCTTGCACCAGCGATCCGCGTCAACTCGGTGGCACCGGGCAACATCAACACGCGCATGCATTTCGCCGCGCTGGCCGCCGAAGCAGGCAAACGCGGCATTCCCGTCGAAGAGATGCAGGCGATCGAATGGGACAAGATCCCGATGGGACGCCCGGCCGAGACCACCGAAATCGCCGATGCCATCCACTTCCTGTCGACCGAACAGTCGAGCTATTTTGTCGGCGCTACGCTCGATATCAACGGCGGATGCAAGCTCGTCTGAGCCGGTAATGCCGATATTGCAAAGGTCGGGTTCCGTCCGGCCTTTGCCGCGCGAGGCGGCCGTCATGTCCGCAGTCCCGCGCGCCAAGGCTGCATGCTAACCTTCACGAACCCCGCGTCTTGCTATTGCATGGTCAGTTGCGACCGCCGGGGCGGCTACGCAGCTGGAGGTCGATCTGGCGGGCTGCGTCGTCGAGCGCGGTCTTGTCGGATTTCACGCCGGACAGGGCATTGTGGACCTCTTCGCCGAGGATCCGCTCGATGGCGGTGTATTGCGGGATGTTCGGTCGCTGCCAGGTGTGCAGCAGGTTCTTTTTCGCCAGCTGGTCCACGAATCTCACGATCGGCGAGCTTGCGGCCGCTTCCGGGTCCGCGCTCACGGAAAATCGCGGGGCGATGGGAAAGCCGTTCTTGACATGGGCCTTCATCGCCTCGCGCGATGCCATCCAGGCGATGGCGTCGGCGGCGAGTTCGACCCGCTCTTCCGGCAGGTTGGTCGGTATGCAGAACAGGAAACCGCCGATGGGCGATGCCCGCGTGCCGCCCGGGCCGGAGGGCTGCGGCAGGTATTCCACCCGTCTCTTAACCACGGAGTGCACGTCGTATTCGAAACGGGCGGTCCGCATCGTCCAGAAATAACCGAGACTGGCCTTGCCGGTCATGAAGACGTCGAGGGTGCGGTCCCATGCCATGTTGAGAATGTCGGGCGGCGATATCTCGATCAGGCGGCGCATGAAATCCAGTGCCGCCAGGCCGGCATCGGAGGAGATCGTGCAGTGCAATTGTTCGAGGTCGACGCCCTCCAGGGTGAAGCCGGCACGGGTCTTTCGCAGCGAGATCGTCGGCTGCCCGCAGGCGCCGAGGAAGAACATGAAGCTGGACGCGATCGGCATGCCGCGTGCCCCATCCCAGACGGCACCGTACATGCCGTGGTTCGGCGCATGGAAATGTCGTCCGGCCGCAATGACATCCTCGAAGTTCCGGGGAAAGTCCAAGCCGGCGTCGGCAAAGAGGTCCTTGCGCGCCGCGAGAATCTCAACGGTGCAGTAGCCGGGAACGCCGTAGTCCTGTCCATCCCAACGGGCGGTCGACCAGATGGACGGGTGGAAGTCGAGGGGATTGATGCCGGTTTTCTGGACCAGCGCATCGATGGGACGAATGATGTCCTTTTCGACGAACTCGCCCAGCCACGGCATGTTGATGGCGATCACATCGTAGTCGGAGATCGGCTTGGCACGGTTTTCCAGGACCTTGCTGTAGAGATCCGGCAACGACAGGAGGTCGAAGCTCTTGCGGGAGGCCAGATTGTTTCTGAAATCGGCCCACATGTTGCGCATCGCCGAAAAATAGTTGTCGTTGTTCAGCAGGAAGCGCAGTTCGATCTGGGATTCGGCCCGCTTCTGCATCAGCCGCATCGGCGGAATGATGTGCGACCCGAGCGGAGTGCCGCCGAAGTAGTAATCGTCCTCCTGCTCGCCGCTGCGAAGGCCGAGCGTCTGGGCCAACAGTGATTTCGTCTTGCCGGCATAGGCCTGAAAGGACTTCAGCAGACCTTCGCTCGGCTGCAGGGCAAAGCTCTTGCCCGTCGTGCCTTTGGCGACTTTCAGGATATGGCCGCTGTCGATCAGCCGGTTGATCAGCCGCATGGACGTCGCATAGGGGAGGCCGGATTCCTGGCCCAGCGTCGAGATCGAGACGGTCTGGCTGTGGATGTGGGACTTGATGAGGTACATGACGATCCGCCATACAGGATCTTCGTCAAAACCCACGACGACGTCCTGAAAGGGCCGGCGGGTCCTTTCGAGAAACTCGATCACGCGCAGCATTTCGTATTCGTTCACGTCGGCCCTCCCCGCCCGTCGCGTCATGCCATAAGGTCTTAGCCGCAGTCGCCCCGTTTTGACAGGTTTGACGTGCGGTTGCAGACCGGAGTTGCCGGTGTTGCTATTTTTCGGAAGGCGGGGCCAGACCAGCAAGGCGCTCCGACTGCTCGAAGAGCACGAAGAAGTCCTTGTCCGCCTGGCCGTTGGCGTAGGCGGCCTCGTATTGCTGGCGGATCACCGAGGCGAGATACATCGGAATATGGTCGGACCTCGCGGCATCGAGAATGAGGTCGAAATCCTTCATCATCTGCGACACGGAGAATGCAGGATCGAAATTGCGGTTGACGAGCAGGTCGCGCTTGTAGGCGATCAGCGGCGATGCCACGGCGCTCTCGCAAATGACCGACAGCATCGTGTCGAGCGTCAGATTGCCCTTCAGGCCGAGCGTCAAGGCTTCGCCGAGCAGTGCCGACGTTGCGCCGACGAGGGCATTGAGCACGAGTTTCAGATAGCGCGCCTCTTCAGCCTGTCCGACATAGAAGCGGCGCGACGCGAAGCACTCGAACATGGGTTCAACGCGCTTGTAGGCCTCCTCGGGCCCGGAGGCCATGACCGAGAGGGTGCCGGAGGATGCGGTCGCCGTGCTGCCGGATACCGGGGCGCGCAGGTAGGAAACCCCGAGCGCCTCCATGGCAGCGTTGACCTCGGTGGAAATCGCCGGCGACACCGTGCTCATTTCCACCAGGGTCTGGCCGGCTCTCATCGTGCTTGCAAGCCCGCCGGGCGAAAAGACGAGCTCCCGGAGAACGGCATCGTTCGGAATAGTCAGCACGATCACGTCGGACGACGCAGCCAGATCCTCCAGCGAATGCGCCACATTGGCACCTTCTGCGACGATCGTGGCGCGGTTTTCCGGCAATGGCTCGTAAACGTGCAGAGAGAAGCCTGCATCCAGGACCCGGCGGCTCATCGGCGCGCCCATCTTGCCGATCCCGGCCCAGCCTACTGAAAATTTCTCGCTCATTGCGCTCTCCCTTATGCTCGATTGCCTGCTACGCGGGCCAGTCGATCCTCTCGCGACGGGGAAACGTACGATACGAATGAGACCTCCGCATCCAACCGCAGAATTGCCTCCGTCCTCCCCGGAGAAATTAATAGGACGAAGTCGGCATGGAATGCTCGGCAGAAAATATCCGATCCGGACAAATATAGGTTTGTGGGTCGTCGTGTTTATAAACTAGCTTCACGACAGGATCGTTCAGCGTTTCCCGGGAGGAAATCGAGCTGACCAAGGTTAAGACTGGCGCGCTTACTTAGGTAATGCGGCACCGATACTTTGCGTCGGTATTCCGGGACCGGGGAGGAGATGCGTTGAGGAGCGCGGACCGAAAATTTCAATCAAGCGCCGTGAACCTGCGGTGGCCGTACGCCGAAAGACGCCTGCGGGGCGTCGAGCCGACGAGCCAGCGGTACGGGAGGAGGATGCCATGCATGAATCGCTGAAGGGACGGGTCGTTATCGTCACCGGCTCGGGCCGGGGCATCGGTGCCGGAATTGCCGGAGACCTCGCCTCGAAGGGTGCGAAAGTCGTCATCGCCGACCTCGTCGCCGATACGGCGAAGTCCGTTGCTTCCGCCATCCAGTCTGAGGGCGGAGATGCGCTCGCGCTTTCCGTCGACGTTTCGGATCGCGCCAGCGTCAAGGACATGATCGCGGCGACAGTGCAGCATTTCGGGCGGCTGGACGTGATGTTCAACAACGCGGGCATCAGCCAGACCTGTCCTTTTCTCGACGTCACGGAAGACGATTTCAACCGGATCATGAAGGTCAACGGTCTCGGCGTGCTGATCGGCACGCAGGAGGCTGCCAAGACGATGATCGCCCAGGGCACCGGTGGCAAGATCATCAACACCGCCTCCATCGCCGGCAAGCAGGGCTACCCTTTGTTTGCGCATTACTGCGCATCGAAGTTTGCCGTGGTGGCGATCACCCAGGCGGCGGCGCGGGCGCTGGCCGAGCACAAGATCACGGTCAATTGCTTCGGCCCCGGCGTGGTGGCGACGGAGCTGTGGCAGCAGCTGGACCGGGAATTCATGGAACACGGCCTGACGTCGAAGCCGGATCAGGCGATCAACGAATTCTCGCAGTCGATCCTGCTCGGGCGGGTGTCGGTGCCGGAGGATATCGCCGGGGTCACCACATTCCTGGCATCGGCAGGATCCGACTACATCACCGGCCAGACGGTGATGGTCGACGGTGGAATGGTCCTGATCTGAGGAGATGGGGAGCGCGGCCGGCACGCGCCTTGCCGGAAAGATAGTCTACGAAAGAGGCTCTCCCATCGCGCCGGGAGCCTCTCGACACAAGCTACATCGTGAAGCGCGGTCGCGCCACGGGCACACGCACAATGGAGGAGATTTCCCATGAAGGCCGTACGATACTACTCGAAAAAAGATATCCGCGTCGAAGACGTCCCCGCTCCATCCGGCCCGCTGGGCGACGATATGGTTCTCATCGAGCCGCTCGTCTGCGGTATCTGCGGAACCGATCTGCATGAATACATTGCCGGGCCGATCGTCACGCCGAGCACGCCGCACGTCTATTCGGGCGCGGTCCTGCCGCAGATCCTCGGTCACGAGCTGTCGGCGCGGGTCCTCGCCGTCGGCAAGAACGTGACCCACGTCGCACCGGGTTCGCGGGTCTCAATCCAGCCTCTGATCTCTCCGCGCGACGACTATTACGGCCGCCGTGGATTGTACCACCTCAGCGAAAAGATGGCCTGCTTCGGTCTCTCCTGGGAGTGGGGCGGCATGGGGGAACAGGCTGTCGTCAACAGCTACAATGTGTTTCCGGTGCCGGATAGCGTCAGCGACGTGCAGGCAGCGATGATCGAGCCGGCGGCCGTTGCGCTCTACGGCGTCGATCGCGGCGGCGTCGAAGCCGGCAGCACCGTGCTGGTGTCCGGTGTCGGGCCGATCGGTGCGCTGGTCCTGCTTGCAACGCGGGCAGCCGGTGCAACGACGATCTTCGTCTCCGAACTCAATCCCAACCGGCGCGCCCTTGCCAAGAAACTGGTGCCGGAAGCGATTGTCTTCGATCCACGCGAAGAGGATGCCGAAGCCCTGTTCCGCGCCCATACGGAGGATGGCGTTGGCGTTGACGTGGCACTCGAATGCGTTGGCGCGGAAGCGTCGCTCAACCTTTGCGCCAAGGCCGTCAAGCGGCAGGGCAAGGTGGTTCAGGTCGGCCTGCACGTCAAGCCGGCGGCCATCGATGCGATGCTCTGGGCCTTGAAGGACATCACCGTCGAGGCAACCTGGTGCTACCCCGTGACCATCTGGCCGCGCATCGCGCAGATGATCGGCTCTGGCATCTTCCCGGTCGAGCAGATCGTTACGGCACAGATTGCGCCCGAAGACGTGGTCGAAAAAGGCTTCGAGGCGCTGCTCGATCCCAACGCTTCGCACATGAAGATACTCGTGAACATGAAGGCTTGATCGATGCGCAACCCCATGGATCTCACCGGGCGCAAGATACTGGTGACGGGCGCGGCCGGTGGCATCGGCAGCGCCACGTCGCTGTATCTGGCAGGACTCGGCGCAACAGTGATCGCTGCCGATCGCGATGAGGCTGTAGAGGTCACGCGCGACGCCATTCTGGCGGCCGGCGGCACCGCGGATTGCCTCACCTTCAATGTCGCTGATCTCGCCTCCGTCGAAGCGGCGTCCGAAGCGGTGAAAGCAAGGCATGGGGCATTGGATGGGGTGTTTGCCAATGCCGGCATGTCCTACGAACGGCCGGCGCTCGATCATACGGAGGCGGATTGGCGCACCGTCATGGGCGTCAACCTGGATGGCGTGTTCTGGACGGTCAAATCCTTCTGCCGGTCGATGATTTCGGCGGGCAGGGGTGCCGTCGTGATGACGGCGTCGATTGCCGGGGTCAAGGCGGTGCGGCCCGAGCTGCATGTGGGCTACGACGTCTCCAAGGCCGGCGTCGCCCATATGTCGCGGGTTCTGGCTGCGGAATGGGCAAAGAGCGGCGTGCGCGTCAATGCCCTGGGTCCCGGATACACCGACACGGTCATGCTGGCGGAGGTGGGGCGAACCCAGCCTGCCGTCATGAAGCAATGGCTCGAAGACACCCCGACCGGCAGGCTGATCAAGCCCGAGGAAATTGCCGCCGGGGTCGCCTTCCTGCTTTCCGACGCCGCAAGCGGCATCACTGGTCAACTTTTGATGATCGACGGCGGCTATTCGATCGCCTGAACAAAGAAGAGGTTTCGTCATGCACTATATCGTTCACTGCCTGGACCACCCGGGCGCAGTCGAAAAGCGGCTTGCCAACTACGATGCGCACAAGGCCTATCTCGGCGCGGCCAAGACCAAGACAATCATTTCAGGCCCGCTGCTCGCCGATGACAACGAGACGATGATCGGTTCGCTCTTCCTGTTCGAAGCCGATACGATCGAGGAAATCGTCGCCTTCAACAAGGCAGATCCGTTCACGGCCGCCGGTGTCTGGAAGTCGGTCAATATCCATCCCTTCAGCAAACGGGTGGACAATCGATGACAATGATTGAAAACAAGCCTGTCATTGCGGCCATCGTCGGCCTCGGCTGGTGGGGCAAGAAGATGACGACCCTCGTCAACGCCGGCGGTGCGGAAATGCATTTCGTGCGCGGTGTCGATCCGAGCCCGGAGGCCGAGACTTTCGCGGGCGAGATGGGCCTGCAGTTCTCGTCCGATCTCGCAGATGCCCTGGCCGATCCCGACATCGAGGCTGTCGTTCTGGCTACGCCGCACTCGCTGCATCAGGAGCAGATCGCCCAGGCGGTCGCGGCCGGCAAGCATGTGTTCTGCGAAAAGCCGCTGGCCATGACCCGCAAGGATGCCGAAACTTCCGTGGCACTCTGCCGGGATGCCGGGCTGGTGCTGGGCATGGGCCATGAACGGCGGTTCGAGCCGCCGATTGCCGAGATCCTCGAGGCCGCCAGCAGCGGCAAGCTCGGCCGGCTCCTGCAGATCGAGTCCAACTTCAGCCACGACAAGTTCCTGAGCCTCGACCCCTCGAACTGGCGTCTCAACGCGGAGCAGGCACCGGCGGGTGGAATGACGGCGACCGGCATCCATCTGACCGACCTGTCGGTCAAACTGATGGGTGCGGCAAAGGACGTTCGCGTCATCTGCGAGAACCTCGCGTCCGAGATCCCGCAGGGCGACACGATGAGTGCCCATATCCGCTTCGAGAACGGCGGATCGGCCTATGTCTCGGCAACCCTGGCGACCCCCTTCATCTCGCGCTTTGCCGTGTTTGGGACGCTCGGCTGGATCGAGGTTCGCGACAAGGCCCATGTCGAATCGCCGGATGGATGGATCGTCACCGAGGGCTGGAAGAACAAGCCCATCACGGTGCGGGAGGTCGCACCTGCCGAGCCTGTTCGCGACAATCTGCGGGCTTTTGCCCGTGCCGTGCGCGGAAGCGACCCATACCCCATCAGCGGGGACGACATGATCAACAACATAGCACTTCTCGAAGCGATCATCCGCTCCGCACGCTCCGGCGTCGTCGAGCAACTTTGATAGGGAGAGACCCATGAAAGCCTTGGTATTCGAAGCACCGGACAAGCCGGCAATCGTCGACGTGGCGATGCCGGAAGTCTCGGCCAACGAGGTCCTCGTTCGCACCCGGGCCGTCGGCATCTGCCATTCCGACTATGAACTGCTCGCAGGCCGCTACATCATCCCGATCTCCTATCCGGTAACGCCGGGACATGAGTGGAGCGGGGAAATCGTCGAAGTCGGGCGCAACGTGACCGGCTTCAAGGTCGGCGATCGCGTCGTCGGCGAGTGCGTCGTGCGCACGCCGGAACGCCTGCACCATTTCGGCTTTTCGCTGAGTGGGGCCGACCGCGAATTCTTCAACGTCAATCCCGAATGGCTGCACAAGCTGCCGGATGCCGTCGACGACAAGAAGGCCGCGCTGATCGAGCCGTTCACCTGCGGCTTCTATGCCGTGCTGCGCTCCGGCGGTACGAACGCCAGCGAGACCGTGGTCGTTTCAGGCGGGGGCACGATCGGTCTGGTCTCGGCTGCGGCTGCAATCGGGATGGGGGCGAAGGTCATTGTGGTCGATCCGCTCGCCACGCGGCGCGACGTTGCCCTGCGGCTCGGGGCTGAGGCAGCGATCGATCCGTCGGATGGCGGTGCTGCCGAACGCATCCGTGAAATGACCGGTGGACACGGTGCCGATCTGGTCGTCGAGGCATCCGGTCACGATGCCTCCATGGCCGCTGCCTTCGACTACGCGCGCGAAGACGGGCGTATGTCGATGGTCGGTATCAATATCGGTCGCAAGGTGCCCGTCGTCATCGGCCAGATTCAGATGAAGAACCTGACCGTCAGAGGATGCATCGGCTCGCCGGGCGTCTGGCCCGCAGCCATTCGCTTCCTCGAGCGGACGGGGATCGATCTGTCGCCGATCCAGACCCATGACTACGCCCTGACGGACGCCGTTCAAGCGTTCGACTTCGGCAAGGACGCCACCAAGAGCATCAAGATCACGCTCTTGAACAGCTGAGCCGAGGCGCTGTCGCGGCGACCGAGAACTACCGAAACCCCCACGGACACGACCGGATCGTTCCGTGGGGCCTATTGCAAAGGATAACGAAAATGGCTGACCAGCAGACGAAACACGATGTGGAAAGCGGCTACTTTTCCGAGGAAAGCTCGGTCGAGGTCGTCCTGGCGCGGATGGCCGGGCAAACCGACCCGCGTCTGCGTGAAGTCATGAGTGCGGCCATCCGCCACCTGCATGCCTTCGTCAAGGAGGTTGAGCCCAACCAGCAGGAATGGGGCATGGCCATCGATTTCCTGACCGAGACGGGCCAGATCTGCAACGAGTGGCGGCAGGAATTCATCCTGCTTTCGGACATTCTCGGCGTCTCGATGCTTGTCGATGCGATCAACAACCGCAAGCCTTCCGGCGCGACGGAAACCACGGTACTCGGGCCTTTCCACGTCATGGACGCCCCGCAATATGAAAACGGTGCGAATATCTGCCTCGATGGCAAAGGCGAACCTCTGCTCGTGAGAGGCCGTGTCACGGATACGGATGGCCAGCCGATCGCCGGCGCCATGCTCGATGTCTGGCAGGCCAACGACGAGGGTTTCTACGACGTCCAGCAGAAGGGCCTTCAGCCCGAGATGAACCTGCGCGGTATCTTCAAGACGGATGCCGATGGTTGCTACTGGTTCAAGTCGGTGCGCCCGAAATTCTATCCCATTCCCGACGACGGTCCGGTCGGCAAACTGCTGCGCCAGATGGGGCGTCACCCGTTCAGGCCCGCCCACATCCACTTCATCGTCGGCGCTGCCGGCTTCGAGCCGATCACCACGCATATCTTCACCCCCGATTGCCCCTACCTCCATTCCGACGCTGTTTTCGGCGTGAAGGAGGATCTGATTGCCGACTTCGGCAAGCTCGACGATCCCAAGAAGGCCGCCGAACTTGGCTTCGACAATCCGTTCGAGGCCGTGACCTGCGACTTCGTGCTCGTGACGCCGCAACAGAAATCGGAGGCTTGAGGATGCAGGGTTTCGTTTACAACGCCAATCCCGGTCGGGTGATCTTCGGGCACGGCACGATCGCAAGGCTGGCCGAAGAAGCGGATCGTCTGTCGGCCGACAAGGTGCTGGTGTTGTCGACACCTGAGCAGGCCGACCAGGCGCGCGCCGTGGCAGATCGCCTGGGGTCGCGCTTTGCCGGCATCTACACCAAAGCGCAGATGCACACGCCTGTCGACGTGACCATGGATGCCATGCGGGAGGTCGAGCGGGTCAAGGCCAATGCGGTACTTGCCATCGGCGGGGGATCGACGACCGGGCTCGGAAAGGCCATCGCCTTTCGCACGGATATTCCGCAGATCGTGGTTCCCACCACCTATGCCGGATCGGAGGCCACGCCTATTCTGGGCGAGACGGAGAACGGCCGCAAGACCACCAAATCCGATCCCCGCATCCTGCCCGAAGTCATCGTCTACGATATCGACCTCACGCTGACTTTGCCGGTTTCCATGTCGGTCACCAGCGGTCTGAATGCCGTCGCCCATGCGGTCGAGGCGCTGTATGCGCGCGAGGCAAATCCCATCATCTCATTGCTGGCAGAGCAGGGAATCGCAGCCTTTGCGCGCGCCCTGCCGGTGATTGCGAAACATCCGGAAGATCCGGAGGCGCGGGCCGATGCGCTCTACGGAGCCTGGCTATGCGGTGTCTGCCTCGGATCAGTCGGCATGGCGCTCCATCACAAGCTATGTCACACCCTCGGCGGCATGTTCAACCTGCCGCACGCGCCCATGCACACGGCTGTCTTGCCGCATGCTGTTGCCTACAATGCTCCGGCCGCGCCGGACGCCATGGCAAGAATCGCCAAGGCACTGGGAACAGACGATGCGGCGACAGGCCTCTTCGATCTCGCATCCGGCCTGGGCGCAAGCATGTCGCTCAAATCGCTGGGCATGCCGGACGACGGCATCGATGCGGCGGTCGAGCAGGCGATGACGAACGCCTACTGGAACCCGCGCGCGCTGGAGAAGGATGGCCTGCACCGCCTGCTGTCGCGTGCCCACGAAGGCGCAAGGCCAGGCGTCGAATAAGCACAATTGTCACGTCTGGTCGCCGGAGAGCGAGAATGATCAAACATATCGTCATGTGGAACGTTCGCGGCGATACGGCCGAGCAAAAGCAGGATGCCGCCCGCCTTGTCAAAGAGAAGTTCGAGGGACTGGTCGGCAAGATCCCGGGCCTGCTGACCCTGGAGATCGGCATCGATGTCAGCCGGATTTCCTACGCCTGCGATGTCGTGCTCTATTCCGAGTTCGACAGTGCCGATGCGCTCAGGCAATATGCCGACCATCCGGCTCACCTGCAGGTCAGGAACGAGCTGGAGGGGGTTCGGACGGACCGTTATCAGGTCGACTATATCCGTTAGGCGGTATCGGCTTCTGCTGCGCCCGTGGGGGCCGGCCGGCAACTGAATCGGGTGGAACACCGATCATCTAACCCCTGCGACCCGACCCGTTCGGCGGGCCGGGTCATGGCAAGGGTTTTCCCGCACTTTGAGTGCTCTTAAATCCATGATTTTCCACGCCAAATTCGTGCGTAGCGGCCGTTCTGAACCCACCATATCCAATCCGGACATCTTCGATGTTTTCACGCGCTGCAAAATGCATAAAGGTGAAGAAGAGGAATTGGGAGGAGTGCCCTTACCTCAGAAAATGGAACATGACCTGGCTTTCTTACAGGAGGAAGTATGTTTTCCTGTGGCTGCAGTTCGGTGTTGCTTGGAGGAGCAAGAATATGGGCGAAAAAATCCGCAATTCGATTGCTGACGTTTCTGCCCATCTTGCGCAATTCCAAGTGGTGTTGCTGCCCACGCCAGGAAATTCGCTCATCGCGGAAGCAGGTCAAGTAATGAGTTTCGATGCAACAGTAAACGCCGGAACCAACCCGTGACCACCGGAGTGTGCGTGGGGGAGCCGTTCCTGTCGGACATCTCGAAATGCAGGGCGGCGCGGGACTATCCTGACATCCGTTCTGCAGGGCAATCCGGACGTCGGAGACAGTTGGTGAGCGTTTTGAAGAAAGGTGAGCTGAGATGGTTTCAGGCTTGATGACATCCACCAGTTTGCAAAAGCACAGCGCGTTGCGTACGCCGCTGGCCCGTAGCTTCCTGACGGTCGTCTTTTCGACCATTCTCCTGCTCGTGGTCTGCCAGATCTTTGCGCCGTCGAGTATCTCCTGGGGAGCGCTTTCCGGAAGCCTGCCGTTCGCAGCGATTATCGCGGTCGTCGGTCTCGGACAGCTGCTCGTGGTGCAGCAGGGCGGCTTCGACCTTTCGCTTCCCGGCTCGGTATCGCTGGCCGTGGTTGTGTCGACCCACTATCCGCAGCAGAACGACGCGCTTCTCTACCAGGCCGTGCTGATCGCTCTCGGGCTGGCGCTCATTGCGGGCTTCCTCAACGGCATTCTCGTCAGCTTCTTCCGGCTGAATTCGATCATCGCAACGATCGGTGTCAATGCCCTGCTGTACGGCGCGGTGTTTGCCACATCGGGCGGCGTGCCCTCGATCACCACGAACCTGCTGGCCGAGATTGCCGGCGGCGAAACCTTCCGCGTACCGAACGCGGTCTATTTCGCGCTCGCTGCCACGGCTGTCGTCTCCTTCGTGCTGAAGAAAACCGTGGTCGGACGGCGCTTCGAGGCGATCGGTGCCAGCCCACCGGCAGGCCGGGCCGCCGGACTGCGCGTCCGCGTCCACCAGATGATGGCCTATGTCTTTGCGCAGCTTCTGTATTGCCTGGCCGGCATTCTGATAGCCGGCATCACCCGCGAGCCGACGGCATTCCAGGGCGATACCCTGCTGCTGCCATCCGTGGCTGTCGTCGTGCTGGGAGGCACCTCGCTGCTGGGTGGCCGCGGCTTCCCTATCTCGACGGTGATCGCTGCATTTTTTCTCAATCAATTGAGCCAGTTCGCCCTGTCCGTCGGGGTGCCCTATTCGGCTCAAACCATCATCCAGGCGCTGGCTCTGGGTTTTGGCATCGGTGTTTACTCGCTTCGCTGGCGAAGAAACGTAAGAAAAACGACCTGATCAAAAACTGTGGAGGAGAAAAGCATGAGATATTCCAAATTCCAGAAGGGCTTCGCACTTTCCGTTGCTGCGGCCGTTATGGCGCTCGGCAGCGCGGGGCTCGCGAAGGCCGAGACACCGTCATGGTGCGGCCCGAAAAAGGCATCGCTGGCACTGCTGGACGGCTACGGAGGCAATAGCTGGCGCCAGGTGACGACGGCGTCGGGTAAGCAGGTCGTCGACCTCTGCCCTAGCATCACCAAGTATGAATATGCGGACGGCCAGGGCGACACGCAAAAATCCATCTCGGATATCAAGGGTATGGCTGCCAAGGGTATCGATGCCTTGGTTGTCTTCGGCGACGCCGGTCCGGCCGTGCTTCCTGCCATCACCAGCGTCTTCAAGTCTGGCAAGATCATCGTTCCCTACCGTGTTGCCGTCGGCGGCAAGGAAGGTGTCAACTATTCCAAGTTCATCGGCTCGTCCTTCGAGAATGACGGCGTGACCTGGGGCAAGTGGATCAAGGGCATTCTTCCCAAGGGCGGCAACCTGCTGTTCCTCAGCGGGCCGGCCGGCAACAGCCAGGGCCTGGACGAGCTCAAGGGCCTGAAGAGCGTCCTCGGCCCGGAATATGTCTTCGTCAATCCGCAGCCTTTCGCAGTCACCAACTGGGATCCGGCGCTGACGCAGAAGGTGCTCACGGCTGAAATCGCCAAGAATGCCAAGATCGACGTCATCGTCTCGGACTTCGGTCCGTCGCTCGTAGGCGCGCTGCCGACATTCACCAAGCAGGGCAAGTCGATCCCGGCGCTGGCGACCTCCGACGGCAATTCGCTGGGCTGCCTTTACGAAGACAGCAAGGCTACGAACCCGGACTTCAAGCTGTTCACCGTCGCCACCGGCAACGACAATGTGCGCCTTGCGGTGCAATGGGCCATTGCGCTGGCAACCGGCGGCGAAAAGCCGAAGGACGAAATCTTCAAGGCTCCGGCTTTCGAAGACTCGGTTTCCGGGACTCCGAACCCTGTGAAGTGCCGCAAGGACCTGCCGGGCGCGATCTACCTCTCGTCGGCGCTTTCGGCAGAGGATCAGGCCAAGGCAGTCACCAAGTAATCGGCGCACTGGCATGAATTTCCCCGGAGAGAACACTCTCCGGGGCAAGTTTTCGAGGACGGATCACAGATGTTGCAAACAGGCGTTAAAGCGATCGAGGCGGAGGCGAGGGACGTGATTATCCGTCTTTCCGGCATCTCCAAATATTTCTCGGCCATTCCGGCACTCTCCGATGTGAACGTTGAGTTCTACGCGGGAGAGGTACACGCCATTCTCGGTGAGAACGGCGCCGGCAAATCGACGCTGATGAATATCATTTCGGGCACGATACGCCCGACCGACGGCGAAATCAGCTTCGATGGCCGACCGGTCCATCCGCTCACCCCCGAAATTGCGAAGTCGCTCGGCATCGGTATCTGCTTCCAGCATCCGGCCATCCTCGAAGACCTCTCGATCATCGAAAATCTGCGCGTGGCATTGCCTTCCTCGGTTTTTGCGGACAGGTCTCCGCAGGAGGTCGTCCAGGAGGTGCTCGATACGGTCGGGCTCCGGGTGCCGCTCGGCATGCGGGCGGACAGCCTGACGGTTGCGCAGAAGCATCTATTGGAAATTGCCAAGGCGCTGGCGCTCAAGCCGAGGGTTCTGATCCTCGACGAGCCGACGGCATCCCTCGACCAGGATTCGACAGACATGCTGTTCGGCCGTATCCGCGAAATTGCGGGTGCCGGAACAGCTGTCATCTACATCACCCACCGGCTGGCGGAGCTTCGGCAGATCGCCCACCGGGTGACTGTCTTGCGCGACGGCAAGGTCCGTGGCGCCGAGATGGTCGCCAACATCAGCGATGGCGACCTCGTCAACATGATCGTCGGGCGCACGCTGAAGTCGGCCTTTCCGCCGAAGTCGCAGCGGGGGATCGAGGAAACGAGCCTGTCGGTCAGCGGCATCACCTCGAAGGAACTGACCAACATCAGTTTCGACATGCCGCGCGGCCAGATCATCGGCGTCGCCGGGGTTGCCGGCAACGGCCAGCCGGAACTCATGCGCGTGCTCGCCGGGCTGCATCCTGCCGAGGGCACGATCACGCTGCGCGGCCGCACCCTCACGCAAAGCGAATTGTTGCGGGCCGCCGCCTTCATGCCGTCCGACCGGCATGTCGAAGGGGTCGCGAGCAGCCTTACGGTGCGCGAGAACGCGACTTTCTCGGCGCTCGAAAAATTCTCGACCGGCGGCATCATGAGTCGCAAGAAGGAACTCGATCAGGTCAACGCGATCTTCAGCGAGCTTGCCGTCAAGGCGCCCGGCATGGAAGCGCCCATCCTGTCGCTCTCCGGCGGCAACCAGCAGAAGGTGGTGATGTCGAGAGCGATGCTTTCGGATCCGGGGCTGATCATCGCCGACGAACCGACCCAGGGCGTCGATGTCGGCGCGCGGTTCGAAATCTATCGCATCCTGCGCGAAGTCTCCGACAGCGGCACGCCCGTCATCGTCAACTCCTCCGACGCGGTCGAACTCGAAGGGTTGTGCGACAAGGTCATCGTGATGTCGCGCGGCCATCTGGTTGAAACGCTGACCGGCGACGAGGTGACGGAAGGACGCATCGTTGCTGCCGCCGTCAATGCGAACACCCACGGCGGCACGAGCGCCCCGCAGGCTGCCGCCAGGACGGGTGCGTTCCGTCATTTCCTGCAGTCCGACAACGCACCCGCCGTGCCGCTGGCGCTGGTCACCATTCTTCTCGGGCTCTACGTCTACAGCCAGAATGACAATTTCTTCTCGATCTACAATATCTACAACATCTTCCTGCTCGCAACGGCCCTCGGCTTCATCGCGCTCGGCCAGACGGTCGCCCTGCTGATGGGCGGCATCGATCTCTCCGTCGGGCCGCTCGCCGGCTTTCTCGTCGTCGTCGCCTCGTTCTTCATCAACGACGACAAATCGACCGGCATGATGCTGGCAGGTTTCGTCCTGATGTTTGCCGGTGCCTTCATCACCGGAACGATCAACGGACTGCTGATCCGCTTTGCGAATTTCACGCCGATCGCCGCCACCTTGGCGATGTATATCGCCATTCAGGGGCTCAGTTTCCTGCTGCGCGACAATCCCGACGGCTATATCGGCGCAACGGTGACCGACTGGGTCAACTGGCAGTGGGGTCCGTTCCCCGTGGCGTTCCTGGCGCTGGTCGCCATCGCGATCGGTGGGGAATACGTGCTGCGCAAGACGAAGGCGGGCTGGCGTCTGCGGGCCGTCGGCTCGGACGAGCACTCCTCGCGCAGGGCCGGCATTCGCGTCGACCTGACCTTCATCTCCGGCTACATTGCCTGTTCGCTGCTAACAGGGCTGGGTGCGATCATGCTGATGACGCAGATCGGCGTCGGCGATCCGCGCCAGGGCATCAACTACACGCTGGCCAGCATCACGGCCGTCGTGCTCGGCGGCACCAGCCTCACCGGCGGTCGCGGAACGTTCATCGGGACGCTGCTCGGTGCAGTCCTGCTCACCGAAGTCCTGAACGCCGTGACCTTCCTCGGCCTGACCCAGACATTCCAGTATTTCTTCCAGGGCCTGCTGGTCGTCGTCGCCGCGCTGATCTACTCCGGGGTCCGCAGACGCGCGGCGCACTGACGCCGGCCAAGGAGTTGCCCAAGAAACCCTCCGGCAGATGTTTCCCTGCCGGGGAAAGTACGCGGTGTATGCCGCAGCCTTGAAGGGCTAGCCTTCAACCCATCTATCGGATGCGCGGATCGCTGCCATGTCGTTTGCGCCCGGTCACGACCAAAGCGATCTCAGGCGCGAGCAGGTCGTGCTTTTCGGCAAAAGCTGCAAACACGCCCCGGGCTGTCTCCGGGTCGATATCCCCGGCGATCGCCGCCTTGCAGGCTTTCAGGGCCACCGAATGGGAGGGGTCGAGGCGGGATCCGGGCCAGTCCAGCAGGAACCGATAGGCCTGCATCACCGACTCGACGCGCGTGGGATACCCCAGGCCAGTGAGAATTGTCACGGGTGTGTTGAACATATCCGGTTTCATTCTGCGCTCCTTTCCAAAGCCGGATTGTCGAAAGGGGCGGGGCACTGGACATGCCAGCGCCCCGGTGGACACAGCTGTCAGGCTGCCTTCTGCGCTTCGATCTGTGGCGCGTTTGCGGGGCTCGAAAGCGCTGCAGCGGTCTGGATCTCGATCTTCCGCGGCTTCATTGCCTCGGGAATTTCCCGGACGAGATCGATGGACAACAGGCCGTTTTCAAGGCCGGCGCCGGAAACCCGGACGTGGTCTGCCAGCTCGAACCGGTGTTCGAACGGCCGGCCGGCAATTCCGCGATGCAGATAACCGTCACCCTGCGTCTCACCCTTGTTGCCGCTCACCGTCAAAAGGTTCGATTGGAATGTGAGGGTGAGGTCGGCGTGCGAGAAGCCTGCGACTGCGACGGAAATGCGGTAGGTGTCGTCGCCCGTCTTGACGATGTCGTAGGGCGGCCAGTCGCTGATCGAGCGCGCACGCTGGGCGTTCTCCAGAAGATTGA
>CAZZZI010000014.1:18922-40746 GCA_964658415.1 uncultured Sphingomonas sp. | reverse complement strand
AGCAGGATGATGTAGACGAGGGCGGCGCCGATGAGGGGGGAGGGGTTGGCGTAGAGGGCCTGGGCGTCCTGCGCTTCCTTCAGGAGTTCGGGCAGGGCAACGGTCGAGGCCAGCGACGTATCCTTGAACATCGACACGCAATTGCTGGTCATCGGCGGGATGACGATGCGGACGGCCTGGGGCAGGACCACCTTGTAGAGCGTGACGATGAAGGGCAGGCCGAGTGCTGCGGCGGCCTCGAACTGGCCCCTCGAGATGCTTTCGATGCCGGAGCGGAAGACTTCTGCCGAATAGGCGGCCATGACGATCGAGAAAGCGATGATGGCCGATGCCCAGGACGACAGACGGATGCCGAGGAAGGGCAGGGCATAGTAGATGAGGATCAGCACCACGAGGACAGGCGTCGCGCGCAGAATGTCGATGTAGCCGACGGCGAGAAGCCGGAACGGTTTTGGCGCGTAGAGGCGGACGAGGCTGATGATAAGGCCGAGCGGCACGCCGATGAGGATGCTCATCATCCCGAGCAGGATGGTGTTCCAGAGGCCGCGCAGCAGGGCGGGAATGGCCGACATCAGAACGTCGGAGTTGAAAAAGGTCTCGACGAGCGACATGGGTTTCACCGCTGTGGCTTGCGTTCAGTCAGGCACATCCATGCCGGCCGCGGATCGACCGGCATGGATGATGATCGGGATTGTTCGCTCAGGCCTTCGGGATCGGCTTTTCGGTGATGGTCGAGGATCCGGCCGGCGCATCGCTGCCGAACCACTTCTTGTGGATCGCCTGCGTCGTGCCGTCCTTCTTCATCGCGGTCAGGGCATCGTTGAGCTTGCCGAGCAGCGGCGAGTCCTTGGTCATCATCAGGCCGTATTGCTCGCCGGTCTTGATGCGCTCCTTGACGGCAAAGCCCTTCATCTTGACGAACAGGTATTCCATGCCGGGGACATCGCTGACGACCGCGTCGATGCGGCCGGCGCCTAGGTCGAGGAACATTTCCTGCTGGGCGTTGTAGCCCTTGACGTCGGCGATGCCGTCGGCCGCCTTGTTCTCTTCCACCCACTTGGCGCCGGTCGAGCCCGACAGCACGCCGATGGTCTTGCCCTTGAGATCGCCGATGCTCTTGATCGTGCTGTCGGACTTGGCGGCGACGCCCATGTCCGAGTCATAATAGGGCTGGGTGAAGGACTGCGACTTCAGCCGCTCCGGGGTGATGGTGATCGACGAGATGGCGACGTCGATGCGCTTGGACGAGGTGCCGGCGAACAGCGCCTGGAAACCGTAGTCGGCGATCTCTGGCTTCATGCCGGCGCGCTTGGCGGCCTCGGTGACGATGTCGACTTCGAAGCCTTCGAAGGTGCCCGTGTCGGTCTTGTATTCGAAGGGCGGGTTGTTCGGGTAGGAGCCGACGTTCAGGGTGTCCGCGGCTTGCGCGAAGGATGCTGTGCCGGCAAGGCTGATGGCGGCCGCGAGGACCAATAGATTACGACGCGTAAAGCTCATGTCTGTCTCCCTCTGGTTATGGAACCCGCAGGCATCGTTGGCCCACGGGGTATTGCCCGGCTGCCTCTTGGGGCAGGCCGTCATTTCATGGCGCCGACCATGCGGTCGAGCGCGGTGCGGATCTGTTCGATGTCGCGGAAGATGCACATGCGCAGGAAGGCCCGCGAGCTGTCCCCGAACAGGTAGCCCGGCGCCAGGCCGACACGCGACGTCTCGAGAATGCGGGTGCAGGCGGCGCGCGCATCGCTCTCGCCTTCCAGCGCGAAGAAGGCATACATGCCGCCGCGCGGTTTGGTCGGCAGGATGATGCCCGGGATCTCCGGCAGCCTTTGATAGGCAAGGTCGAGACCGGCCTTGATGTTCTGCCTGACATCCTCGACCAGCGGCTCGCCATCGCGCACGGCGGCCAGCGCGCCGGCCTGGATCATCGCCGCCGTGCCGCTGTTGATATACTGGGTCATCGCCGCCAATTGGTCGGCGACGCCCGTGGGATGGGTCAGCCAGCCGATGCGCCAGCCTGTCATGGCCCATGCCTTGGAGAAGCTGTTGACCGAAATCACCCGGTCGCCATCTTCAGCCACCTGCAGGATCGACGGGGCGACGATGCCCTCGAAATAGAGCCGTGCATAGACCTCGTCGGAGATGATCCAGATCCCGGTGCGGCGGCTGAAGTCGAGGAGCGCCTTCATCTCCTCACGCGATGCCGTCCAGCCGGTCGGATTGGACGGGGTGGACAGGCAGATGGCACGGGTGCGGGCATCGCAACGGGCAAACAGCTTGTCGAGATCGAGATGCCAGTCGGTGTCGAAATCGAGCGGCACCGGGCGCGGCTCGCCACCGATCAGGTGGATCGCATTGTGAATGTTCGGCCATTGCGGCGCGACGTAGACGACATTGCTGCCGACATCGACGAGGAGCTGTAGGGCGAGGTAAAGCGCCTGCATGCCGCCCGGCGCGATCGTCGTGCGCTGGATCGGAATGTCGCGGTCGTGCAGCCGTGACTGGTAGGCGGACAGGGCCTCGTTGAGCGGGCCGGCTCCGCGCATGTTGGGAATGTAGAAGGTCGCGCCGTCATCGAGCGCCTGCTTTGCGGCATCGCGGATGAAGGCGGGCGTGACCATGTCGCCTTCGCCATACCAGAGCGGAATGACGTCGCCGAGTTCGCGGGCGCGCATGGCCAGTTCGGCGATGTTCTCGGTGTGCAGATCGCGGATCTGGGCGCGGATGCCGTCGAAGGCATAGTGGTCGCTGTCGGCTGCTGACGAAGCTCGTAAAGGCACGATATTTTCCTCAAAATCAGATGTCACACTTCGTCCGGTGATAGTCGGAACCATGTGGATCATCCCTCGATTTGGGATCGTTATCCAAATCGAGAGGCATTTCAAGAAAAAAAGTTGAAGCTTAAAAAGTCTCGGCTCCAGAAGCGTCTTTCGAAGCTCTCTATTCCATGTAAGATTATGTACTTACTCGATAAATTCAATCTTCTCTAGAGGTGCAGGATTTGCGGGCAATGGCCGCATTTTCAGCCATTGCAGCGCCGAGCATCATCGTGTCGCTGGCCAGCAGGAAGAAGCTGATCCCGGATGTCGACCAGGCGGCGATGTCGGCGGTCGACGGGCGGAAAATGCCGACGGTCCTGCCTGCGGCAAGCGCCGTTTCCGTGATGGTGCGGATGGCACTTTCGAGCTTCTCCTTGCCGTCTGGACCGAGCGCATCGATAGAGACGGAGAGGTCACCGGGGCCGATGAAGATGACGTCGACGCCATCGACGGCCGCGATCTCGCGGATATTCGCAAGGCCTTCCGCAGTCTCCACCTGGATGGCAAGCACCAGGGTCTCGTTGGCTTCAGCCAGATAATCCGGGATCCGGTAGCCATAGGCGGCCGCCCGGCCCGGGCCGACCCCCCGCTCGCCGAAGGGCGGATAGCGCGTCGCCCTGACGGCCGCTTTCGCTTCCGCTGCCGTGGACACGCGCGGCACCAGCACGCCGGCAGCGCCCGCATCGAGCACGGCTGCGATCGATTCCGGGGCATGACCGGGCACCCGGACGATCGCCGGGACGCGGTGCACGTCGGCGGCGCGGACCAGGTCCTCGATTCGTTCGCGTCCGATCTGGGAATGCTCCCAGTCGATGCAGAGGAAATCGACGCCCGCCATCGCCACGACTTCGATGGCGACGGGATGGGGAATGGCTGCGAAGGTGCCGATCAGCGGGGCGCGATCGAGGCAGCGCTGGCGAAAACGGGTCATGGAGGCTCCTTGGAGGGCTGCTGTCTGCCTGCATCGATAGACCGAAACGCCAGGACTGCGAAGATCCAATCTATTTTAGGCTTGAAATATTTGCCGGCGGCCGTAGCCTGCTTGCGAAGGCGAGGAGGAAGCCATGATCAAGCAGCATCCGCTGAAGGGACCGAACGGGCTGAAGCTCGGGATCTTTTCGACCAATGCCGATGGCGGCCTTGCCATCACCGATGTGCCGGAGCGCTGGACGGCCAGCTGGGCAGACAATCTGGCGGCGGCAAAGATCGCCGATCGCGCCGGCCTCGAGTTCCTGTTGCCGATCGCCCGCTGGCGCGGCTTCGGCGGTCGCAACCGGGTCCGCGAGTGGTCGTTCGAAACGTTCACCTGGGCGGCGGCGCTGGCCGCCTCGACCGAACAGATCGGTCTCTTCATGACGGTCCATGTGCCGCTCGTGCATCCGCTCTATGCGGCCAAATCGCTGGCGACTGTCGATCATGTCAGCGGCGGACGGGCCGGTCTCAACATCGTCTGCGGTTGGAACCCGAAGGAATTCGGCATGTTCGGCACGCCGCTGGTCGAGAAGGGCTATGACCAGGCGGCCGAGTGGCTCGATATCGTCGAAAGGGCCTATGGTCCGGAGCAGCCGTTCGACTTCGATGGCCAATATTACCGGTTGAAGGACGCCGTCAGCCGGCCGGCGAGCCTGCAGGTGCCGCGACCGGTGACCATGAATGCGGCCTTCGGTGGTCCGGGCCGGGATTTCGCCGCCGGCCATTGCGACTATCTCTTCACCACCTTCACCGAGATGGCGGATGCCGGAAATCCGGTCGCCGACATCAAGGCACGGGCCGAGGCCAAAGGCCGCGACGTCGGCGTCTACACGGTCTGCCATGTCGTCTGTCGCGAAAGCCGGCAGGAGGCGGAAGACTATTACACCCGCTACGCCGTCACGCTGGCCGACCACGAGGCCGTCGACGCCCATATGGCTGGCAAGAAGGACTTTTCCCACTCGCACGATGGCGAGGCCTATGACCGCTATCGCCAACGGTTTGCCGGCGGCGCCGGCAGCTTTCCGCTGATCGGCACGCCAGAAAGCATCGCGGCAGACATGATCGAGATCAGCGACATCGGCTATGCCGGCATCGCGCTTTCCTTCGTCAACTACACGGACGAGCTTCCCTATTTCTGCGACCGGGTGCTGCCCATCCTGGCAAAGGCAGGCTATCGGATCTAATCGGCCAGCCTTAGGCTGGCGATGATGTCGCCGAGCGCCTGGTCGAAGCGGGCAGCTTCTTCGAGTGTGTTGTAATGCACCATCGAAATGCGCAGCGCACCCTGTTCCATTGTCAGGCCTAGACGCTTCATCAGGCGGGGGGCGAACATGTGGCCGTCGCGCAGGCCGATGCCGGCCTCGCCCATCGCCTTGGCAATCTGCTGCGGCGTGATGCCCGGGATGGTAAAGCAGATGGTCGGTACGCGACCGGCAACCTTGTTCTCGTCCGAGATGCCGTAGATGACAGCGCCGTGGCGCTTGAGGATCTGGATGAGTTCGCGCGACAGCGTCGTCTCGTAGGCGCGGATGGCGCCCATGGCGGCTGCGATAGTGGCGCGGCGGGTGTGGTCGCCTGCCGGCAGAAAGCGGCGACCGAGGGTTTCGAGATAGCGGACCGCGGCGTTCATGCCGGCAACGTTCTCATAGGCGAAGGTACCGACCTCGATCTTGTAGGGCGGCACGTCGGGGATGAAGTCTTCCTTGAAGGTCGGTAGCCTGACTAGCGCGTCGTAACGGCCCCAGAGGAAGCCCATGTGCGGCGAGAAATTCTTGTAGCCGGAGCAGACGAGGTAGTCGCAGTTCCAATCCTGCACATCGATCAGGCCATGCGGCCCGTAATGGACGCAATCAAGGAAGACTTCGGCGCCGGCCGCATGGGCGAGTTCGCCGACCGTCTTGACGTCGACGATGGTGCCGATCGAATGGGCAGTCACCGTGCAGGCGACGAGGCGGGTGCGGTCGTTGAGCAACGGCTGCAGATCCTCGGTGTGCAGCGTGCCGTCCTCGCGCATGTGCCACCAGACGATCTTGGCGCCATCGGCCGCCAGCGCCGTCCAGGTGGCGATGTTGGCGTCATGGTCCATGTCTGTCACGACGATCTCGTTGCGCGTCTGCAGCATCTTGGCGATGCCAAGGCTGACGAGCCGGATGAACGAGGTGGCGTTGAGACCGAAGGAAATCTCTTCCGGGCGGTAGGCATTGACCAGGAGGCCAACAGTCTCGCGGGCTTCGTCGAGATTGCGGTCGACACCCTGGCTGTGCTGGTATTTCGCCATGCGCTGGACATTGAAGTCGACGAGGTGGTTTGCGACCGCATCGACGACAGCCTGCGGCACCTGCGCACCGCCGGCATTGTCGAGGAAGATGAAATCTCCGGCCTTCTGCAGCGCGGGAAACATCCGGCGCAATTCCTCCACGGGGAAGCCGTTTTCACCGGTGAATGTCGGGCTCGATGCTGCAATGGTCATGGGTGTCTCGCGGGGGTTACTGTATGGAATCTGCGCGGAGGCGGGAACACTCTTTGCGATCAGAAACCATTGGATCACGAGATATTTTATAGTTCAACTAAATTCTGGGGTTGATCTCCCATCAACCGAGTGCGCTTGCTACTAGGAATCATGGCATGCTTGCAAATTCGGCTGTTTTCTGTCAGATTGGAGTGGTGGATGGAGCGCTAACTCCACCCACCTTTGGCTCAGCCTATTAATTGGACCCGCACGGTCATTGACCAGCTCGTGCGGGTTTTTCTCAGGACAAGCGTGAAGCTAAGTGGGAAAAACCACATAGATCACCTCCATTTCAGCAGCGAGGCCCACGCCTGGGTCGAGGAGGCCCATCGTCCTCGATGCGCCACTGGTCATGACGCCTGCTGCTTCCACCGCTGACGTCATCTGTGTAGCGCATCTCCCTCGGTAAATCGCCGAAAATCGCCTCATGGTTGCAAATAGGCGACTTATCGGGCTCGGATTTCGCTGACGGGCGCTGCCGCTGTTCGCGGTGATCGCTGGCGCAATCCGATGCCGACGCCGATGAGTGCGAGGGCGCCGCCGATTGCGTGATAGGCGTGCAGCTGTTCCTTGAGGATTGCCCAGGCGAGAATGGCGACAACGACCGGCAGCAGGTTGATGAATAGGGCGGTTCGGGCGGCGCCGAGCTGGCGGATGGCGGTCATCCAGCAAAGCGGCGCGATCAGGGATGTCGGGATCGCCGCGTAGAGGATGAGCGGCAGGTTGGCTGCCGTGATGGGGGAAATCGTGCCCATCAGCCAGACGGGCACCAGCAGCAGCGTGGCGAAGGCGATCTGCCAGAACAGCTGCAGCCACATGGTGAGCGGAATGGTCCAGCGCCTGAGCAGCACGCCGTAGAGCGAGTTTGCAGCGATGGCGATCAGCATCAAGCCGTCGCCGATGTGAAATCCGCCGGTCAGCAGTGTCAGGGGTTCGCCGTGCGACGTCAGATAGGCCAGTCCGGCCAATGAAACCAGACCGCCCGCGACACGGTTGAGCGACAGTCTTTCGGCGGCCAGGAGGCTCGCGAGCAGCGCCGACATCAGCGGCATCAGCGCCAGCATGACGCCCATGTTGACCGCCGTCGTGGTCTTGGCGGCCTCGTAGGCAAGACTTTGGTAGACAACCATGCCGAGCGCGCCGAGCACGGCCAGCTTCAGCCAATGGCGGGCCGCGACGGCGCGGTTCTGCCAGGCGGCTTTGGCGACGAATGGCAGCAACACCAGGAAAGCGATCAGCCAGCGGTAGAAGGCGATGGAGCCGGGAGCGATGACGCCGAAGGCGGCTTCGGTCACGACGACGTTGCCGGACCAGATCAGGACGGTTGCCAATGGCGCAAGCGCGGCGGCAAGCGTCAACGGCGCCCCGCTCTCGATCGATTTTCCCTCGGCCATGGATGCTCCCGCAGGACGGTTGGAAGATAGTATGGTGTACCCCGTCCATAGCCGTTGTCCGAATATAGTTATATAGTGAATTCCCGACCATCGATCCCGGAATGCCGACATGCCTTTGAACGCGCCACGTCTCGACGGAGAGCCACCGCGGCCGGTCTCGTTCCGCACGGAGAGCTATGCCGGCGGCACCGTCTTTGCCGCCAAGCGGCAGGATTGGGGCGAATTGAACTATGCGCTGGTCGGCGTGGCCGAGCTGACCATCGAGGGCGTGCGCTACCTGTCGCCGCCCCACTATGCCATCTGGCTGCCGCCCGATACGCTGCACGAGGCTTCGAACCGGCATGACATCCGCTACGTCACCGTCTACGTCGCCCGGCCGCTGTGTGTCGACCTGCCGCGGACGCCGCAGACCCTGAGCCTCAGTCCCCTGCTGAAGACTATCCTTGCGGACTTTGCCCAGCGCGGCATCGGGACGCCCGTGAGCGAAGAGGATTTGCGGCTGGCGCTCGTTCTGGTCGACCAGATCCGGCTGGCGGAGCGCTGCGAAAGCTACCTGCCGCTTTCCGACGATCCGCTGCTCGGCCCTGTCCTTGCCGCGCTCCGGGAGGCGCCGGGCGATCGCCGGTCCTTGGCCGAATGGGCACACAATATGAAAACGACCGAGCGGACGCTTTCTCGGCGCTGTCACAACGATCTCGGAATGACCTTCGCCGAATGGCGTCAGCGCCTGAAGCTGGTCGCAGCGCTGGCGATGCTGGAGGCCGAGATGCCGGTGCAAAGGGTTGCGCGGGAGCTCGGCTATGGCAGCGCCTCAGCCTTCATCGCCATGTTCCGGCGGCTGACGGGCAGCAGCCCCACGCAGATGCGCAGCGACGATCCCTGACCGGCCGGGCTAATGAGCGCGAGGCGATTGCTCTCAGGTGTCGCCGATCCGGGAGGTGACGAGCAGTCGCGCCAGCCAGTCGACGAAGACACGGACCTTGTTGCTGAGATGGCGGTTGGGCGGATAGACGATGTGCAGGGGCAGGGCGTCGCGGCGCCAATCCGGCAGTAACTGCACGAGCGAACCGTCGGCCAGCGCCTTGCGGATCATGAAGGCCGGTGCCTGGATGATGCCAAGACCGTTCAGCGCGCCGGTGACGAAGCTGCGGCTGTCGTTGACCGACAGGATGTAGCGCGGGCTGATCTCGAATGTCTCGTTTTCCCGGTTGAACTCGAACGGCACCGTCTTGCCGGTCTGTGCGCGGAAGTAATTGACGGCGAAATGGCCGGTTTCGATCTCCTGCGGATGTCCGGGGATGCCGAATTTTTCGATGTAGAGGGGCGCAGCACAGGTAATCATCGGGATTTCGCCGACGCGGCGGGCGATCAGCGACTGGTCGGTGGGGGTGCCGGCGCGCAAGGCGCAGTCGACGTTTTCCGCCAGGTAGTCGACCAGGCGGTCGCCGACGCCCATGTCGACGCTGATATCGGGATAGCGCTGGTGAAAATCGCAGAGGGCGGGAATGACGATTTCTTCGGCAAAGGCGCCTGCCATCTCGACCCGCAGCCTTCCGCTCGGCAGGCTCTGCGAATTGCTGACGCTGCCGTCGAGCTCCTCGATCTCCGAAAGAATCTGGATCGCCCGCTCATAATAGAGTGCGCCGTCTGTCGTCACCATGACGCGGCGGGTCGTGCGGTTCAGCAGCTTTGTGCGCAGGTGCTGCTCGAGCCCCTGGATCAGGGTCGTGACCGTCGCCTTTGGCATCGACAGCGTTGTTGCCGCGCGGGTAAAATTGCCGGTTTCGACCACGCGGGCAAACGCGCGCATCGCTGAAAGCTGGTCCATGGTGTATGATTCCCGAGTTCCTAGGAAAGTTGCCCATTGTTCGTGATCATGAACAGTCTGATCGAATATAGGGGACTTATCTGTAAAACGGAATAACAATATGTAGGTGTCAAGTGATGAGTGGGAAATCGGCCTTTGGTTGGTCGGTCCCCTCAGTTGGGAGCCCCTCGATGCGTGCCCCGTTTAAGGAAGTTGTGCTGGAAGGCGTGGCCAGTGGTCCCGTCTCCGCGCGTGTGTTCTGCGATACGCTGGACAACAAGACGGCACCGGTCGTGCTTTACCTGCATGGCGGCGCTTTTCTCGATACGGCGGTCAATGTCGGCCGCCCCGTCGCGGAATGTCTTGCCGATGCCGGCGCCATCGTTGTCGATGCCGATTGCAGCGGGCCGACCGACAACGGTTTTCCGCAGTCGCTCGAATATGCCTATGGCGTGCTGGAATATCTGGCGCGCAAGCGGGAGCTGGGCGGCAAGAAATCGCTGCTGCTGGTTGCCGGTGAAGAGTCCGGCGGCAATCTGGCAGCCGGTGTCGCCCTCAAGGCGCGTGACCAGATGCCGGGCATGCTGGACGGCCAGGTCCTGATTTCGCCGCTGCTCGATCCGTTCATGGGCACGAAGTCGTTCCAGTGCGCTGACCGGAACGGGATGCGCGAACGCTGGAGCGAGGGTTGGAATCGCTACCTCGGCTTCCTCGGCGGCGTCTGCCACCCCTATGCCGCGCCGCGGTTCTGTTCGCGGCTCGCGGGTCTGGCGCCGACCTTGCTGCTGACGGCGGCGGACGACCCGTTGCGGGACGAGAGCCTGGAATATGGCAGCCTGCTGAAGAAAGCAGGTGTTTCGGTACACCAGCATATCCTTCCCGCCGGGATGGGATGGGCGAGACTTTATGGCGGACAGTCGGACGAAGAGCCTACCTGGCAGAATGAGATCTGCGAAAGGTTCAAGAGTTTCGTGCAGGACGTGCGTGTTCGACCCGGCTGAGGTGAGGCCGGAGTGATTTGCAGCCCGGGGTCCCAAGCCAGGGCTGAAAAGGAGAGAATACAATGAAAACCAATGAAAAGCGCTGGGCCCTGTGGGGCGCCGGCCTAGGCCTTGCTGCGTCCGTTTCCGGGGCAGTTCTGTATTTCGACATGCCGCAGCATGCGGCTGCCAGCGAACCTGCCGCCGCTGCGGCGCCGGCCGCCATTCCGGTGGCGGTCGCGACCGTGAAGGCGGAGGATGTCACGGCTTGGCAGGAGTTTTCCGGCCGGCTCGAAGCCATCGACCGCGTGTCCATCCGGCCGCGGGTGGCTGGCGCCATCCAGTCGGTCAATTTCCGGGAGGGTGCGCTGGTAAAACCTGGTGATCTGCTGCTCACCATTGATCCGGCGCCCTACGAGGCGGCGGTGGCCCAGGCCAAGGCCCAGGTCGAGGCGGCAGCATCGCGCGTCGACCTCGCCAAGCTCGAGCTCGATCGCGGTCGTCGCCTGTCCGACAACAAGACGATTTCGCAGAGCGATCTCGATACCCGCACCAGCGCCTATGCCGAGGCGCAAGCCAATGTGCAGGCCTCTCGGGCGGCGCTGCAGACGGCGCAGTTGAACCTCGACTACACGCAGGTTCGCGCCCCGATTGCCGGCCGTGTCGGCAAGCTCGAGGTTACCGCCGGCAATCTTGTCGCCGCCGGTTCCGCGTCGCCGGCCCTGACCACCCTGGTTTCGGTCGATCCGGTCTATGCCAGCTTCAATGCCGACGAACAGGTCGTCACCAAGGCGCTCGACCAATTGACCGCCAATGACGGCGCTGCACCGCCCGTCGAACAGATCCCTGTCGAGATCGGCACGACGCGCGACAACGGCACGCCGATCAAGGGCAAGCTGCAGCTGATCGGCAATGAAGTCGATACCGCCAGCGGCACGATCGGCGTCCGCGCCGTGTTCGCCAATCCCGGCGGTCACCTGATCCCCGGTCAGTTCGTACGGGTGCGCATGGGCCAGCCGAAGACCGAGAACAAGATCGTCATCAGCGACCGGGCCGTTGGCACCGACCAGGACAAGAAGTTCGTCTTCGTGGTCGGCCCCGACAACAAGCTCGTCTACCGCCAGGTGACGCTCGGCGATCTCAACGGCGGCCAGCGCATCGTCGAGGCGGGCCTTGCCACCGGTGACAGGATCGTCGTCAACGGCTTGCAGCGGGTCCGTCCCGGCGCCGTGGTCGACCCGCAGCCGGAGCAGAAGGTCGCGGCCGCAAAGTAGTCGCCCCTTGCGATCGGGAGACTTTCCCGATCGCCCAGCCACCGATTCTATGACCCGCGGCGCCAGCGCCGCGTGGTTCCGGACAATGCGTCCATTGTTTTCCCTGGAGAGGGCCTGACCATGAACATCTCTCGCTTTTTCGTCGACAGACCGGTTTTTGCCGGCGTGCTGTCGGTGCTCATCCTCGTCGGCGGCCTGATCGGCATGGGACTGCTGCCGATTTCCGAATATCCCGAGGTCGTGCCGCCGTCCATCGTCGTCACCGCGACCTATCCAGGCGCCAACCCGAAGGTCATTTCCGAGACGGTGGCAACGCCGATCGAGGAACAGATCAACGGCGTCGAGGGCATGCTCTACATGTCCAGCCAGGCGACATCGGACGGCCAGATGACGCTGACCGTGACCTTCAAGCTCGGCACCGACCCCGACAAGGCCCAGCAGCTGGTGCAGAACCGCGTGGCCCAGGCCGAGCCTCGGCTGCCGCAGAACGTCCGCGATCTCGGCATCAATACCGTCAAGAGCTCGCCCGACCTGATGATGGTGGTCCACCTTGTCTCGCCGGATAACCGCTACGATATCACATACTTGCGCAACTATGCGGTCCTTAACGTAAAGGATCGGCTGGCGCGCATCCAGGGCGTCGGCCAGGTCCAGATCTTCGGTTCCGGCGATTACGCCATGCGCGTCTGGGTCGATCCGCAGAAGACCGCCGAACGCGGGCTTGCGGCCGACGACATCGCCAACGCCATCCGGGCGCAAAACGTGCAGGCCGCGGCCGGTGTCATCGGTGCCTCGCCGAACCTGACCGGCATCGACGTGCAGCTCAACGTCAATGCGCAGGGGCGGCTGGAGACGCCGGAGGAATTCGGCAACATCATCGTCAAGAGCGGCACCAACGGCGAGATCACCCGTCTGCGCGACGTTGCGCGGGTTGAACTCGGCGCGTCCGATTATTCGCTGCGCTCGCTGCTCGACGGCAAGTCCGCTGTCGCCATTCCTGTCTTCCAGTCGCCGGGCTCCAATGCCATCACCATCTCGGATCAGGTTCACAAGACCATGACCGAGCTGCAGCAGGCCATGCCGGACGGCGTGAAGTACGAGATCGTCTACGATACCACCGAGTTCGTGCGCACATCGATCGACAAGGTCGTGCATACGTTGCTCGAAGCCATCGCGCTGGTCGTCGTCGTCGTCATCCTGTTCCTGCAGACCTGGCGTGCCTCGATCATTCCGCTGGTGGCGGTTCCGGTATCGATCATCGGCACCTTCGGCGTCATGTACATGTTCGGCTTCTCGATCAATGCGCTCAGCCTCTTCGGCCTGGTGCTGGCGATCGGTATCGTCGTCGACGATGCCATCGTCGTAGTCGAAAACGTGGAGCGAAATATCGAGAACGGCCTGTCGCCGAGGGACGCGACCTATCGCGCCATGGCGGAAGTGTCCGGCCCGATCGTCGCCATCGCCCTGGTGCTTGTCGCCGTGTTCGTGCCGCTTGCCTTCATCTCGGGGCTGTCCGGCCAGTTCTACCGGCAGTTCGCGCTGACCATCGCCATTTCGACCGTCATCTCGGCTTTCAACTCCCTGACGCTGTCGCCGGCCCTTGCCGCGTTGCTGCTAAAGGGCCACGACGCGCCGAAGGATTGGCTGACGCGCGGAATGGACAAGGTCTTCGGCTGGTTCTTCCGGGGCTTCAACAAGGCGTTCAACCGCGGCTCGCACGGCTATGGCCGGGGCGTCGGTGGTATCCTGTCGATGAAGAGCATCGTCATGGTGGTCTACCTCGCCCTGATCGGCGCCACCTACTTCCTGTTCCAGGCGGTTCCGGGCGGCTTCGTGCCCGCCCAGGACAAGCAGTACCTGATCGGCTTTGCACAGCTGCCGGATGCCGCCAGTCTTGACCGGACCCAGGATGTCGTCGAGCGCATGAGCGAGATGGCCATGAAGCAACCCGGCGTCGAGCATGCGATCGCTTTCCCGGGCCTGTCGATCAACGGCTTCACCAATTCGTCGAATGCCGGCGTCATCTTCGTCAAGCTGAAGCCATTCGAGGAAAGGACGACGCCCGATCTGTCGAGCGGGGCCATCGCCATGCAGTTGAACAAGACGTTCAGTGGCATCCAGGAAGCCTTCATCGCCATGTTCCCGCCGCCGCCCGTCCAGGGTCTCGGCACGACCGGCGGCTTCAAGCTGCAGATCGAGGACAAGGCGGGGCTGGGCTACCAGGCGCTCGACGAGGCCACCAAGGCCTTCCTCGCCAAGGCCTACCAGGCGCCTGAACTGACGGGGCTGTTCTCCAGCTTCCAGATCAACGTGCCGCAGCTCTACGCCGATCTCGACCGGGCCAAGGCCGAACAGCTGGGCGTCTCGGTGACCGACGTCTTCGACACGTTGCAGATCTATCTCGGCTCGCTCTACGTCAACGACTTCAATGCTTTCGGCCGCACCTACAGCGTCCGGGTGCAGGCCGACGCGAAGTTCCGTGCCCATCCCGACGATATCGGGCAGTTGAAGGTGCGCTCGCAATCCGGCCAGATGATTCCGTTGTCGGCGCTGCTGAAGGTCGAGGCCAGCACCGGGCCGGAGCGCACGACGCGCTATAACGGCTTCCTTGCCGCGGATATCAATGGCGGTGCGGCACCCGGATTCTCGTCCGGACAGGCCCAGGCCGTCATCGAACGCATCGCCGCCGATACCTTGCCGAAGGGTATCGGCTACGAGTGGACGGACCTGACCTACCAGCAGATCATCGCCGGCAATTCGGGGCTGATCATCTTCCCGCTGGCGCTGCTGCTGGTCTATCTCGTACTCGCCGCACAGTACGAAAGCCTGGCCCTTCCTCTTGCGATCGTCATGATCGTGCCGATGGGCGTGTTTGCGGCGCTGACGGGCGTCTGGCTGATGGGGGGTGACAACAATATCTTCACCCAGATCGGCTTGATGGTGCTGGTCGGACTATCGGCGAAGAACGCCATCCTGATCGTCGAGTTTGCCCGCGAACTGGAGTTCGCCGGCAGGACGCCGAGAGAGGCGGCGATCGAGTCGAGCCGGCTGCGCCTTCGGCCGATCCTGATGACCTCGATGGCCTTTATCATGGGTGTCGTGCCGCTCATCACATCCACCGGTGCCGGTGCCGAGATGCGCTCCGCCATGGGTATCGCGGTGTTCTCGGGAATGATCGGTGTCACATTCTTCGGCATCTTCATGACGCCTGTCTTCTACGTGCTGATCCGCAAGCTGTCGGGCAACCGGCCGCTGAAGCAGCACGAGGAGCACACCGCGGAAATCGTGCGAATGGCTGCCGAATAAGCGTTGCCTGTCCGGCGCTTGACCTCCCCGGACGGACAGAATGGGCGGATCCGCAAGGGTCCGCCCTTTGTCGTTGCGGCAAGCCGGTTTCCGTTGACACCAGGCGCGGCAGACGAGAAGGTTACCACCTTCGCAAGGCTGGACGCCCGCCTTAAATTAGCTTATTAAGAATAACTAAAAGAACATCGTGTCGCGACGGCGTGGCATAGCGTGTTCCGGTGCTTCTGGAGGATGTGCGATCTCTAGGCAGAGGGTCGGTGCGGTTCGGAGCGAACAGGAGTTCCAGGATCTCGTGAGGAGACTGGAGCTCGCGCTCGAGACGTCGCAGATCGGCGTCTGGGAGCACGATCTGAAAGACGGCAGCATGGTCTGGGACCTGTCCATGCACCGGCTTTACGGGACGGGCCTTACGGATCGCCGGGTCAGCGGCGAGCTCTGGATCGATTCGGTCCACCCCGAGGATCGCGAGCGGGCGTCTGCCGAGTTCGCCGATGCCGTTGCTGCGAGAGGACGCTACAAATCCGAGTTCCGCATCCTTCGTCCGGATGGCGAGACGCGCCATATCCGCTCAAGCGCACATTTCTTCGAGAGCCCGGACGGTGTGCTTTCGGTCATCGGCGCGGAATGGGACGTCACGGCCGATGTGATGCTCACCCGCGAGCTGGCCGAGCAAAAATCCATCGCCGAAGCGCGGGCGGTTGCGCTGGAGCGCAGCACGATGCTGGTCGAGCATGCCGCCAATCACGACTATCTCACCGGCCTGCCCAATCGCCGCCATTTCGACCGTCGTCTTGCCGAGTTGCTCAACGATGCAACGGTCGAGAGCCTGGCGGTGATGCATATCGATCTCGATCGTTTCAAGGAGATCAACGACAAGCTCGGCCACGCGGCCGGCGATGCCATGCTGAAGGCAACGGCCGCACGGCTTCTGGGCACGACGTCCGGGCCCGGCATGGTCGCCCGCATCGGCGGCGATGAATTCGTGGTCGTGCTGGTCAATGTGGCCGAGGGCGATGCCATGAAAGCGCTGGCCGGCGAGACGCTTGTTCGGTTGCGGGAGGAGGTTCCTTTCGGCGCGGGCGTCGTGCAGACGAATGTCTCGATCGGCATCGCCTGGAACACCGTCGCGCAGGCCGGAAACATTCTCGCGGAATCCGATCTGGCCCTGTTCCAGGCGAAGAAACTGGGTCGCAACCGGGCCGAGTTCTTCACCTTGCAGCTGCAGGCAGACCTGCTCGGCCAGAGGCAGCTGGCCGAGGATCTGAGACTGGGCCTGCAGCGCCACGAGATCGTGCCCTATTATCAGGTGCAGGTGGACGCGCGTACCCGCCGGATCTTCGGGCTCGAGGCCCTGGCGCGCTGGCACCACCCCTTGAAGGGTCTGATGCTGCCCGGCACCTTTCTCAAGGTCGCCCACGAATATGGCCTGGCGGCCGAGATCGATGCGGCGGTCCTCGACCAGGCGCTCTCCGATTTCAGACGGTGGCAGTCGCAAGGCATCGTGCCGCCACGCATCGCCGTCAACGTGTCGGCAGCCCGTCTCAACGATCCGGAGCTCGTTGCCCAGCTGAACCGTCTCGACATCCCGCCGCAGTCGATCGTCTTCGAGCTGGTCGAAACCATCTTCCTCGACGATTGCGACGATGTCATCCTGTCGAATATCGCGGGTATCAAGTCGCTCGGCATCGAGATCGAGATCGACGATTTCGGTTCGGGGCATGCGTCGCTGCTCGGACTGGTGCGCCTTCGACCGAAGCGGCTGAAGATCGATCGCCAGCTCGTCACCGGCATCACCGTGTCAGAAGAGCAGCGCCGGCTGGTGGCGTCGATCGTCGAGATCGCCAGGACGCTCGATGTCGAGGTCATTGCCGAGGGGGTGGAGTCGGAAGACCATGCCCGGCTGCTGACCGAGGCCGGCTGCGTCGGATTGCAGGGGTTTGCGCTCGGATATCCGAGCCCGGCGGCTGATATCTTCGCGCTGCTCACGGAGACGCCTGATGGCGCCGAGGAAATACGGCTGCGGCGGCAAAACTTCCTACCGGATCTGCAGCAAGGCAATCACGGCACAGCTCAGGCAGCCGAGGGCGAGCAGGGATAGGGTCGCCGTGGCGATCACGCGCCCGCCGGCATGGCCGACAACCCGGACATCCACCGAGAGCCCGAGCGCCGCCATGGCGACCAGGGTCAGCATGTTGGCGGCAAGGCTCATCGGCGCAAAGGCCAGATGCGGGATGAGGTCGAAGGAGCGCAGGCCCATCATCGCCACGAAGCCGACAATGAACCACGGCACGAGGGAATGGTGGTGTGGCTGCAGCTCCGTCCTCTCGTTCTTCATTGCCGCGCCGAGCATGACGATGACCGGGCCGAGCATCAGCACCCGCACGAGCTTGACGAGCGTACCGGTCTGCACCGCCAGCAGGCCGGCCGGGGCGGTTGCCGCAAGAACCTGCGGCACCGCGTAGACGGTGAGGCCCGCGAACACGCCGTACTGCGAGGGGCTCAGGCCCGCCCGCACGAACAGCAGCGGCAGCAGGAACACGGCGAAAACACCGAGGACGGCGGTGAAGGCGAGGGCCGCGGTGATCTCCTCCGCCTCGGCCTCGATGACCGGTGCCACGGCGACGATGGCGGAGTTGCCGCAGATGGCATTGCCGCAGGCGATCAGTGTCGCCAGCTTGCGCGGCAGACCGAGCAGGCGGCCGATGGCGTAGCTGATGGCGATCGACAACAGGACCAGCCCGGCAATGGCGGCGATCAGCGGCAACCCGGCACCCCGGATCGCCGCGAGGCTGATCGAGGCGCCCAGCAGCACGATGGCGATCTCCAGCAGGATCTTGGCGCTGAAGTCTATGCCCGTGCGTATGCTGGCCAAGGACGGAGCCGCCGTTCGCACCAGGATGCCGAAGCCTATCGCCAGGATCAGGCTCTCGATCCAGCGGCCGCCAAGCAGCCAGAACTCGAGCCTTTCCACCGCCGATGCCGCCAGTGCCACGGCGAGACAGAGTGCCAGGCCGGGCAGAATCAGACGCGAGCGCGAGACGATGGACATGAGGCACCTTTTCCTTTGTGGGTGCTCGCATTTTCCCATGCCCTGTTGTGGACTTCTATCGAATAGTCTGGCACGTTTCGTTCAGATAAAACGAATGAATGGCCCCATGACGTTCGAGCAGCTTGCCATCTTTGTCGCTGTCGCCGAACGCGAGCATCTCACGCGCGCGGCTCAGGCCATCCGGCTCACGCCTTCGGCGGTCAGCGCCCAGATCCGAAATCTCGAAGCTTTCTATGGGGTCGAACTCTTTCATCGCGTCGGACGGCGGATCGAGCTGACCGAGACGGGGCGGGTGTTCCTCAACGAGGCCCGCACGACGCTGGCGCGGGTCCGTGCCGCCGAACTGATGCTGTCGGAACTCGGTGGTCTCCAGCGCGGCCAGCTGACCCTGTTCGCCAGCCAGACGATCGCCAGCTACTGGCTGCCGCCGGTGATGATGCGCTACCATGAGGCCTATCCCGGCATCGAGCTCAACCTGACCATCGGCAACACCCGCACGGTTGCCGATGCCGTGATCGCCGGGGAGGCGGAGCTGGGGCTCGTGGAGGGCGAGATCGATGCGCCGGTGCTGTCATCGACGGTCGTGGCCAGGGATGCGCTGTCGGTGGTGGTGGCGCCGAGCCATCCTTGGGCCGACGGACGGCCGCTCGATGCCGACCAGCTGCTGCGCGACAGCTTGTGGGTGATGCGCGAGAAGGGATCGGGCACCCGCTCCGCCTTCGAGCAGGCGCTGGTGGGTTTTGGCGCGGCGCCGGGCGACATCAGGATTGCGCTCGTGTTTCCGTCCAACGAAGCCGTCTTGTCGGCCGTGCTGGCGGGCTCCTGCGCTGCTGCCATCTCCAGCGCCGCGGCGGGACTGTATCTGCAGCAGGGGCTTCTGGTGAAGGCGTCATTCGATCTGCCGGCGCGCAGTTTCCGGCTGCTGCGCCACAAGGAGCGTCACGCGAGCAAGGCATCCGCCGCCCTCGAAACGATGTGCCGGGCCGTGTCGATCTGAGGCAGGTGTCGCCACGCGATACAGGCGCGGGTGCGGCTGCACGCCAATTTGGCGAGAGCGCCTGATTCAAAGGCATTTTCCTTGACAGACAGGTGATTGTGGCGAAATTTCTGGTCAGCCTTGCTGCCATGGGAGAACCGGTATCATCGACGCGCCTGAGGATCGCATCCACGCACTCGAAATCTGGCATGGCCCCATCGAGATATCGGCCCTTGCCGGAGGGATCACCAACCGCAACTATCTCGTCAGGGACGGTCTGCGACGCTGCGTGGTCCGCTTGGGTTCCGACATTCCCGTCCATCACATCAGCCGTGCCAACGAGCTGGCGGCGAGCCTTGCCGCCCACGCGGCCGGTCTGTCGCCGGCCGTGGTCTACCACCAGCCCGGCATCCTCGTGCTCGATTATATCGATGCGCCGTCGCTGTCGGCTAAGGCACTCGGACGGCCGGAGATGCTCGAGCGCGTCGTGCGGCTGGTGCAGGACGCCCATCGCAGCGTCGTCAACCATTTGCGCGGGGCTGCCGGCATGTTCTGGTCCTTCCATATCGCGTCCGACTACGCGGCAACGCTGAGGGATCTCGGCAGCCGTTACACGCCCTTGCTGGCGGGATTCATGGAAAAGAGGGCGAAGCTGGAAAAAGCAGCCGGGCCGTTCGACATCGTCTTCTGCCACAACGACCTGCTGGCCAGCAATTTTCTCGACGACGGCCATCGGCTGTGGCTGATCGATTGGGATTATGCCGGCTTCAACACACCGCTGTTCGACCTCGGCGGGCTTGCCTCCAATGCCGGGTTTTCTGCCGATCAGGAGGCCGCGATGCTGGACATCTACCATGACGGCGCCGGCGAAAGGGGCCTGAAGCGGCGCTACGACGCCATGAAATGCGCGTCGCTGCTGCGCGAAACCCTCTGGAGCATGGTCTCCGAAACCTATTCGACGATCGACTTCGACTATGAAAGCTATACCGCCGATAACCTGGCGCGCTTCGAGCATGCCTACCGTCTGTTTCAAACCGAGGGACGCCGATGAAAGAACTGCCCAGGACAGCGAAGGCGGTCATCATCGGCGGCGGCATCATCGGCTGCTCCACGGCCTATCATCTGGCCGAGCTCGGCTGGACCGACACGGTGCTGCTGGAGCGCCGGAAGCTCACGTCGGGCACGACCTTTCATGCGGCAGGCCTTGTCGGCCAGCTGCGCTCGAACGCCAACATCACCCAGCTGCTCGGCTATTCCGTCGATCTCTACAAGCGGCTCGAGGCGGAGACGGGGCTCGCCACCGGCTGGAAGATGAATGGCGGCCTGCGGCTCGCCTGCAACGAGGAACGCTGGACCGAGGTCAAGCGGCAGGCCACCACCGCCCAGTCCTTCGGCCTCGACATGCAGTTGCTGACGCCGTCGGAAGCGCAGTCGCTCTGGCCGCTGATGCAGGTCGACGACCTCATTGGTGCCGCCTATCTGCCGACCGACGGCCAGGCCAATCCCTCCGACATCACCCAGGCGCTGGCGCGTGGCGCGCGGATGGCCGGAGCAGCCATCTTCGAGGATACCGAAGTTCTCGACATCGAGATCGATGGCGGGCGCATCCGTGCTGTCCGCACCGATCGCGGGCGGATCGAGTGCGAGCGCGTCGTTGTCTGCGCCGGCCAGTGGACGCGCGCCTTTGCGGCGCGCTTCGGGGTCAACGTGCCGCTGGTCTCGGTGGAGCATCAATATGTCATCACGGAATCCTTCGGCGTGCCCTCCAACCTGCCGACGCTGCGCGATCCGGACCGGCTGACCTACTATAAGGAGGAGGTCGGCGGCCTCGTGATGGGCGGCTACGAGCCCAATCCGATCGCCTGGGCCGTCGACGGTATCCCGAAGGATTTCCATTTTTCGCTGCTGGATTCGAATTTCGATCATTTCGGTCCGATCATGGAGCAGGCGCTAGCGCGCGTTCCGGCGCTGGAGACGGCCGGCATCAAGCAGCTGCTGAACGGCCCGGAGAGTTTTACGCCGGATGGCAACTTCATCCTCGGGGAGGCGCCGGAGCTGCGGAATTTCTTCGTCGGTGCCGGCTTCAACGCCTTCGGCATCGCATCTGCCGGCGGGGCGGGCATGGCGCTGGCCGAATGGGTTTCCAAGGGGCAGCCGCCCTACGATCTCTGGCCGGTCGATATCCGTCGCTTCGGCCGTCCGCATTTCGACACCGACTGGGTCCGCAGCCGGACGCTGGAGGCCTATGCCAAGCACTATACGATGGCCTGGCCGTTCGAAGAGCATGCGAGCGGCCGGCCTTGCCGCAAGTCGCCGCTCTATGACCGCCTGAAGGCGCAGGGTGCCTGCTTCGGCGAAAAGCTCGGCTGGGAACGGCCGAACTGGTTTGCGGATCTTTTTGCCGGCGAGGAGCCCCGGGATGTCTACAGCTACGGGCGGCAGAACTGGTTCAATGCCGTCGGGCGCGAGCATCGGGCGGTGCGCGAGGCGGCCGTCATCTTCGACCAGACGTCGTTCGCGAAATTCGTGCTGAAGGGGCGGGATGCCGAGGCGGCGCTCACCTGGATCGCCTCCAACGACGTGGCAAAGCCGGTGGGCTCGCTGATCTATACCCAGATGCTCAACGACAAGGGCGGCATCGAATGCGACCTCACCGTCGCCCGCATCGCCGAGGACGAATACTACATCACGACAGGCACCGGCTTTGCCACCCATGACTTCGACTGGATCAGCCGCAATAT
>CAZZZI010000014.1:0-18822 GCA_964658415.1 uncultured Sphingomonas sp. | reverse complement strand
GAGGATCGCGAGACGGTGCTGCTCGGACGGGAAACGATCTATCGCAACGGCGTGCGGGTGGGGTGGCTGTCGAGCGGCGGCTTCGGATACACCGTCGACCGGCCGATCGGCTACGGCTATGTGCGGGATCCGGCCGGCGTCAGCGCCGACTTCGTGCTGTCGGGCCGCTACGAACTCGATGTCGGGATGCGCCGCGTGCCGTGCAGCGTCTCGCTGAAGCCGCTCTACGATCCGCAGATGTTGCGCATCAAGGCCTGAAGCTGTGGCTTATCCTTCGCGGTCGGCGTCGGTTTCTTGACTTGCGACCCCTTTCACCCCCACGGTTCGATGCCGAACAGGGAGAAAGTGAATGCCGGACACGGGAGTAAGGCTGGAGGAGAGCTGGAAGAACGCGCTCTCGGCGGAGTTTTCCAGCGGCTACATGGCTGAGCTGAAGGCCTTCCTGCTTGCGCAGAAGCAAAGCGGCAAGACGATCTTTCCCCCCGGGGCGGACTATTTTCGCGCGCTCGACCTGACGCCGTTGCCGGCGGTCAAGGTCGTGATCCTCGGGCAGGATCCCTACCACGGCCTCGGCCAGGCCCACGGTCTCTGCTTCAGCGTCCGCCCGGGCGTCCGCACGCCGCCGTCGCTGGTCAATATCTACAAGGAAATGCAGGCCGACCTCGGCATTCCGCCCGCCCGTCACGGCTTTCTCGAAAGCTGGGCGCGACAGGGCGTGCTCTTGCTCAACAGCGTGCTGACAGTCGAGGAAGCGCGGGCCGCATCCCATCAGGGCAAGGGATGGGAGCGATTTACCGATGCGGTGATCCGGACCGTCAACGATGAATGCCAGCATGTCGTCTTTATACTATGGGGCGCCTATGCGCAGAAGAAGGCTGCCTTCGTCGACGCATCCCGCCATCTGGTGCTGAAATCCGCCCACCCGTCACCCCTGTCCGCCCATGCCGGATTTCTGGGCTCGAAGCCGTTTTCGAAGACCAACGCCTATCTTGAGCAGAACGGGCGTGCCGCGATCGACTGGGCGCTCCCGGAAAGTGTGCAGCTCGACTAGACCGAGGCTGGCAGCGTGCCCGCACCGGGCTTGCCGCCCCGCATCGGCGCCGTCGCCAGCGATGGAATCGCTTCCCGGGGGGGCGGACTGCCAGCCTGATTCTGTCGTTCCGGCAATATTAGATCTGCAGATATATCCATTTTTATAATATAAATGTCATTTTTCGTCTTTTAACATTCATATTAGAATAACAAATATATTACCCATTATAATAAGTTACATGGACGCAACATAGATGCCGTTTTGTATTGTCTAGTTACGCTATGATTGCAGATCTGTGTTGTCATATTATCGTGATGCGATGATATTCGAATTATAAATCGAAGATTGCTGCTTCGGTTTTGATCCAGTTGGGGTCTTCACACATTGGTGCTTTTAAGAATTGCGTATTGATTTGCGCAAGCGAAGAATTGCGCCGAGATAACACATCGGGAGCTTTCATGAATATCAAAACTCTTCTTCTCGGATCCGCTGCAGCGCTCGCTGTTGTATCTGGTGCGCATGCGGCTGACGCAATCGTCGCTGCAGAGCCGGAGCCGCTGGAATATGTGCGCATCTGCGACGCATTCGGCGCCGGTTACTTCTACATTCCCGGCAGCGAAACCTGCCTGAAGATCGGCGGCATGGTCCGTAACGATACTTACTGGCACGACGCCTACGGTCCTAACACGCCGTTCGGCACGAAGAACCTCAGCCGCGCCGAACTCTACTTCAACTCGGCAACGGACACCGAATACGGTCCGCTGAAGACGGCGACGACGCTGCGCTTCAACTATTCCGAAGGCCGCAACACGGACGCATCTCCGCTGATCGCCTACATCTCGCTCGGCGGCTTCCTCATCGGTCGCCAGGATTCGCAGTATAACGAATTCATGGGCTACGCGGGTAACGTCATCAACGACGACGTGATCCAAGACGGTCCCTACGAGCTCAACCAGGTCACCTACTCCTTCGACAGCGGCACCGGCTTCACCGGCGTCGTCTCGCTCGAAGACTCCTTCTCCAGCACCACCTTCGACCACTACGCTCCGGATGCTGTCGTCGGTCTTGGCTACAAGGCCGGTGCATTCTCGATCAAGGTTGCCGGCGGTTACGATTCGATCGCTGAAGAAGGCGCCGTCAAGGTACGCCTCGACGCCGATTTTGGTACATTCAGCGCCTTCCTGATGGGAGCGTGGAACACTGACGGCAATACAACGAACAAATATGCCGGGGGCGACGGTTTTGGCAGCACGGGCGACTGGGCTGTCTGGGGCGGCGGCACTGCCAAGTTCAACGACAAGCTGAGCTGGAACCTGCAGTTGGCCTACGCCGACAACAAGACTTTTGAAGCAACGACCAACCTTGCCTTCTTCCCGGTCAAGGGCTTCAAGATCCAGCCTGAAATCACCTATGTCAACTACGACAAGATGAATGACAGCGTCTGGGCTGGCGTACTCCGCTTCCAGCGTAACTTCTAAGACTGTGGCCTGGCTTCGGCCAGGTTCCGGTTCCTGTGGGTGAGAGCCGACGGGGCTTTACTGATCGGTTGACCTCCGATCCGAACGGAAAAGGTCCGGCATCCCAGCTGGGCCTTTTCTGTTTCATCAAAATGAAAGTTTGAATCCAAGGGCGAGCAGAGGGGGCAGGCCATGGGTGTTGAGCAGCAGGAGAAGCTGATGCGCGATCAGGCGTCGCTTCTGGCAATGATGGCCAATCCGGCGCGATTGACCATCCTGAGGCTTCTTCTCGAAGAAGAAAGGTCAGTCGGGCAACTGGCCACGCAGGTTGGACTGAGCGAAAACGCCACGTCGATGCATTTGGCGAAGTTGAGGCGCGGTCGGGTGGTGACCACAAATAGAAAGGCCCAGAATATCTACTATGCGGCGAAATCTATCAACGTCGTGGTTATTTTGAATGCACTCGACACGATATCCAATAACTTTTAGAAAATCTTTTTTAAGAAAATTCTTATATGTTGGATAAAATTGCGATATTGTAATCCCTATCTTGATGCTTGCCGGATAAGTTGCTTTGTCTTCCATAAAGACTAGAAGGGAAAGAAGAAACGGCAACACTATTATAATTCCGGGGGCGGGATTTGGGGGGATTTATTGGTGAGACCGTCGAGCGACGATGACTATGGTATCTACGACGAAGATATGCAGAGGGCCGCTGCAGCACAATCCGACTTTCTTGCGATCATGGCAAACCGCCATCGTCTGCACATCCTGTTTCTGCTGAGCGAAGCCGAATATTCGGTCGGCGATCTCATGCGGGAGCTGAAGGAGACGCCCGTTGGCGTTTCGCGTCATCTGACGATCCTGCGCGACAATAATATTGTCCGCAGCCGGCGCTGCGGCAAGAACGTCCGCTATTCGCTGACCTGTCCGCACACCGTGCGGATGGTGAAAGCCATTGCGGAAATTTGCTGCCTGAGGGATGCGGAAGACGCCGCGGGGTGAGCTGTTTCCCACGGTGACATAGGCGTGCTCTACAGGGAGAGAGCATGCGTGGCGGCGTTTGCCCCGCAGTCGGCGGCGCGTCCCTGTTCGCGTGCCTGATGGTTGAACGAGAGCTGCCTGTCGTTCACGATCTGTAGACAATCCGTCCGGGTCTTGTGGTCTATCGAAACCGCCAGACAGGGACCATCTTAGCCCCATGGAAACGCCCGAAACATCCGGGCAGAACAAGGGGTTTGACATGCTCGACCAGATCAAGGGCCTCCACCACGTTACGTCGATGGCAGAGGATGCCCGCACCAACAATCGCTTCTTCACCCAGACGCTCGGGCTGCGCCGCGTCAAGAAAACCGTCAATTTCGATGCGCCCGAGGTCTATCATCTCTATTACGGCGACGAAGTCGGCGCCCCCGGCTCGGTCATGACCTATTTTCCCTTCCCGAAGATGGCTCGCGGTCGTCCGGGAACAGGCGAGGTCGGGACCACGGTCTTCTCCGTTCCGGAGGGTTCGCTCGGTTTCTGGACCGACCGGCTGGCAGCGCAGGGCATCAGCGGTCTGAAAGCCGATGAATCCTTCGGCCAGAAGCGCCTGCATTTTGCCGGTCCCGATGGCGACGACCTGGCCCTGGTCGAGGTCCGCGACGACCTTCGGCAGCCCTGGCTGAACGCCGGTATCGACAGAGATCACGCCATTCGCGGATTTCACTCGGTGTCGATGCGGCTGCGCGACGAGGGTGCGACGGACGAGTTGCTGAAATACATGGGCTACCAGGTGGCCGACACCCATGAGGGCGTCAAGCGGCTGGTGATCCCGGGCGGCAATGGCGCCGATTTCATCGATCTGGAAACGATGCCCAATATCGCCCGGTCGTTGCCGGGGGCGGGCTCTGTGCATCACGTCGCTTTCTCGGTCGAGAACCGCGCCAAGCAACTGGAGGTGCGCAAGCTGCTGATGGACACCGGTCACCAGGTGACGCCGGTCATCGATCGCGACTACTTCTGGGCGATCTATTTCCGCACGCCGGGCGGCGTCCTGTTCGAGATTGCCACCAACGAACCGGGCTTCGATCGCGACGAGGATACCGCCCATCTCGGCGAGGCACTGAAGCTGCCGCACCAGCATGCGCATCTGCGCGGCCTGCTGGAAGAACATCTCGAGCCGCTGGACGCTTAAGGCGGGAGGATATCATGACACAATCGACCTATGATCACCGGCTGCGCGCCGGTGCTGACGGGAAGCCGATCTTCTTCGTCTTTCACGGCACGGGCGGCGACGAGAACCAGTTTTTCGACTTTGCCTGCCAATTGCTGCCGGAGGCCACCATCGTCTCGCCGCGCGGCGATGTCGCCGAGCATGGCGCGGCGCGCTTTTTCCGGCGCACCGGCGAGGGCGTCTACGACATGGACGATCTTGCCCGGGCGACCACGAAGATGGCCGGCTACGTCAAACAGCTGGCGGCTGAGCACAAGGCTTCGGCCGTATTGGGCCTCGGTTTTTCCAACGGGGCCAACATTTTGGCCAACGTGCTGATCGAGACGGGCAACCTGTTCGATGCTTCGGTGCTGATGCATCCGCTGATCCCGTTCGAGCCGCGCGACAATGCCGCCCTGGCAGGAAAAAGGGTGCTGATAACAGCCGGCGAGCGCGATCCGATTGCACCGGTGTCGCTGACGAAGGCGCTTGCGGATTATTTCCACCGGCAGAAGGCCGACATGACCCTCGCATGGCATCCCGGCGGCCACGACATCCGGTCGAACGAGATCGAGGCTGTGCGGGCTCTCCTCGCTGACTATGCATGAGCGGTCTGCGATGATCTGGCGCGCCGGTTGAGACCGGTGCGCTAGATCAGACCTGCCGAGATGGGTAACCGAAGAGCTGCCGGGGTTGAACACAAGGAAAACTTGTATCTCCGGCGGTGTTCTTCTTGCCGAAAATATCGTGCGGAGGCACCGGGTTTAGCCACCTATCGCTAAGCGTCGCTGCGTCACGTCACTTTGCTGCGGCCATTCCAAAAGCTGCCGCGAAACGAATTTCGCCTTTTGGGCTCGGGCCTGAGAACACCACGCGCTGAACGAGGCGCGGATCCACGTTTGCATGGGTCAGTAATCCATCGCTTTCGAAGCCCATGCGACGATAGATTTTTGGGCTGCCTATAAGCGCCACCCCAACCGCACCGCGCTCCCCAAGCGCTTCGAGGCCCTGAAGAACGAGTAGCTTTCCGATCCCACAGCGTTGACGGGAAGGTTCGACCGCAATGGGGCCAAGCCCGAACCAGCCCTCATGAACACCGCCAATCGTCAACGGCGAGAATGCAATGTGGCCTACGACGGCCCCATTTTCCTCGGCGACAATCGACATCGTGAGGTCGCCCATGTTCCGCAACAGGCGTGTGATGAGTGCTTCGGTACCGTCGCTATAGGCCATGGGCGCAAACGCCCTTGTTGTCAGGTCGTAAATCGCGGGATCGTCGGAAGGGCGTTCATGGCGAAGAAGCATAGATGTCCTCTTAAATCAGAACAGATCTATCGATATATTGTGATAGTTACATTGCGCGCGGGAGGCTTTGCGGATTTCGAAAGCAAAATGGTTTCGTGGCAAACGCAGGAGCGCCGAGTTTAGGCAGATCGGCTGAAAAGCTCATTGCCAAACTTGGTCGTTTCGGATCCGTTCTTCGCGATGGAAATTTCGACATCCAAGCCACGCGATGGGGGCCGGGGCAGAATTTCCCTATTTCGCGCTCAGCATCTGTTCCAGCGCCCGGGCTTCCTCGTCGGCGGCGTGCTGGCCGGCCTGGTCCAGATAGGGTTCGCCGCAATATCGCTTCAGCCCTTCCGCATCCCGCGCGTCGCCTTCGCGGCGAGCGGTCTCGATCGCCACCTTGCGCCAGGCGCAGCCGAGCATCGGGTCGGGCTTTATAGCGCCGTCGCAACCGGTGCTAAGGCAGGTGGCAACCGTGACCTGCGCCCTGTATTTTCCAGTAGTCGCGCCGCCGAAGTCGGTGGCCCAGGTCTTTCGCGCGCTTTCGCAGGCTGTGGGGTTGCTGCCCTGACGGCAATCGACGGCGGCGTCGATATAGTCGCTGGCAGGCGGCCAGAGCGGCGCGTCGACCAGGCTGACGCAGCCACATGCCAAAAGCCCAGCAATCAAAGCATTCATGTTCGTCTCCCGAATCGCTGGCTTTAGACCATGAAACGGCTTGCGTGGACATGGAGGAGGCGATGATCCTGCGCCGCAGTTCCGCAACGGCTGGCGGCTATTTCGCCGGCGACACGAAAGGACGCAACGTCTGCTTGTCTGCCTTTGTCTTGCCCGCTAATGGTCGATGCCTGTCGCACCGGGGGGGATCGTCGTGACGCTTGCCGAGCAGACCCAATATCGCCTGGGCGTCGTCTACGTCGCGTTGTCGGCCCTGGCCTGGTCATCATCAGGCCTGTTCATGCGGGCGATCCACGCCGATCTCATGACCATCCTGTTTTATCGCGGCATCATATCGGGCAGCGGGGTTTTCCTGCTCTTCCTGTTCATCGAGCGCGGACGCGCCTGGCGGATCGTCGGGGCGATGCGCTGGCCTTCCTTTGCCGCGATGTTTTTCTCGACGGCAGCGATGCTCAGCGGCATCGGCTCCATCTATTACACCTCGGTTGCCGACGCGATGGTGATCTATGCCACGGTGCCGTTCATCACCGCCGGCGTGGCCTTCCTTGCGATCCGCGAACGCCCCAGCGCTGCAACGATGATTGCCGCGGGGGTGGCGATGGCCGGGTCATGGTGATGCTGAGCGGCGACAGTGCCGGTGGGGGCAGCGGCTTCGGGCGCGCCCTTGCGGCCATCATGACGCTGGCGGTGGCGGGCCTTGCGGTCGTCATGCGCCGCCACCGCGACGTCCCCATGCTGCCGGCCATGGCCGCGTCCGGCTGGCTGTGTTCGCTCATCTGTTTCTGGTTCGCATCGCCAGCGGCCGTCTCGGCAACCGATGCAGGGCTGATCGTCGCGTTCGGGCTGATCCAGAATGCGCTCGGGCTCAGCCTCTACACATTCGGCTCGCGCCTCATTCCGGCTGCGGATGCCAGCCTGCTAACGGCGCTCGAGGTGCCGTTGACGCCGCTGTGGGTGTGGATGGTCTTCAGCGAGACGCCGTCGACCGCCACGATGATCGGCGGTCCCATCGTACTGATGGCCTTGTTCGGCCATATCTTCACCGAGGTCCGGCGCAACCGTGCACCGCTGGTCGTCAATCTCGTGTGAGGCCGGCTCGGGTGAGCGCGGCTTGGGCGAGGCCGGCTCGGGTAAATGCGGTCGATAGCGGGCGGCCTGGGGAGGGGCTGGATTGAATGCGCCTCTCTCCCGCGGATTGTGCGACGCAATATTTTCGACGTATTCGGTTGACGCTGCGCCATTTAGGGGAATGTATTGCCTTGCGCCGGGCGCCAGCCAGAATGCATTTGCTTGAGGCACTCCGTCCCGACGGCTAGTTTGCGAGCGGGTCAACAGATAACGCCGCAAGAATTTATGAGGATGAATACCATGACGTCAGCCGCCGCCGATCAGAAGATACCCGTGGCTGATGCCGAAGCGCTGCGGCTCACCTTCCGGGATGCGATGGCGCGCATGGCTGCCGCCGTCAATATCGTGACCAGCAACGGACCGGGCGGTCTCGCCGGCTTTGCCGCGACGGCCGTCTGCAGCGTTACCGACAGCCCGCCGACATTGCTGGTGTGCCTGAACCGCAATGCGTCGGTCTATCCGGCCGTTGCGGCCAACGGCGTGCTCTGCGTCAATGTCCTTTCGGAAGGTCATCAGGAGCTCTCGCGGCTGTTCGGCGGCAAGACGCCGGTTGCCGAGCGTTTCGCGGCGGCAGAGTGGTCCGAGCTGGTGACCGGCTCGCCGGCGCTGGAGGATGCGCTCGTGTCGTTCGACTGCCGCATCGCCCAGCGCGCCGATGTCGGCACCCATGAAGTGCTGATGTGCGAGGTCGAGGCGATCCGCCGGCGCGAGGGCGGGCAGGGCCTCGTCTATTTCGACCGCAATTACCACACGGCCGGCTGATCCTCAGTAGTTTTCGAGATACCAGTCGACGAAGCGGCGCACGCCGTCCTCGACGCTGAGCTCCGGCTTGTAGCCGGTCAGGGCGACGAGGAGGCCGGGGTCCGCATAGGTATGATGTACGTCGCCCGGCTGCATCGGCAGCATCTTGCGGATTGCCGGTTTGCCGAGTGCAGCCTCGATCGTCTCCACATAGTGCATCAGCTCCACCGGCGCGCCGCCGCCGATGTTGACGATCCGGAAGGGGGCCGTGCGCGACAGCGAGTCGATGACCCCATTCGAGACGACGCGGTTGGCCTCTGCGGGCGGGACTGCGATCAGCCGGACGATGCCCTCGACGAGATCGTCGATATAGGTGAAGTCGCGGCTCATCTTGCCTTCGCCGTAGATCTCGATCGGGCGGTCGTTCCTGATGGCGTCGACGAACTTGAAGAGCGCCATGTCCGGCCGGCCCCAGGGGCCGTAGACGGTGAAGAAGCGGAATGCGGTGGTCGGGATGTCGAAGAGATGGGCGTAGCTGTGCGCCATCAGCTCCATGCTCTTCTTCGTCGCCGCATAGATCGTCATCTGCTCGTCGGCCTTGTCGCTTTCGGCAAAAGGCATCTTTTCGTTGGCACCGTAGACTGAAGAGGTGGACGCGAGCAGCACATGCTTCGGCTTGATGGCGCGCGCGAGTTCGAGAATGTTGAACGAGCCGGTGACGTTGGAATCGACGTAGGATTTCGGGTTTTCGAGGCTGTAGCGCACGCCGGCCTGGGCAGCGAGGTGGACGATGACGTCGGGTTCGGCAAGCTCTGCTGCCCGATCGAGCGCCGCCTTGTCTTCCAGCATGGCGATGACCGGCTTGAAGCCATTGGAGCGGGCGAGGATGGCGTGTCGTTTCTCCTTCAGCGCCACATCGTAGTAGGGCGTCATGCCATCGAACCCGACCACGAAATTGCCTTCGTCGAGCAGCCGCTTGGCGAGGTGGAAGCCGATGAAGCCACCGGTGCCGGTGATGAGATAACGCATGTCAGGTCCTTCATGATGGTGCCGGCCCGGCTGGCCGACGCAGGCAAGAGCGTGCCGCAGGAGTCCTGGCGTCCAGGAACGGGTGATTGCCTGCGCTTATACACAGGCTTTCCGCCGCCGGCCATAGCCCGGCGTTAGCCCGGTCGAGGGCACCGATTTGAAAAATCGAGCGTCTCCAGGGTGTTCGTTCGCATTCCCGGTTGGCATGCGCCTCTGCCGTGCTAAAAATCCGGTACCGGTCAGGCGTGGGCCTGTCGAGCAAAGGAGCGGCCATGACCTTCGATCTTCTCATCCGGAACGCCACGCTCGCCGATGGCCGCGTCGGCCTTGACATTGCCATCTCCGGCGGCAGGATTGTCGCGATCGAGCCCGCGATGGCAGCGACGGCCGGACGCGAGATCGATGCCGGCGGCCAGCTGGTCTCCAGTCCCTTCGTCGATTGCCATTTCCACATGGACGCCACTCTGTCGCTCGGCCTGCCGCGCTTGAACACATCGGGCACGCTGCTGGAGGGCATTGCTCTGTGGGGCGAGCTCAAGCCGCTGCTGACCCAGGAGGCCGTCGTCGAGCGGGCGCTGCGCTATTGCGATCTCGCCGTGTCGCAGGGGCTCTTGGCCGTGCGCACCCATGTCGACATCTGCGACGACCGGCTGCTGGCGGTCGAGGCGCTGCTGCACGTCAAGAAGGCGGTCGCGCCCTATCTCGACCTGCAACTCGTCGCCTTTCCGCAGGATGGCTATTACCGCTCGCCGACAGCGGCGGCCAATCTCGAGCGGGCGCTCGATCTCGGCGTCGACATCGTCGGCGGCATTCCGCATTTCGAGCGGACGATGGAGGATGGTGCACGTTCAGTCAGGGCGCTTTGCGAGATTGCCGCGAAACGCGGCCTGCCGGTCGACCTGCACTGCGACGAAACCGACGATCCGCTGTCACGCCACATCGAGACGCTCGCCTATGAGACGCAGAGGCTCGGTCTGCAGGGGCGGGTGACGGGTTCGCACCTGACCTCTATGCATTCGATGGACAATTACTATGTCTCGAAGCTGCTGCCGCTGATTGCCGAGGCTGACGTCCAGGTGGTCGCCAATCCGCTGATCAACATCATGCTGCAGGGACGGCACGACAGCTATCCGAAGCGGCGCGGCATGACGCGGGTCAAGGAGATGCGCGAGCATGGCATCGCCGTTTCCTTCGGCCAGGATTGCTGCATGGACCCCTGGTATTCGCTGGGCAGCGGCGACATGCTCGACGTGGCCCATATGGGGCTGCATGTCGGACAACTGTCGGCCCGCGAGGCGATGCGCTTCTGCTTCGATGCCGTGACCCGCAATCCGGCAAAGCTCATGGGGCTCGAAGGCTACGGCCTCGAGGTCGGCTGCAACGGCGATCTCGTGGTCTTGCAGGCGCAGGATCCGATCGAGGCGATCCGCATGCGGGCGACCCGGCTGTTTGTCGTCCGGCGCGGCAAGGTGATCAGCGAGACACCTGCGAGGGGCGCAAGACTGTCTCTCGACGGAAGGCCCGGCCATGTCGATCCGGCTGCCTACGCTCCTTCTGCAAACGATGCCTGATTGTTGGCAATCAGCCCTTCAGGATATCCGAGAGGCGGCGCGAACCGGGCTGGCGCTCCGAAAGATCGAGGCCTGAGAAAAGGTCGACGAGGTGGCTGACCATCAGCTCGGAGGCGTCTTTCGGCCGGTGCGTGGCGATGGCATTGACCAGTTCGTGATGGGCATGGTGCTCGCAGATCGCATCGCGCCGACGCCAGTAGAGAGCGACGATCAGCGACGAGCGCGAGCAGAGGCGGCGGACGAAATCGATATAGATCGAGTGATTGGCGATCTCGGCAATGGCCACATGGAACTGGCCGGACAGCTGCACCGCTTCGCCATCCCGCCCGGCGGCGACGGCAGCGTGTTCCTCCGCGATATGCCGCTCCAGAAGCGCGACATCGGTGGGCTTGGCAATTTCGGCGGCCATGGCCGCGACTTTCGGTTCGAGAAGGGCGCGGGCCTCGAATACTTCCCTTGCCTCCAGGCGCGTCGGCTTGGCAACGAAGGCGCCGCGGTTGGGCTCGAGCGTCACGAGATGATCGAGGGCCAGCGCCTGGAGTGCTGCCCGGATGACGGTGCGGCTGACCGAGTAGATCTCGCCTAGTTCGTCTTCCGGCAGCTTCATCCCGGGCGTGACGCTATGGCCGAGAATGGCGCTGCGGATGCCGAGGTAAACAGGGGACTGCTGCACGGGCGGCTGTCCTGCCGGTCTGGCCCTGATGGATTTTTCGAGCATGGTGCGCTGTCGGAATGTGAGCATTGATCTTAGCCAGATCATAGCTGCAAATTGCGTTCAATACCAACGGAGTTTTGTATACAATGTTTGCTCACGTTGTGTGCATCTGCCGCTTTTGCCGCATCTATTAAATGGGCATCTTTCGCGCGAAACGGTTGCCTGGCTATCCTTAGGGTGAATGAAATCAACACATTGGATTTCGTTTCCATGTTGGCATAGGCCTTGCAATCTCCCCTTCAGACGAATTGCAAGAGGGGCCGATGGCGAAGGGCGATCTAGAACTTATCAGTCTGACCAAGCGTTACGGCAGTGCCGTCGCCGTCGACGCGATCGATCTGAAAGTGCCGGCCGGCACCTATTGCTGCCTGCTCGGGCCGTCCGGTTGCGGCAAGTCCTCGACATTGCGCATGGCCGCCGGGCACGAGACGGTTTCGGGCGGCGATGTCGTTCTGTCCGAAAGCCAGATCACGAATGCGCGGCCTGCCGAGCGCGGCACGGCGATGATGTTCCAGAGCTATGCGCTGTTTCCGCATCTCGATCTCGTCGACAATGTCGCGTTCAGCCTGAAGATGAAGGGCGTCGAGAAACAGGTTCGCCGGGGGAAGGCCCTGGAGATGCTGCAACTGATGCAGATGGAGCCCTATGCCAACAGGCGTCCGGCCCAGCTTTCCGGCGGCCAGCAGCAGCGCGTGGCGCTTGCCCGGGCGCTGATCACCGATCCCGAAGTGCTGCTGCTCGACGAACCGCTGTCGGCGCTCGATCCGTTCCTGAAGATCCGCATGCGGGCGGAGCTGAAAAAGCTGCAGAAGACGCTCGGCATCAGCTTCGTTCATGTGACCCATAGCCAGGAAGAGGCGATGGCACTGTCCGACCTCATCGTGGTCATGAACAACGGTCGCATCGAGCAGGCGGCTTCCGCCCGCGATGTCTTCGAACGTCCCGCCACCGCTTTCGTTGCCCGCTTCATGGGGGATCACAACGTCCTGTCGGGCCGCGCCACGCAGAGCGAGGACGGTGTCGTGACGCTCGAGGCGCCGGAGGGGCAGACATTTTCCGTTCGCGGACAGGCGGAGGTCGGGTCGCCGGTGGATATCGGTATCCGCACCGACCGGGTTCGCCTCGCCGAGCCGTCGCAGAAGGGGCTGGGTTTCAACGGCATCGTCTCGAATGTCGAATATCGCGGTGCTTCGGTGAAGATCACCGTCATCGGCGCCGGCAGCGAGGACTTTACCGCCATCGTTCGGGACACCGACTATTTCGCAAAACCGGTCTCGGTCGGCGATGCGCTTTCACTGAGCTGGGCCCTGGAGGACGCGGTCCTCCTCGGGCGCGGCTAATCCATCAACCACCAGAAGGGGAACTGAGCATGACCAAGGACACAAAGTCTACCACGCCGACCAAGGGGATTTCCCGTCGTAACCTGTTGAAGACCGGCGCTGCCGGGCTCGGCGCCGTCGTCGGCTCCGGCCTCGTTACCGGCTTCCCGACCATCTGGGCGCAGAACCCGATCACGCTGCGCCAGTTCGGCACCGGCGTGTCGAACCTCAACGCCATTGCCGAAAAGTGCAAGGCGGATCTCGGCATCACGCTGCAGATGACGGCAACGGATTCAGATGCAGCCGCGCAGCGCGCCGTCACCCAGCCGAATTCCTACGACATCGCCGACATCGAATACTGGATCGCCAAGAAGGTCTATCCGGCCGGCGTGATGCAGCCGATGAACACCAAGAAGCTCAAGTACTACGACAAGATCGTGCCGCTGTTCATCGACGGCAAGCTGAAGCCCGATAGCGTCATCGCGCAAGGCACGGCGCCTCACACGGTCGGCTTCGTCGACAGCCAAGATTCCAAGAAGTTCTCCAAGACGCCGACCGAATGGATGACGATGGTTCCGACCATCTACAACGCGGACACGCTGGGCATCCGCCCCGACCTCGTCGGCCGCGACATCACCTCCTGGGCCGACATCCTCGATCCGGCCTTCAAGGGCAAGACGGCGATCCTCAACATTCCGTCGATCGGCATCATGGATGCCGCGATGATCATGGAAGCCTCCGGTCAGCTGAAATATGCCGACAAGGGCAACATGACCAAGGCCGAGATCGACAAGACGATCGACTTCCTGATCAAGACCAAGCAGGCCGGCCAGTTCCGCGCCTTCTGGAAGTCCTTCGACGAGAGCGTCAACCTGATGGCCTCCGGCGAAGTCGTCATCCAGTCGATGTGGTCGCCGGCCGTTGCCGCCGTCCGCTCCAAGGGCATCGCCTGCAAGTTCCAGCCGCTGAAGGAAGGTTACCGTTCGTGGGGCGGCGGTCTCGGCCTTGCCAAGCACCTGAAGGGCGCCGAACTGGACGCTGCCTACGAATACATCAACTGGTACACGTCCGGCTGGGTCGGCGGCTACCTCAACCGCCAGGGCTACTACTCCGCCTGCATGGACACCGCCAAGAACTTCATGACGGCCGACGAATGGGGCTACTGGATCGAAGGCAAGCCGGCGCAGGGCGATATCATGTCGCCGGAAGGCAAGGTCATGGAGAAGGCCGGAGCCGTTCGCGACGGCGGCTCGTTCGAAGAGCGCATGGGCCACGTCGCCTGCTGGAACTCCGTCATGGACGAAGACCGCTACATGGTGAAGCGCTGGAACGAGTTCATCGCTGCCTAAGGCACTTTTCACCTCCCCCCTCGTGGGGGAGATGTCACGAAGTGACAGAGGGGGGTGATGCAGCAAGCTCCAGGTTTGTGGCTGGCACCCCCCTCTGTCGGCTCTGCCGACATCTCCCCCACAAGGGGAGAGATCAGGAACAATCGGAGATACGGTAGAATGGCATCAGCAACGACACAGCTCGACAAGCCGCAAAAACGCAGCCTGACGATACCGCTCGGTCTGCTGTCCTATCTGCAGGCACTGCCGCTGCTGGCCATTCTCGGATTCTTCTTCATCCTGCCGATCCTGATGATTGCGGTCGTCAGTTTCTGGGACTATGACTTTGCCGGCATCTATCCCGCTTTCCTTGCCACCAACTACACGGACACGCTCGGCTCCTGGGTGACGTGGAAAACCTATCTCCACACGATCGAATACATGCTGATCGTCTGGGCGATCACCCTGTTCATCGGTTTCTGGGTGGCCTATTTCCTCGCTTTCCACATCCGCAAGTCGTCGACCCAGATGGTCCTTTTCCTGATCTGCACGGTGCCGTTCCTCACCTCCAACATCATCCGGATGATCTCCTGGATCCCGGTGCTGGGTCGTAACGGGCTGATCAACTCGGCGCTCCTCGACGCCGGCATCATTCCGCAGCCGATCGAGTGGCTGCTCTATTCCGATTTCGCCGTGATCCTCGCGATGGTCCACCTCTACACGCTGTTCATGGTGACGCCGATCTTCAACACGCTGATGCGCATTGACCGCTCGCTGTTCGAGGCGGCCCGCGATGCGGGCGCCACCGGCTGGCAGATCCTCTGGAACGTCGTGATCCCGCTTGCCAAGCCCGGTATCGCTATCGGCTCGATCTTCGTGGTGACGCTTGTCATGGCCGATTTCTCCACCGTGCAGGTGATGTCAGGCGGCCAGAGCGCCTCGGTGGCGCTGATGATGAAGAACCAGATGTCGCTGCTGCAATATCCGGCCGCCGCTGCCAATGCCGTCGTGCTGCTGGTTCTGGTGCTCTTGATGGTCGCCGCCATCCTGCGCGTCGTCGACATCCGCAAGGAGCTTTGAGATGAACACCGAGAAACGCCCGCTCGAATTCTATGTGCTCTCCGCCTTCTTCGCCCTGTTCGTGCTGTTTCTCTACGGCCCGTTTTCGGCGATCTTCATCCTGTCCTTCCAGGGGCCGGACGGCGGTCTGACCTTTCCGCTCAACGGCGTGTCCTTCCACTGGTTCGCCAACCTGTTCGAAAAACAGTCGGTCGGCGATTTCGGTGCGGCCTTCGAGCGGTCGTTCTTCCTTGGCCTGATGGTGATGGTCGTCACCGTGGTGGTTTCGCTGCTCGCGGGCCTCGCCTTCCGGCGCAAATTTCGTGGCGCATCGATCGTATTCTACGGCACGGTCGCCAGCCTCGTCGTGCCGTCGATCATCATCTCGCTCGGCATCGGCGTCGTGTTCCAGCAGTTCGGCTTTGCGCCGGCCTGGTATTCCTCGGCTTTCGGTGCGCACCTGACGTGGACGCTGCCCTTCGGCGTGCTGATCATGTTTGCCGTCTTCAACCGCTTTTCGCCGTCCTATGAGGAAGCCGCTCGGGACCTCGGGGCGAGCTCCTGGCAGACCTTCCGCCATGTCGTGCTGCCGATGATCGCGCCCAGCCTGATCGGCGTCGGCCTGTTCGGCTTCTCGCTCTCCTACGACGAGTTCGCCCGGACGCTGATGACGTCGGGCTCGTTCAACACGCTGCCGCTCGAGATCTACGGCATGACGACGAATGTCACCACGCCCGTTCTCTACGCGCTCGGCACGGTGACGACGCTGTTCTCCTTCACAGTCATCCTGTCAGCCGTCGGCATCGGCATGTATGTCAGCCGCCGACGTGCCGCCCAGGGCTCGGACGCCGGCATGGGGGTCTGACGTCGTGCGCATTCTGATCATCAATCCCAACACGACGGCTTCGATGACGACGAAGATCGGCGTTGCCGCCGGCCTGGTCGCCGGTCCCGGGACCGAAGTGGTGGCGCGCAATCCGGTCATCGGACCCGCCAGCATCCAGGGCCCGGAGGACGGCGAGGCGGCTTTGCCCGGCCTGCTCTACGAGATCGAGCGGTCCAACGCCGAGGACTTCGACGCCGTAATCATCGCCTGCTTCGACGATACCGGGCTTTACGAGGCGCGCAGGCGCACGGCCCGGCCGGTCATCGGCATCGGCGAGGCGGCTTTTCATGCGGCGACGCTGGTGGCGGACCGGTTCAGCGTCGTGACGACACTCTCCGTCTCGGTGCCCGTTATCGAGGACAACATCGCCGCCTATGGTTTCAGCAAGCGCTGCGCCCGGGTGCGCGCTTCCGAGGTCCCTGTGCTGGAGCTTGAGCGCGAGGGCTCCGATGCCTGCCAGACGATCTCGCTCGAGATGGCGACCGCGCTTTCGGAGGACGGCGCGGATGCCATCGTCCTCGGCTGTGCCGGGATGGCCGATCTTGCCCGGCAGCTCAGCCATGCGCATGGGGTGCCTGTCATCGACGGGGTGGCTGCGGCCGTCAAGCTGGCGGAGATGCTGCATGCGCTGGGGCTGCAGACATCGCAGGCCGGCCAGTTCCGCAAGGTCGCGTAACGCCGGAAAGCGATGCCCGACAGCCCTGTCTGTTGACAGCACAGTCGTGCTTTCCTCCGATTTTCCGGTCTTGACGCCGGAGCAAGCGTCCTGCGGCGCGGCCAGGTTCTGACTTCATCCCGCACTCCCGGTAGCCGGCTTCGCGCCGGCATGGTTAACAATTGTCAAGTGGTTGGGTTCCAGCTGGCTCTATCCGGGTTGATTTGCGCTGCAAAAGCACCAACTCCGCCGACAACGGGGTCGCTTTCCGAAAAGCAACGCTTTATAGATGCGCGGGTTTGGGCAAGGCGCATATCTGCGCAGGAAGCAGGAAGAGACAAATGACGAACGTGGTCGTGATCGGTTCGCAATGGGGTGACGAAGGCAAGGGCAAGATTGTCGATTGGCTTTCGGAGCGCGCGGATATCGTTGTCCGCTTCCAGGGCGGCCACAATGCCGGCCATACGCTCGTCATCGACGGCACCAGCTACAAGCTGTCGCTGCTTCCCTCCGGCGTCGTGCGTCCGGGCAAGATGGGCGTCATCGGCAATGGCGTCGTCGTCGACCCCCATGCGCTGCTCGCAGAAATCGATCGCCTGGCGGTCCAAGGCGTCAAGATCACGCCGGAGAACCTGCGCGTCGCCGATAATGCTACCCTGATCCTGTCGCTGCACCGCGAACTCGATGCGCTGCGCGAGGATGCCGCCACCAACAGCGGTACAAAGATTGGTACCACCCGCCGCGGCATCGGTCCGGCCTACGAAGACAAGGTCGGCCGCCGTTCGATCCGCTTCATGGACCTTGCCGATCTCGAAAGCCTGCCGGCCAAGGTCGATCGCATCCTGACGCACCACAATGCCCTGCGTCGTGGTCTCGGTGTCGCTGAGGTGTCTCACGAAACCATCATGGAAGAACTGACATCGGTCGCCGACCGTGTTTTGCCTTTCCGCGAAACCGTCTGGCTGCTGCTCGACAAGGAGCGCCGCCGCGGCGCGCGCATCCTGTTTGAGGGCGCACAGGGCTCGCTGCTCGACATCGACCACGGCACCTATCCCTTCGTTACCTCGTCCAACACTGTTGCCGGACAGGCTTCTGCCGGTTCGGGCATGGGGCCGGGATCGCTCGGTTACATCCTCGGCATTACCAAGGCCTACACGACCCGCGTCGGCGAAGGACCGTTCCCAACGGAGTTGACGGACGAGATTGGCCAGTTTCTTGGCGAGAAAGGTCATGAATTCGGCACAGTTACCGGGCGTAAACGTCGTTGCGGCTGGTTCGACGCGGCACTGGTTCGCCAGTCGGTTGCCACCAACGGCATTACAGGCATCGCGCTCACCAAGCTCGACGTGCTGGATGGACTGGAAGAATTGAAGATCTGCGTCGGCTATATGCTCGACGGCGTCCAGATCGATCACCTGCCGGCAAGCCAGGGGGCGCAAGCCCGGGTCGAGCCGGTTTATATTACGCTTGAGGGTTGGAAGGAATCGACCGTCGGCGCCCGCAAATGGGCCGACCTGCCAGCCCAGGCGATCAAATATGTGCGCCAGGTGGAAGAGCTGATCGGGGCCCCGGTTGCGCTGCTTTCGACCAGCCCGGAGCGCGACGACACCATACTTGTGACTGATCCGTTTGAGGATTAATGTCGCGCCAACGATAAAAAGCTGTTCGGCTGACCTGCTGGACATCACGAGAAAGTACTGATGGCGGATTTTGTAGCAGTCATCCGACGTGCCGTAGATGGC
>CAZZZI010000013.1:0-41906 GCA_964658415.1 uncultured Sphingomonas sp. | reverse complement strand
GAATTACTTCCGCCATGCGGGTTGCGTTGCACATTAATCGCCCGACGCTCTAGCCCAGCTGCGTTCCATGGCAGGGCCTTCGCTCACCGAGTATTTTCAGAAGCCAATGTTCCCTGATGGAAAACCATCCGCCACGTGCCATCATCGTCCTGGCGCCAGAGCGAACTACGCAGCGAGCTGACGACCGCCCCGTCCATCGTTGTTCTGGTTGAGCGGTAAGTCAATAGAGTAACCCGCGCCTCCACCATAACTAGGCTGAGATCATGCAAGGTGCGTGACATCACCGGCTCTTCCGATAGCAGCGCCGCGATGATCTCCTCACAGCCGAACAGGCGCCCGGAACTGCCGATCTCCTGAAACTCTGGCGCAAGCAAAGCCTCCAAGGCCTGCCGCGACGCGCGCACGGCAGGGTCGAAAAGTCTCTCCTCGAGCTCTCTCAGATGATCGACGAGATCAGCCATGCAGGCCCTACCCCTTCAACAACTCGAGCCCATCGACAGTCTTCGTCAGCGCGATCTCGGTGATCTCATAACGGGCGATGCCGTGGACGGTGAAGGGATCGACCGCTGCATAGGCCTCGATCTCGCTACGCTCGCCCTTGGCAAGGATCACGCCGCCGGTGCGCGGCACCTTGCGGCCCGAGGCGAGGAACCAGCCCTTGTCATAACCTTCGGCGACCCAAGCCATGTGCGGCTCCATCACGGTGTCGGCGTCTTCGTTGCTCTTCAGATAGGTGAGGGAGAGGATGAACATGGAGCCCTTTCGGCGTTTGGATCATATGCTGCAGGAGAAAATGCATAGTCCACAGATACCCGGCGATGCAATTCCCTCTGAGGCTCGCAAGCTCGAACATCGACGGGGCTCGTCGGCGGGTTCATCATGCCCTTGCGGTTAACCCGTCAGCGACAAGCACCGCAGGAATCAACCCGCGCAGCGAGTTGCCGACGAAGAGCTTCCCGCTGGTGAGATCGGCAAGCGACAGCCGACCGGTCCGCGCCTTGCGGGCGCAGATCAGTTCGCTGCGCAGCACACCGGCCAACAGGCCGCAGGCAATCGGCGGCGTGCGCAGGAGGCCTGAACCGTCGCCTACAAAAACTGAGCTGATCGTCCCCTCGCAGACCTCATCCCTCTCGTTGAGCAGCAGCACTTCGTCGGCCTCACCGGCGCTGAACTCGGCGCGGGCCCTGTCATAAACGGCGCGGCGGGTGGTTTTGGCACGAAGCAACGTGTCGCCGGAATCAAGCCGGGTCTGCGCAACGCGCACCCGCCAGACCGTGCCCTCGGCCAGCGGCACGAAGTCCGCCCTTGTGATGGCGATGCGGCCGGCAGGATCAAAAGTCAGGCGGACCCGCTGCGGACCGGCGGTGTCGGCGACGGCATCGGCAAGACGTGCGGCCACGTCCTTCGGCGGCGGAAAGCCCAGCCGCCGGGCAGAGCGCTCCAGCCGCGCCAGATGCAGGCGCAACCGGATAAAGCCGGCATCGGGATCATAGCGCAGCGTCTCGATCAGCGAAAAATCCGCTACCGGGCGATCCATGCATCCCCCACGGCAAACCGCGCCTTCAGCAGACACTCCTGGTATTCGGCCTCGGCGGTCGAATCGAAGACGATGCCGCCGCCGACATTGAAGATCGCCCTGAAATCGGCAAACAGCGTGATCGTGCGGATCGCCACGGAGAAGCGCATGGCCCCCGAGGGCGCAATCATGCCGATGGCGCCGCAATAGGCGTCGCGCGGGCCGGCCTCCAGCCCGTGCAGGATCTCCATCGCCCACAGCTTCGGCGCGCCGGTGATCGAGCCGCAGGGAAACAGGGCTGCGAAGATGTCCCGGATGGACAGATCCGGCAGCAGCTTCGCCTGCACGTGGCTCACCATCTGGTGGACGGTCGGATAGGTCTCGATGTCGAACAGTTTTGGAACCTCGACGCTGCCCGTCTCCGATATCAGCGAGATGTCGTTGCGCAGGAGATCGACGATCATCCGGTTCTCGGCCTGGGTCTTGCCGTCGCTGCGCATCGCCGCGATGATATCGGCGTCTTCCGACGGCGAAGCGCCGCGCGGTGCCGTGCCTTTCATCGGGCGGGTCTCGATCCAGCCGTGGTCGTCGACGCGGAAGAACAGCTCCGGCGAGCGGGACAGGATGATGGGGCCGCCGAGATCGACAAGGGCTCCGTATTTCACCGGCTGCCGCTCGATCAGCGACCAGAAGGCGGCACGTGGATCGCCGTTCCAGCGCGCCGTGACCGGCATGGTGAGATTGCCCTGATAGCAATCACCCCGACGGATATGCTGGTGCAGGCGATCGAAGCGGTCCTTGTAGGCCGGAAAATCCCAGGCCGGCGTCGCCTCGGTGAGGAAAGCCTCGTTCTCCATCCGCTGCAGCGGTTGCGACAGCCGATGGTCTGCCGGGGCGGGACCGTCGAACACGCCGAAGACCATCAGCGGCGTCTGGCGTCCGGCGATCATCAGCGGCGCGAGCTTGTCTTCGAAGGCGTAGCCGGCCTCATAGGCCATATACCCCGCAAGCCACCGGCCAGCCGACTTTTCCCGCTCCATCCGGTCGAGACCGGCGAGCACCTCGGCGCCCGTATGGGCGACGATGATGTCGACCGGCTCGGCAAACAGCATCACTTCGCCGGTCGTGTCGTCACGAAACAGGATGGAGGGATCGAGGGCCATGCAGGCTTGGTGCCCCCTACTCCCCGTCCAGCGCCTCGAGTTCGTCGATCAGCCCTTCGATCATCGAAAGCCCCCTCGCCCAGAACGACGGATCGGTGGCATCGAGGCCGAACGGCTTCAGCAGCTCGGAATGGTGCTTGGTGCCGCCGGCCTTCAGAAGCTCGAAATACTTGTCCTGGAATCCCGGTTCGGCCTTCTGGTAGACGGCATAGAGCGAATTCACCAGGCAATCGCCGAAGGCATAGGCATAGACGTAGAAGGGCGAATGGATGAAGTGCGGGATATAGGTCCAGTAGGTCTCGTAGCCCTCGGAAATGCGGATCGCCGGCCCGAGGCTTTCCTCCTGCACCGACAGCCAGAGCGCGCCGATATCCTCAGAGGTCAGTTCGCCGGCCTTGCGCGCGGTGTGCAGCTTGCGCTCGAATTCGTAGAAGGCGATCTGGCGCACGACCGTGTTGATCATGTCCTCGACCTTCTGGGCAAGCATCGCCTTGCGCTCGCGCTTGTCCGTGGTCTTTTCGAGCAGCGCCCGGAAGGTCAGCATCTCGCCGAAGACGGAGGCCGTTTCGGCAAGCGTCAGCGGCGTCTGGCACATCAGCGCGCCCTGGCCGCCGGCCAGCACCTGGTGCACGCCGTGGCCGAGCTCGTGGGCGAGCGTCATCACGTCGCGCGGCTTCCCGAGGTAATTGACCAGCACGTAGGGGTGCGCGGAGGGAACGGTCGGATGGGCAAAGGCGCCGGGCGCCTTGCCGGCCCGTGCCGGTGCGTCGATCCACTGCTCGTCGAAGAAGCGGCGGGCGATATCGGCCATCTCAGGGGCGAAGTCGTTGTAAGCCGACAGCACCGTTTCCTTGGCGTCGCCCCAGGGGATCAGCGCATTCGAGGTTTCCGGCAGCGGCGCATTGCGGTCCCAGAAATCCATCTGCTCCATGCCGAGCCACTTGGCCTTCATCTTGTAATAGCGGTGCGACAGGCGCGGATAGGCATCCCGGACGGCCGCGGCCAGCGCGTCGACGACCTCGCGCTCGACCCGGTTGGCCAGATGCCGCGAATCCGCGATGTCCTTGAAGCCGCGCCAGCGGTCGGAAATGTCCTTGTCCTTGGCGAGCGTGTTGGTGATGAGCGTGAAGACGCGCAGGTTGTCCTTGAAGGTGACGGCCAGCGCCATGGCGGCCTTCTTGCGCACGGCGGTGTCGGGATCCTGCAGGAGGTTCAGGGTCATTTCCAGCGGCAGCATCTCGCCATCGATCTCGAAGCGTAGCTCGGCCATGGTCTCGTCGAACAGACGGTTGAAGGCGGCCGCCGAGGTCATCGACTTCTCAAGGAACAGCTGCTCCAGCTTGTCGTCGAGCTGATAGGGCTTGTCCTGGCGGAGATCCACCAGCCAGGGGCGATAATGGCCGGCGAGCGGATCGTTCTGCATGCAGGCGTCGATCAGCACGTCGTCGAGCCGGTTCAGTTCCAGCGCGAAGAACAGCAGATGCGAGCTGTATTCGGTGATCTTCGCCTGGACGTCGCCATAGAGCTTGCCGTTGGCCGGGCTGCTGGTGTCGGAGAAATAGGTGAGACCGGCAAAGGAGGCGATGCGGCCCATCAGGTCGTCCAGCGCTTCGTATTCCCTGAGCGCCGCACCGATACCGGCGTCGCCGGTGCTCATGGCGGCGGTGCCGAGCTTGCCCTTCCATTTTTCGGCAAAGGCGATCGACTGGCTCGAAGCCTTTTCGAGATCGCCGATGAAGGCCGGGGACGTTGCCGATGGATAAAGATCGCCAAGCTTCCAGACCGGCAGGTCGCCGAGTGCCGTTTTGGGATCGGCCTTGGTGCCGACGTCGGGCGAAAGGTTAACACGGGCGTGGAGCGAATGGCGGCGCATGGGCTGTAATCCTCTGCTTTCCAGATCTGGCACGGTCACATGCCGTGTCTAATAGGCCGGAACGATGGCCGCAAGGCGGTATTGGCGGCAATATCGCCGTCGTGAGACGAAGTTGTGCTGATCGTGCATTCGTTAAAATGCCGCTATTTCTCAGAACTGGATGTTCAATCCTGTCTGCCAAAGTCGCCTCAAGTTTCGCATGAAGTGAGGCACTAATGACCATACATAATGACGCCAAGGTCGGCGCGCAGATTCTCATCGTCGAGGACGATCCGGTTCAGCGACGGCTGTTGAAGAACGCCGTCGAGAGGCATGGCTACACCACGCTGCTGGCCGAAAACGGTCGGCTCGGGCTCGAGGTCCTCAAAGAGAACAGCGGCCGCGTCAACGTCATCGTGCTCGATCTCATGATGCCGGAAATGGGGGGGCTGGAATTTCTCTCCGCCCTGCACGAGATGGGCACGGATGTTCCCGTGATCGTCCAGACCGGCCAAGGCGGCATCGAAACCGTGGTCCAGGCGATGCGCGCCGGTGCCTTCGATTTCGTCGTCAAGCCGGTATCGCCCGAACGCATCGCCAGCGCCATTTCAGGCGCCCTGAAGCTCGACCAGCGCGAAGCCAAGGCGCGGGCCGGGCGCAAGACGCGCTCCGGCAGCATCGGCTTCGACGACATCATTTCGGCCAGCCCGGCGATGATCCGCATTACCGATCTCGCCCAGCGGGCCGCACTCTCCAACATCCCCGTCGTGCTCGAGGGTGAATCCGGCGTCGGCAAGGAACTGGTGGCCCGTGCCATCCAGTCGGCCAGCGATCGGGCCAGCAAGCCCTTCATCACCGTCAACTGCGGTGCCATTCCCCACAATCTGGTGGAGAGCATCCTCTTCGGCCACGAGAAAGGTGCCTTCACCGGCGCCACCGAGCGCCATGTCGGCAAGTTCATGGAGGCTGATGGTGGCACGCTGTTCCTCGATGAGGTCGGCGACCTCCCCGTCGAAGTGCAGGTCAAGCTGCTGCGTGCCGTCCAGCAGGGCGAAATCGAGACCATCGGCGCCCGTATGCCGCAGAAGGTCAATGTCCGGCTGATCTCCGCCACCAACAAGGACCTGATCGAGGAGGTGAAGGCAGGGCGCTTCCGCGAGGATCTCTACTACCGCCTCAACGTCTTCCCGATCACCATGCCGGCGCTGCGCCGTCGCAAGGAAGACATCCCGCATCTGGTGCGCGTCTTCGTCGAGCGCTTTTCGCTCGAGCAAAAGATCGGCCACACACTCGGCATCAGCGCCGGCGCCATGGCGCTGCTGACGGCCTATGACTGGCCGGGCAACATCCGCCAGCTCGAGAACGCGATTTTCCGCGCCGTGGTCCTGGCGCAGGGTTCCGATCTCGTCGAAGCAGACTTTCCGCAGATCGCCGCCCAGTTGCCGGGCTACCTCACCTCGGAACAGATGGCAGCCGGCGGCATCGCCCGTCGCGCCATGGGTGAAGGCGGCCTTTCGGTCGTCGGCGGACGCGAGACCAGCCAGGACGAGGCCACCATCACCGAATCAACGGTGCCGCAACCGACAGAATCGGCCGACATTTCTGTCCCCGATAACCAGATCGCCAGCACCGGCCCGTCCGGCGAGGTGCGAAAACTGGCTGACGTTGAAGAGGAACTGATTCGTTTTGCGCTGAAATTCTATCGCGGCCAGATGAGCCAGGTGGCCCGAAAACTCGGCATCGGACGCTCGACCCTCTACCGCAAATTGAAGGATTACGGTATAGACCCTGACGACCCGCAGAAAAACGCCGCTTGATCGGTTTCTTAACGTTCGGGCAAGCATATTCGGTTACTGGTCGTAAAGCTCTTGTTAGTGGATCGTTCACTATGTAAGAAGTGGTTGAACATGTGTGGCATTTTTGCCATGCTGTGACCGCAATTGACAGACATTTGGAACGTTATGCGGCATTTGCTGTCGGACGGGGATCGACTTGCAGAAACTGAATGGAAATTCCAAGCCTAACAGCTTGACCTGGCGTACCGTGTGTTCGCAGATCTGCCGGAGGACAGCCAGGGCACTTGCCATTGGCGCAGTCGCTCTTGCTGTCTCGACGCCGGTCTTCGTCAGCACGCCGTCCGAGGCTGGGGGCGAAACGCGCAGTCTCAAGATCTATTACGTCCATACCGGCGAAAAGGCCGTCATCACCTACAAGCGCAACGGCAAGTTCGACCCACGCGGTCTCGAGCAGCTGAACCGCATCCTGCGCGACTGGCGCAAGAACCAGCCGACGAAGATGAACCCGCGCCTCTTCGATCTGATCTGGGAAGTTTACCGCGAGAGTGGCTCGCACGAATTCATCAACGTCGTCTGCGGCTTCCGTTCGCCCGACACCAACGAGATGCTGCGCACCCGCAATGCCCATACCGGCGTTGCGAAGAAGAGCCAGCACATGCTGGGCAACGCGATGGATTTCTACATTCCCGACGTCAAGCTCGCCAAGCTGCGCGAACTCGGCATGAAGCTTCAGACCGGCGGCGTCGGCTACTACCCGACATCGGGCTCGCCTTTCGTCCACATGGACGTCGGCGGCGTGCGCGCATGGCCTCGCATGGATCGCCAGGATCTCGTCCGGCTCTTCCCGAACGGCAAGACGATGCACATCCCGGCCGACGGCAAGCCGTTGCCGGGCTACGACGAAGCGGTCGCAGACTACAAGCGCCGCATGTCCTCCGACGATATCCAGATTGCCAGCGCTTCGCCGACAAAGCATCGCGGCTTCTTCGCAACGCTGTTTGGCGGTGGCGGGGCTGACGAAGCCGAAGACAATTCGGATTCGGATGCCGCTCCGACGAAGGCAACGGCAGTCGCCGCGGCGACCCCGCGCCAGCAGGCCCCGGCGGTCGTCCAGCCTACGGATGACGACGATGCCCCATCGGCGGCACCGCAGACAGCCGTTGCGAGCCTCAACGCACCGATCCCGGCCGTTCGCCCCTCCTTCGGCAATCTGGCTGGCGGCAGCGATGTGGCCTCGGCGCTGGTATCGCCCAATCACAGCGCCGCCCAGGACGCTCTGTCGGCAGCCTTGCCTGCCAACGGCGCCCCAACTTCGCAATATACCGACCTGAGCTCTTTCAGCGTTCCGACGCCCTCGCTGCTCGGCCAGAGGCGCGCCCCTGGCGATGCCGAGACCCTGACGGCTTCCGCCGACCCGGCGAACGGCCAGTCCGGCTCGCAGTTCTCGTCCGTCCCTGTTCCTGTCGAGCGTCCTGCCGTGGCTGAAAACCTGCTCGCATCGGCCCAGTCCGATACCGAAGCCGAGGATGACGCAGCCGATAGCGCGCTGTCGCCGTCCGTCGTCGCAGCGCTCGAACAGCGCCGGTCCGACGAAGACATGCTGAAGGCACTGGCTGCAACACCTCAGCCGCCCGCAGCACAGGCCATCGCCGCCGTCACGCCGCAGGTCGTTCCGACCCAACGGCCGAACCAGCGCCCGGCCCCGGCATCCGTGCCGATGCAGATGGCAGCGCTCGTGCCGCCGACCAAGATCGCGCCAGCCAACAACAACGTCCGCTTCTATGATGCATTCGACAATCCGAATGCAGCCGAAAGCAACATTGCCGCCGGCGTTCCGACCAAGGGCGGACGCCCGAGCAAGCAGGACGCCGTCGTGGCAACGGCCGGCCGCGCGACCCTTCGCACCGAGCCCAAGCTCACCGAAAAGATGGTCGAGAAATGGGCTCTGAGCAATGCCCGCCTCGAAACCGTCGGCCGCCCCGTCAAGGCACCGCGCTTCGTCAGCCAGCAGCTGCGCGCCCAGCCGACCGCCGTCTACACCGAAGGCTTCAAGCAGCAGACCGCAGCCATCGATCCCGAACGCTTCAACGGCTCGGCGGTCAACTTCCTCCCGGTCAAGAAATTCGACACACTGCAATAGGCAGCGACCCAGAAAACAAAAATCCCGCCGGATCGCTCCGGCGGGATTTTTGTTTGTGCGAGCGGTGGTCCACCGGCTCCCCTTGCTGCCGTTGAAACAGCAAGGGGAGCCGGGGTTTGCGCTACCGGAACAGGGTCAGAAGTGACTGCGGTGCGCTGTTGGCGATGGAGAGAGACTGCAGCGCCAGCTGTTGCTGCGTCTGCTGCGCGGCAAGCTTGCTGGATTCCTCCTCCATATCGGCATCCGTCAATCGGCCCACACCGCTGTCGATGCTATCGACCATCCTGGAGGCGAAGTCCGATTGTTCCGTCAGGCGGCTCTGAAGGCTGCCGAGTTCCGCGGCACCGGAGGTGATCTTCTGGCTGACGGTCTCGATATAGGTGAGGTAGTCCGAAACCTTGTCCGGATTTTTGGCAATATCCAGGTCCTTGAAATCGATCTCCGGAAGCGGCTCGTCGCTGACCCGCATGTTGGAAAAGTAGATCCCGGTTCCGGACCCTGAAAGCCTGTCCTGCAGGACATCGGTTCGCAGCGTAATCTGCGACCCGGACGTCGCCTCGATCTGCAACGTCGGCCAATCGGCGCTGAGGAGCGAAGTCAGGAGAGTTACCATCTGATCCGAAGTCTCTACCTTGCCGTTCTCGACCCCCAGCAGATTGTTCACGTAGGTCCGATCGAAGCTGTAGGACTTCGACGCGGCCGAATTGATGCTGAAGTCGAAATTGATGGTAACGCCGGCCGGATTGTCGCCGTCCTTGAAATCCTGGAATTGGTCGAATGTGAGCGGCAAGGTCGAACCGCGAGATCCCTGAGCCGAAACGTTTCCGAGCCCGCCCGAACCCACATTGCTCGAAAAATTGCTGACCTCGACATAGGAACCTTCGGTCCCGAAGCTCCGGTTTTGGCTGCTGTAAACGGCGATGCGGTCAGGGATGATGTTGCCTTTATAATCGGTTTGCAGGCTAGCATAGGAACCGGTAGCGGGATGGCCCAGCGCGTAGTTCAACACCTGCTGATACTGCCTGAAAGAAGAGACAACGCCGTTCCATGCAGGGTTGACGGCATCGATGGTCGATCGGTCAATGGTAACGGAACTGGTCTGGCCCGGATTGTAAGGCGGCGGGATGCCATCCGCCGGGTTGTCCTTGTCGACGGTCACATCGAAGCTGATCTGATCGGCAGGGTCGTCAAAAGTGAGGGTGCCGGAATAGGTGAACGCGAAGCCGGCCACAGTGCCGCCATGGGCTTGCGGAACCCACACTGACGTTTCCTTGCCGTGATCGACATAGCTGACAGACTGCCGGATTCCGCCGATAGTCCCGACGTTGCGATCATCCCTCTGCAAGATCCCGCCGCCCGTGCTGTTGAACAGGGACGTCGTCGAGAGATGCGTATCGGCCGTGGTGACGGCAACGCTTCCCGATGACGTCCGCGTGAAGGACGAGACCACGGACGCGCTGTTGTTGCTGACATCGTACATGTCGGGCACGTCGGTGTTCAGCCAGTTCTGACCGTTGAAGCTGCTCGACGCGGCGATGCCGATCACCTGCTGCTTCAACTGTTCGAGATCTTCCTGAACCTTGTTCTTGTCGACGCTGCCTTCTGTCGCGGAAACGAGTTTGGCCTTGATGTCGGACATCACGCTCAGGACGGATTCAAGCCCGTTGTAAGCGGTGTCGACTTTGGCCTGACCGAGGCTGATAGCATCCGAAGCGGCTTTGACGGCTCCACCATCGGACCGCATGGTGGTCGCGATGGACCAGTAAGCCGAATTGTCGGATGCCTTCTGCACGCGCAGACCTGAGGAGACCTGTTGCTGGGTGTTCTGCAACTGACCGTTGATTGTTCGCAGCGTCTGAAGGGCGGCGATAGCGGAGTTGTTGGTGTTTATGCTCGTCATCCGAATCTGTCTTTCAAATAAATGGACGCCAGAATCCAGCCACGACGGCGCTCGCAAGCAGCCGACGAACAGCACAACCTCTGGCTCGATGCTGGATTGCTGGAAACTAGGGTGTTTCGATTTGAGATAGCGAATACACGTCGCTTGACGTGTCAAATGCAGCGCACAGCTGCGCCTTTCGTGACAATGATGTCATTCCGTGCCCCACACAGGATGTTTTGGATATCGGATCCGCTCATGCGGAAGGCTGCCAAGAAGACATCATACCAATCTCGTAAATCGAGACGGCAGCCCTGAGACGAGAATCAGAGTATGGAGCGCGGAAAGCTCGCCTGCAAGTAGCAAAATAAAAAATAAGGATGCCTGCCCTTAAGGCGGCATTAACTGATTTCGTGAGCTGGCCCTAAATAGATTCTGCCAATTTACGTGACGGAACGGTGACTTGAGGTTTCGTCCCCGAAACAGCGCCGATCAGACCGGGACAGCATTCTAACATTGCGGACACAGCCTTCAGTAGAGGCTTTGGTCGCCAGGCACCGGAGCACCAGCCAACCAGGCCGGCACATGCCGTCATTTTGGGGGATGGGCAAGGCGGGAGATCGGTCGTTAGACGTCCGGGGTTTCACCGCTGAAAGCGGTTGAGAACAAACGGGCCGATCGCCGGCGGCCGGCTCGCTGGAGAATTAGTGGCGAAAAGGGCCCGACGCTCCGGGCAGCGAAACACGCGTGCCCGAAGCCCGGATCGACTCCCTGCCAGGCAGCAGGGCGGATGATATCGGTCCGACTATTCCATGCCCAGGGCAGCCATATAGGTCTGCAGGATGGTTTCTTCTTCCATGCGCTCGTTGGCATCCTTCTTGCGCAGGCGGATGATGGTGCGGATGGCCTTGGTGTCGTAGCCGCGACCCTTGGCTTCGCCCATGACGTCCTTGATGTCGCCGCTGATGGCGGCCTTTTCTTCTTCCAGACGCTCGATGCGCTCGATGAACTGCTTCAGTTCGGCAGCCGCGACCGGCTCTGCGCCCATTACTTCACTCATGGATCTCTTTCCTCGATAGACAGACGATTGGGGCCTGGGAACGGAACCGCCGTCCGGCGGCCATGCCGACGGCAGGGGCCGCTCCTTGGACGGAGGGGTGGGTTGATAGCGGGATGACGTGCCGCGAACGACGCTGGAGGTCAAGCCGATTTGCTAAAGCTTGATCTATTCTTTTGGCTTGTTGGTTTCAAATGCGGCTTTTTGCACAGGCGTGGCTTCGATCTGGTGCAGGCTTTGCCACTCTTCATAGGGCATGCCGTAGACGATCTCGCGCGACTGGTCCTTGCTGAGAGCAACGCCTGCCTCGCCGGCGGCCTCACCGTACCAGCGCGACAGGCAGTTGCGGCAGAAGCCGGCGAGGTTCATCAGGTCGATGTTCTGGACGTCGCCGCGCTCGCGGAGATGCGCGACCAGCCGGCGGAACGCGGCCGCCTCGAATTCGATCTGCTGTTCCTTGCTGAGTTCGGTCATCCTCGTCTCCTCATGCCGTTTCGTAAGGCCCCGTGCGAGACGGAAAGACCTCGTACCGGTGCAATGCCGGGTCGTCGTTCAACGTTTTGAAAATAGGGGCCAGCCGGTCGGCCCAGGCGGCGATCCCGGCTTCGTCTGCGATCAGATCCTGGCGCACCTCCAGCAGCGTATGGGGGATGCCGCTGACCATGCAGTGCCGATAGAGCGTATCGCCCCGCAATGCGCCGTCGTAGGGCTCGTTGTCACCGACGACAAACCCCTGGTCGCGCAGCATCGACAGCAACGGATGCACGGCGCGGTGGTCGGTATCCCAGAGGACGGCCGCATGCCAGGGTCGAGGCACCCCTTTCCAGGCGGGCGTATAGGAATGCAGCGACAGCACCAGCGGCGCCTGCCCGCTTGCCGCAGCGACGCTGGCGATAGTCTCGTCGACCGCATGGTGGTAAGGCCGGTGATAGGTCGCGATGCGCTCGGCCCACTCCCCTTCGGAGATCGGATGATTGCCGGGAACGATCGCGCCGTCGGAGATTTTCATGATCAGCGTCGGGTCGTCTTCGCCCCGGTTGGGATCGATCAGCAGCCGCGAGAAGCCGCAGAGAACCGCAGGCACGGCAAGCTTGGCCGAAAGCGCCCGGCACAATCCCTCGATGCCGATGTCATAGGCGATGTGCCGCTCGAATGCGCTCGCAGGCAGGCCGAGCCGGTCGTAGCGATCGGGCAACCGATTCATCGCATGGTCGCCGAGGATCACCATGCCACTGTCACGATTGCCGTCTAGGATTTCGAATGCGTCGAAGTCATGCATGCGCGATATCTGCCAGCCTTTTACAGTCCCCCGCTTGATTGCATGGCGGGCCTCATGGCGCAAGGTTTGCATGATATCGAGGCGGCAATAGGGTCACCGATGACAATGGCATGAACGAATATAATCGATTAGCATTGCGTTGACATTCCGGGGATGGCAGCGCAAGAAGACGGGAGAACGAATAATCATGGAGCCCATTGGAAGCAGTGTCCAGCCAAGTCGCGCCCAGTTTCGTTAAGCGGTCCAGACCGCTCGTCAAGCTCGCCCTTTTTGCCCTGGCCGCAGCTTCGCCTTTTGCCCTGCCCAATGTTGCATTGGCGGATTTCCGCGTCTGCAACGGCACGCAGAACCTCGTTGGCGTCGCCATCGGTTATCGTGCCAAGCAGGGTTGGGTAACTGAAGGATGGTGGCAGGTCCCGGCCACCACATGCGCCACTCTGATCGAAGGTCCGTTGCAGTCCCGCTACTACTATCTCTACGCCGAGGATGCCGCCCGTGGCGGCCGCTGGACCGGCGATGTGGAAATGTGCGTGGCTGAAAACGAGTTCAAGATCGAGGGCGTCAAGGACTGCTATGCCCGCGGTCACCAGAAGATGGGATTCAAGGAATACGACACGGGGAGGCAGGCGAGCTGGATGGTTCAGTTGTCCGACACCCCGGGAAGCCAAGAAAGCCAGAATTGATGAAACGCAATAGAAACGTCAAAATCCTCGCCACCCTCGGTCCCGCTTCTTCCGACGAAGCGATGATCCAGAAGCTGCACGAAGCCGGCGCCGATCTGTTCCGCATCAACATGAGCCATTCCAGCCATGAGATGATGCGCACCCTGGTCTCGCGCATCCGCGCAGTGGAAGCCCGCTGCGGCCGCCCGATCGGCATCCTCGCCGACCTGCAGGGCCCGAAGCTCCGCGTCGGCAAGTTCGCCGACACCAAGGTCACGCTCGTCCCCGGCCAGACTTTCACGCTCGACGGCAACGACACACCGGGCGACAACACCCGCGTCTTCCTGCCGCATCCGGAGATCCTGGAATCGGTCAAGGCCGGCGACCGCCTGCTGATCGACGACGGCAAGCTCTACCTTCGCGCCGAAGCCTGCGACGGCAAGACGATCGTCACCAAGGTCGTGTCCGGCACCACCATCTCCGACCGCAAGGGCGTCAGCCTGCCTGACACGATCCTGACAGCCGGCGTTCTCACCGACAAGGACCGCCTCGACCTCGACGCCGTCCTCGCTGTCAACGATGTCGACTGGGTTGCCCTCTCCTTCATCCAGCGTCCGGAAGACCTGACCGAAGTGCGCAAGATTGCCGGCGGTCGCGTTGGCCTGATGTCGAAGATCGAAAAGCCGCAGGCTCTGGAACGCATCGACGAGATCATCGAACTCTCCGACGCCCTGATGGTTGCCCGTGGCGACCTCGGCGTCGAAATGCCGCTCGAAGCCGTGCCCGGCATCCAGAAGCAGCTGATCCGCGCCTGCCGCAAGGCCGGCAAGCCTGTGGTCGTCGCCACCCAGATGCTGGAATCGATGATCTCGGCCCCGGTCCCGACCCGCGCCGAAGTCTCCGACGTCGCCACCGCCGTCTTCGAAGGCGCCGATGCCGTCATGCTGTCGGCCGAATCCGCCTCCGGCGACTATCCGGTCGAAGCCGTCTCCACCATGGCCTCGATCGCCCGCACCATCGAGCGCGAGCCGCATTATCCGGGCATCATCTACGCCCAGCGCCCGCAGCCGGAAGCCACCGGCGCTGACGCCATCTCGCTGGCCGCCCGCCAGATCGCCGAAACGCTGAAGCTGACCGCCATCGTCTGCTACACGTCATCCGGCGGCACGGGCCTGCGCACCTCGCGCGAACGCCCGAACGTGCCGATCCTGGCGCTCTCGCCGAGCGTCCAGACGGCTCGCCGCCTGTCCGTCGTCTGGGGCCTGCATTGCGTCGTTACCCATGACGCGACCGACCTCGACGACATGGTCAACCGCGCCTGCCGCATCGTTGTCGGCGAAGACTTCGGCAAGCCCGGCGACCGCATCATCATCTCGGCCGGCGTTCCGCTCGGCACGCCCGGCGCCACCAACATGCTGCGCCTGGCCTATATCGGCTCGGACGGCCAGGGCGGCGTCTGATTGTCAGTGTCTGGTTAATGAAAAGCCCGCTGCCTTTTACCCGAGGCGGCGGGCTTTTTGCATGGGCGTGACCGGTAGACGTCAAAACAGCCGCGTTCTGACAGGTTGCACCCGGGCGCGAACACCATCATTGTACGGCTGCCATGAAGTGGCTGTAGGAGAGACGGTGGGGCTGCCGCGCAGCGCGCCTTTGCCAAACAGGAGAGAGAGATGAGGAAAATCGCCAGGTTCGGTCTGTTGACCGTCACGCTGATGTCGCTCAGCGCCGGCACGGCCTTTGCCGACTATCAGCTCAACATTCTGCACATCAACGATTTCCACTCCCGCGACGAATCGATCAACAAGTTCGATGCCACCTGCTCTGCCGACGAGGAGAGCAAGAAGGAATGCTTCGGCGGGGCAGCCAGGCTGAAGACGGAAATCGACCTCCGCCGCAGGGCGCTCGAAGGCCAGAACGTCATCCTCCTCGACGCTGGCGACAATTTTCAGGGCTCCCTGTTCTACACCACCTACAAGGGCCAGGCCGAAGTCGAACTGCTGAACGCCATGAAATTCGATGCCATGACGGTCGGCAACCACGAATTCGACGACGGCGAGAGCGCGCTCGCGCCCTTCCTCGACAAGGTCCAGTTCCCCGTTCTCGGCGCCAACCTCGTGATCGATTCCGAATCCAAGCTCGGCGACCGCATCAAGAAATCGATCGTTCTCGACATCGGCGGCCAGAAGATCGGCATCGTCGGAGCTGTTACCACGGACACGCCGGCGCTCGCCTCGCCCGGCCCGCATGTCAAGGTCACCGACGACGTCCAGGCAATCAACGCCGAAGTCGACATGCTGAAGTCCGAGGGCGTCAACAAGATCATCGCGCTGACCCATGTCGGCTACCGCCGCGACCTCGACGCAATCGCCAAGATCCCCGGCGTCGATGTCGTCGTCGGCGGCCATTCTCACACGCTGCTGTCGAACACCGACCCCAAGGCCGCCGGCCCCTACCCCACGATGGTCGACAATCCGGCCGGCTACAAGGTTCCCGTGGTAACAGCTGCGTCCTACAGCCGCTACCTCGGCGATATCGTCGTCACCTTCGACGACAACGGCGTGGTCAAGGAAGCCAAAGGCGACCCGATCCTGCTGGATTCGTCTGTGACCCCCGATCCGGCCATGCTCGCCCGCGTCGAGGAACTGGCCAAGCCGATTGCAGAGATACGCAAGAAGGTCATCGGCAAGTCCGAAGGCCCGATCGAGGGCTCGCGCGAGGTCTGCCGGGCGCAGGAATGCTCGATGGGCAATCTCGTCGCCGACGCCATACTCGACCGCACCAAGGCGCAAGGCATCAGCATCGCCATCCAGAACGGCGGCGGCCTGCGCGCCTCCATGCCATCAGGCAATCTCACGATGGGCGATGTCCTGACCGTGCTGCCTTTCCAGAACACCGTCGCCACCTTCCAGCTCACCGGCTCCGATGTCGTCGCGGCCCTGGAAAACGGTCTTAGCCAGATCGCCGACGGAGCCGGCCGCTTTCCGCAGGTCTCGGGCATGAAATACACCTTCGACAAGACCAAGCCGCCCGGCAGCCGCGTCGTCTCGGTCGAGGTCAAGGAAGGCGACGGCTATGTGCTGCTCGATCCGAAGAAGACCTACGGCGTCGTTTCCAACAACTACATGCGCTCCGGCGGCGACGGCTACACGGTGTTTTCCACCAAGGGCCAGAACGCCTATGACTTCGGACCCGACCTCGAGCAGGTGGTCGCCGACTATCTCGCCGCCCACAATCCCTACAAGCCCTATCTGGACGGCCGCGTGACGCAGGTGGCTGCAGCCGCCTCAGGTGCGCAGCCGGATGTGGTCAAGCCAACCGAGACGCAGATCGCTCCCTCGGGCGAAAAGCCGGCTGAAAAGCCAACGGTAGCAACCACGCCCACGCCGGCACCGATCACACCCCCGCCAGCAAGCGCGACCACCACAGCAGCTCCGGCAACCCCGACGCCCCCGGCGCCTCCGGCAGCAACGCCACCCGCGGCCTCGACGCAGGCAGCAACCGCACCTGCTCCCGCTGCCGCCAAGACGCCGACCACCCATGTGATCGTCGCCGGCGACACGCTCTGGGATCTGGCCAAGACGTTCTACGGCGACGGGGCAGACTGGCGCAAACTGGCCGCCGCCAACCGCCATGCCAGCCCACGCCGGCTGCTGGTCGGCCGCGAACTCCAGGTTCCCGCCAAGTAGGACGATTATTCTTATGCCAAATCACCGGTCCGGGCTTTTCCGGGCCGGCTTTTGTTTCTACGAGATCTGAACCGTTGGCCCGGCCTTGCGTAGAACGGTGATAGATTTGAAAGATTGGACATTGCCATGACGATAAACGTTTCCGCCCTTCCGGCAGGCCACCCGACAATCGCGATCGGCAAGGTCGGCGTTCTGATCGTCAATCTCGGAACGCCGGATGGCACCGACTTCAAGTCCATGCGCCGCTATCTGCGCGAGTTCCTGATGGACCGGCGCGTCATCGAGTGGGCACGATGGAAGTGGTACCCGATCCTTTTCGGCATCGTGCTCAATGTGCGCCCGGGCAAGGTCGGCAAGGCCTACGAGCAGATCTGGAACCGGGATCTCGATGAGAGCTACCTGCGCACCTACACGCGCAACCAGTCGGATCGCCTCAACGAAGCATTGAAGGACCTGCCCAACGTCGTCGTCGACTGGGGCATGCGCTACGGCCAGCCGTCGATCGCTTCCCGCATCGACGCGCTGAAGGCCGCCGGCTGCGACCGCATCCTGCTGTTCCCGCTCTATCCGCAATATGCCGCCGCCACGACCGCGACCGTCAACGACAAGGCCTTCGAGACGCTCCTGAAGATGCGCTGGCAGCCGGCGCTGCGCACCGTGCCGCCTTACCACGACGACCCCGCCTATATCGAGGCACTGGCCAATTCCGTGACAAACCACCTGGCGACGCTGGACTGGGAGCCGGAAATCATCATCACCTCGTTCCACGGCATCCCGATGTCCTACTTCAAGAAGGGCGACCCCTACCACTGCGCCTGCATGAAGACGGCGCGGCTGCTACGCGAGCGCCTCGGCTTCTCCAAGGAGAAGCTGATGATCACCTTCCAGTCGCGCTTCGGCCCGGAGGAATGGTTGCAGCCCTATACCGACAAGACGGTCGAGCGGCTGGCCAAGGAAGGCGTCAAGCGGATCGCCGTGATGAATCCCGGCTTCGTCTCGGATTGTCTTGAAACGCTCGAGGAAATCGCCGGCGAAGCGAAGGAGATCTTCGAACACGCCGGTGGCGAGAAATTCTCCCACATCCCATGCCTGAACGACAGCGCCGACGGCGTCGCCGTGCTGGAAAAGGTCATCCGCCGCGAGTTGCAGGGCTGGGTCTGAGACCCGGTCCGGCACCCTACCGGCATACGCTGCTCGCCAGTTAGCAAATTGCTCAAACTGCCGAGGCACCCCGTTCGACACATGACCGGCACCCGCTTCGATTTCGCGGGCGGCGGCCCTCAAGCCTCCGCGAAATCGTCAAGCAGCTCCGAAAGCAGCCATCTCGCGGCCGTGCCCAGAGGCCGATTTCGGTTTTGGACAGCATAGATCTGCAAGGAGCCCGGCATCACGGCAGCATCCTTCACGTCGAGCTGGATCAGCGATCCATCCCGAAGGTGATTTTCAACGAGATGCAACGGCATGGTGCACCAGCCGAAGCCCGCCAGAAGAAACTCCAGCCGCCGAAGCATGTCCACGAACCGCCACAGGCGACTGCTGACGACGCTGTGCGTCGGCCCGTTCGGCGCATGGGGATCTGTCAGGATCAGCTGGACATAGTCGGCCAGCATCTCGTGCGTGATATCTCCCCCTTGCAACGCCAGCGGATGCGTGGGAGCCGCTACCGGAACGAGGGTGATCTTGGTCAAGGGATAGGCCTGGAGATCCTGCACCGACGTCGGCAGGAGGCCGCAAAATGCGAGCGACGCCGAGCCGTCGCGCACCCGTCTTTCCGCAGCCCATATGCTCTCCGTAAAGAGCGTCACCGCAAGATCGGGAAACGCCGCCTGCAGTTTCGACAGCGTTCGCATGACCGGCTTGGTCGGCGTCATGCTGTCGACGGCGAGCGTGAGTTCCGGCTCGAGACCGCCCGCGATGGCGCCGGCGGTCCGCTCGAAAAGAGCTGCCGCGTGCAGCACCTGACGGGCCTGGGCGACCAGCACCCGGCCGGCCTCCGTCAGGCGTGGGGAACGGCCGGACCGATCGAACAGCGTCACCTGCTGGGTGGCCTCGAGCGTCTGGACGGTGCTGCTGACCGCCGACTGGACGCGGCGCAGTTTTCGTCCTGCCGCCGAAAAGCTGCCTGTTTCCTCGATGGCGACAAGCACCCTCAGCTGGTCCAACGTCAGCGATCCGATCATAACCCATCTCCATTCAAGATAGTTTTTATCAATAATCCATCGCTTTTCAAGCAGCATAGATAGGATATGCGTACGGACAGGATTTAACCTGGAGAAGCCGAAATGAATACCGCCACCCTTAGCTCGCCCCGCGCCGTCACGATCTACGTCTGGATCCTGCGCCTCGTCGTCGCAGCCATGTTTATTGCCGCAGCCACGATGAAGCTCACCTCGCAGCCGATGATGGTCGCCGAGTTCGAACAAGTTGGCCTCGGCCAGTGGTTCCGCATCTTCACCGGCATTCTGGAGCTGGTCGGCGGCATCGCCGTGCTGGTCCCGCGCGTCTCGGTGATCGGAGCCGGACTGCTCCTGCTGGTGGATGCAGGTGCATTCGTCGCGCAGGTCGGAATTCTGCACATGGACTGGATCCACACGATCATCATCGGCGCCATCATCGCCCTGCTGATCCAGCTGCAGCGCCGCACGGCGCGGTAAGTGACCGCGATAGCGAGAGGGCAGCCGCGGACACAGGCCACGAGGCGCCGATGCCTGAACTGCCCTCTCACAACCGCTCGGCGATGGTCTCCGGGCGGTCTGTCAGACCCCGCGCCGGTTGCCCCAGAGGATGACGTGGAGCTGCGGCAGGACGCGGGTGGAAAACCAGCCATCCGCCGTCACCTTGTCGATCAGCCACAGCATCCGGTCGTTGATGCCGTCGAGATCGATGGCGGCATCCACTTCCGTGCCTCCGGGGGGCGTATGATTGCCGGGCTGCAGATAGACCGGCAGATGCGGATGGCGCGCTGCGGCGTCTCTCGCATAGGCATAGTCCGCGTCATCGAAAACCACGAATTTCAGGACGGTCTCCGGCCGGCCGGCAGCCGCGTCGAGACAGAGCTGCAGGGCATCCCAGTCCGTGTCCATCATGCCGCTCGACGGCGGCTTGGGGCTTAGGACCAATACATCGAGTTCGGAAAACCAGCTCTTTGATATCGACCCCTGCGTCTCCAGCGCGAACCGGTAGCCTTCGCGATGGCCACGGGCGATCAACGGTCTGAGCGGCTGGATGGCCGGGTTGCCGCCGGACAGCGATACGGTGAGCGGCCGGTTTCCCGACAGACGCGTGACCTCCCCCCAGACGTCATCGACCGACATGGGCGCCCAAGTATCGCGGAAGGCGCTGTCGACCGCATGCAGGCTGTCGCACCAGGAGCAGCGATAATCGCAGCCGCCGGTGCGAACGAACACGGTCGGCAGGCCGATCAGCACACCCTCGCCCTGGATCGTCGGCCCGAAGATCTCGCTGATGCGGATCGGTGCTTCGGCGTCGCGGGTCATGGTCGGTATTCCGCCCAGGTCTTCGGCGTCTCGCTCACCCGTACCGCCGAGGTCTCCGGCAGGATCGCCTTGCACCAGTCGAAGAAATGCTTTGCCAGGCATTCGGATGTGACTGCGTCGTGGCCGAGCACGTCGTTCAGGTGCCGATGGTCGAAGGTCTCGTCGATATAGCGCTTGAGCGGCGCGAGCTCGTGATAGTCGCGCACGAAGCCGTCATCGTTGAGGACGGGCGACGCGAGCTCGACCACGACGATATAGTTGTGACCGTGCAGGCGGGCGCACTGGTGATCGGCAGGCAGCCGCGTCAGCTGGTGCGAGGCGGAGAAGTGAAATTCCTTGGTGATGCGAAACAAGGGGTTACACCTCCGTCGCGCGGAAGCTATTCGTGGCACCGACCCAGAAATCGGGATCCGCGTATTCGGTGGGATCGGTCACCCCGGCAAGCGCAAAGGCCTCGCGCCGTTCGACACAGGTGCCGCAGCGACCGCAATGGCGCTCGCCGCCCTTGTAGCAGGACCACGTCTCCACAAATGGCGTGCCGTGCTTGACGCCATCGGTGACGATATCGGCCTTGGAGATCGTCACATAGGGTGCGAGCAACGCCACGTCGGCGTAGCCGTCGAGCGCTTCCGTCTGCATCCGCTGGAAGCTGTCGATGAAGCCCGGCCGGCAATCCGGATAGATGAAGTGATCGCCGCCATGCACGGCGACGGCCACGGCATCGGCCTTGCGGGCCGCGGCGACACCGAAGGCAATGGCCAGCATGATGGCATTGCGGTTGGGGACGATGGTCGATTTCATCGTCTCCTCGGCGTAGTGGCCATCGGGAACGGCGATGTCGTCGGTGAGTGCCGAGCCGGTCAGGTGGCGACCGATGCCGCTGATGTCGATGATCTCGTGCCAGACGCCGAGACGCTTGGCGCATGCGGCGGCAAAATCGAGTTCTTTCTTGTGCCTCTGACCGTAGTCGAAGGAGAGCAGGCCGAGAAGCGATCCCTCTGCGGCAATTCTGCAGGCAAGCGAAACGGAGTCCAGTCCGCCGGAGCAGACGACGATGGTTTTCATAGCAGGTGTCCTTGTTTTTACCGGGTAGGCTGCGACCGGTTAGTTCGAAGTCGTTCTCTAGGGCAAACGCCTGCGGCTGAAAATGGCTTTTTTGCCGGTGCGACAAAAACGGCCAGAGCAACTCTTCGTGTGGCGGCTGTGATTCCGCAGCCGCCTGGGCTACTATGCGTTGAAATCAAAATGGAGACGTTGATGCTGGGTGGATTTGATATCGTCGTGGTTGCGTTTGTTGTTCTTGTGGTGCTGGTCCTGTTTGCGGGGATCAAGACGGTTCCGCAGGGTTATCGTTACACGATCGAGCGATTCGGCCGCTACACCCGCACGCTGGAACCCGGCCTGAACCTCATCCTGCCCTTCGTCGAACGCATCGGCACCCGCATGAACGTCATGGAACAGGTGCTGGCGGTACCGACCCAGGAGGTCATCACCCGCGACAATGCCAGCGTATCCGCCGACGCCGTGTGCTTCTATCAGGTGCTGAATGCGGCCCAGGCAGCCTATCAGGTCTCCAACCTCGAAAACGCCATCCTCAACCTGACGATGACCAACATCCGCTCGGTCATGGGCTCGATGGACCTCGACGAGCTTCTGTCGAACCGCGAGATCATTAACGACAAGCTGCTGCGCGTTGTCGACGAGGCCGTCGGTCCCTGGGGGATCAAGGTCACCCGCGTCGAGATCAAGGATATCCAGCCGCCGCGCGATCTCGTCGACGCGATGGGCCGGCAGATGAAGGCGGAGCGTGAAAAGCGCGCTCAGGTGCTGGAAGCCGAAGGCTCGCGCAACGCCCAGATCCTGCGCGCCGAAGGTGCCAAGCAGTCCGCCATCCTGCAGGCCGAAGGCCAGCGCGAAGCCGCCTTCCGCAATGCCGAGGCCCGCGAACGCATGGCCGAGGCCGAAGCCAAGGCGACAATGCTGGTTTCAGAGGCGATTGCCGCCGGCGATGTGCAGGCCATCAACTACTTCGTCGCCCAGAAATACACGGAAGCACTGACGGCGATCGGCTCCGCTTCCAATTCGAAAATCGTGCTCATGCCGATGGAAGCATCCTCGATTCTCGGCTCGCTCGGCGGCATCGGTGCTATCGCGCGGGAAGTCTTCGGACGCGAGGCACCGAACGGCGCCCCGGTGCCGCCGGCGCGCACCCGCACCCCTTCGACACGCTCGACGCCGCTGGTCAACCCGCTGATCCCGCCGCAGGAGAGCTGAGCCGATGCTGAGCGACCTGGTCGTAGAGCTCGGACCATGGAGCTGGTGGGTGCTCGGGCTGGCGCTGCTCGCAGCGGAGCTGATGGTGCCCGGCGTCTTCCTCGTCTGGATCGGATTGGCGGCAGTCGCCGTCGGCCCGCTGTCGCTCGGCCTGTGGGAAGAGCGCTTCTGGACGTGGCAACTACAGATGCTGTTGTTTGCTGCCCTCGCGGTGATCGCGGCGCTGCTCGGCAGACGCTACGTCTACAAGCACAGGAATGCCACGGACGAGCCTTTCCTCAACCAGCGAAGCGCCGGATTGGTCGGTCGCACCGCGGTTCTGCATGAGCCGATTGCAGAAGGTCGCGGACGCATCCGCCTGGACGATACCTACTGGTCCGTCATCGGGCCGGACCTCGCCGCCGGCGCCCGCGTGAAGGTTGTCGCCAGCGATGGCCGGCAACTGACGGTCGAGGCTGCCTGATCAGGCGACCCCGATCCGCAAGAGATCGTGGAAATGCACGAGGCCGATCGGCCGACGGTCCTCGTCGACGACGAGCAGTGCCGAGATATTGTTGTTGTTGAGCACGGCCATGGCACCGGTCGCCAGGGTCGTGCCCCGCACCGTCTTCGGATTGACCGTCATGATGTCGTCGACATTGAGCTCAGCCAGGCTGCGGCCGAGGTTGCGCGCGATATCGCCGTCGGTCACGATGCCGCACAGCCTCCCCTCCTCATCGAGCACACCGACGCAACCGAAGCGCATCTTCGACAGCGTGCTGATCGCCTCCGGCAACGGCGTGCCCTGCGGCACCAGCGGCACCCGCTCGCCGGTGTGCATGATATCGGCGACATGGGTCAGGCTCGCGCCCAGCTTGCCGCCGGGATGGAAGACGTGAAAATCCGTGGCGGTAAAGCCACGGGCTTCCATCAGCGCCACGGCCAGCGCATCGCCGATCGCCAGCTGAAGCAGCGTCGATGTGGTCGGCGCCAGGCCGTGCGGGCAGGCTTCCTGCTCTTTCGGCAGCAGGAGAACCACATCGGCTTCCCGTCCGAGCGATGAGGTGGCCCCCGAGGTAATGGCGATCAACGGCACCGAGAAGCGGCGGCAATAGGTGAGTATGCCCTTGAGCTCGGCCGTTTCGCCGCCCCACGACATCGCTATGACCACGTCGTCATGGGCGATCATGCCGAGATCGCCGTGATTGGCCTCAGCCGAGTGGACGAAGAATGCCGGCGTGCCGGTCGAGGCCAGCGTCGCCGCCAGCTTGACGCCGACATGGCCGCTCTTGCCGACGCCCGTCACGATGACGCGGCCGGTGATATCGCCGATCAGCGCCACGGCGCGGGAAAACGGCTCCGCCAGTCCGTCGGAGAGCGCCCGCTCGAGCGCCTCCAGGCCTCGTCTCTCGGTCTCGATCGTCCGGATTGCCGATTCGATCGCACCGTTCGCGACCGGATTGAATGCTCTCTTGTTCATCGTTACGGGTTAGCGCTTTTTGCGAAATCTGTCCATGCGCGAAAGCCGGCCCAGTTTGCGTGCCGAATAGCTTCGGGCGCGCACGACCGTCCCGTTCGAAACGAAGCGTTAACCACATGCCTTTACGGTGGGTTAACGACTTTTCGACGCCGGAAACGGGATCGCATGGCAATTGGCAAGGACAGGGCAGCTGACTATTCGCGCAGCGCGACGGCATACGCCGTGGCGGCAGCGCTCGGCTGCGGCCTGCTGATTGCGCCACAGCACCTTGCCGCCCAGACCCTCAATCCCGCAGCGACAGCCACACCCAACGTCGCCGCAGACCCGAATGCAGCCGCTGCGCCGACAGCAAACGGGACAGGTGCCGCCGGTGCCACCGGCCAGACGTCTTCCACCACGAGCCAGACGTCCGACGCCCGGGCAACCGACGCCTACGCCAGGCCCAATCCCCGCATGGTCTTCGACGCGTCCGATCCGCTCCGGACGGGCTCGATCCTCGATGACGACATTGGCCGCGTCAACATGCGCGGCAGCGACCTCGACGGCCTGCGCGCCAAGCCAAAGCCGACCGACGACCAGGAACTCGGCATCAAGCTCGGAACCTTTACCCTGCGCCCGTCGGTCAACCAGTCCTTCAATGTCGAGACCAACAAGGGCGGCGGCACCAACGACCACCGTACCTACCTGCAGTCCGACTTCGAAAATACGCTGACATCGGACTGGGACCGCCATCAGTTGACCATCACCGGCAACGGCATCTGGCAGCGCAACCTCAGCGGCACCGGCGAGGAGCAGCCAAGCGTCAACATCGGTGCCGACCTGCGCCTCGATCTCGCCGACCAGACCACGGCGCATCTGACGGGCGGATACAAGTTCTACCGGGAAGACACGGACGATCCCAACGCATTGAGCGGTGCGGCAAAGCAGTCCAGCGTCAACGAGTTCGATCTCGGTGCCTCCATCGAGCGGGATTTCGGCCTGCTCCGCGGCACGACGGCGGTGGCGCTTGCCCGCACGGTTTACTCCGACGCCACCCTCGACGACGGCTCGCTCGTCTCGCTCAGCGACCGGAACCAGACGGCGGGGACATGGCGCGGCCGCATCGGCTACGAACTCTCGCCCGCGCTGATCCCCTTCGTTGAACTCCAGCTCGGCAAGGCGCTCTACGACGATGAGCGCGACAGCGCCGGCTACGAGCGCTCGAACCACAGCTACGGCGCAAAGACCGGCGTCCAACTCGATCTCGGCGAAAAGCTGAGAGGCGAGCTCGGCATCGGCTACCAGCACACGACTTTCGACGACGCGCGCCTCGCCTCGATCGATTCGCCCACCGTCGATGGCAGCATCGCCTGGTCGCCGCAGCGCGGGACGGACGTCGGCCTGGGCTTCGCGACGACGGTGCAGCCTTCGACCACGGCGGGCGAAAGCGGTTACGTCGCCTACCAGCTGACCGGAACGGTCGCCCATCAGATACTCGACAACGTGACCGGAAAGATCACCGGCGGCACGACCTGGCGCGATTATACGGATGGAAGCACGACCAGCGACCAGCAGGTCTATGACGCAGCCATGGGCTTTACGTGGGGAATAAACCGCTACCTCGATATGACCAGCAATATCGGCTACGAGGTGACGACCCAGAAGGCAGGCGACGATACGCGCCAGTTCCGGGCGGGCCTGGGCCTGACTGTCAAGCGCTAGCAGGCCGGGCAAGAGTGCCGCCCGCCATCGAAGGCGAGCGGCGTTGTAATCGGTTTACTTCAGGGCTGCGAGCAGCGCCTTGAAACCGTCTTCCACGGTCGGCCGGATATCGGCGCGCGACAGGGCGAAGGCGACGTTGGCGAGGATGAAGCCATCCTTGGCGCCGCAGTCATAGGTCTCGCCCTTGAAGTGGTAACCGGCAAAATCCTGCTGCTTGGCAAGCTTCAGCATGCCGTCCGTCAACTGGATCTCGTTGCCGGCGCCGCGCTCCTGATGCTCGAGGATCTGGAAAATTTCCGGCTGCAGGATGTAGCGTCCGTTGATGAAGAAGTTCGACGGAGCCGAACCCTGCGGCGGCTTTTCGACCATTTCCGTGACGCGGAAGCCGTTGCCGATGCTGTCGCCGACACCGACGATCCCGTATTTGTGGGTCTGATCAGGCGCGCATTCCTCGACGCCGATGACGTTGCCGCCGCTCTGCTCGTAGAGTTCGATCATGCTTTTCATGCAACCGACATCAGACTGCATGACCATGTCCGGAAGAAGCAGCGCAAACGGCTCTTCGCCGACGATTTCGCGGGCACACCAGACCGCGTGACCGAGACCCAAAGGCTCCTGCTGGCGGGTAAAGCTGGCTGTGCCGGCGATGGGCAGCAGATTGCTGAGCAGCGTCAGCTCGGCTTTCTTGTTGCGCTGGCGAAGCGTCTGTTCGAGTTCGAACTGGATGTCGAAATAATCTTCGATGACGTGCTTGCTGCGTCCCGTCACGAAGACGAAATGCTCGATGCCGGCTTCCATAGCCTCGTCGACGACGTACTGGATGACCGGCTTATCGACAACGGTCAACATCTCCTTGGGCACTGCCTTGGTTGCCGGCAGAAACCTTGTTCCAAGGCCAGCGACCGGAAACACAGCCTTACGTACTTTTTTATGCAGTCCCACACTTACCTCCTGGGCGATCCGCCCCGTAGTTGATCAGGCAAACGATGCCATCGATATTTCAAAATTGCTACAATCTGGCAATGGATGAATATGGCCTCGTTGCATGGTAAAGATTTTGTTGACGTTGTTTGTCTAAACATAAGCTTGGCCTAAACGGCGCTGTGCCGCTTCGAGCCATCATGATGACGGACATGGCTTCTATGACCCAAGCTCGCAAACACTCCTTTTCTAGTCTTGCCCTGGCAATCGCGCTCGGCATAGGCGCAGGGCTTGCGCCCCACAACGCATTGGCGGACGCAGGGTTCCGGAAGTGGATATCCGGCTTCTACGACACAGCCGCAAAAAGCGGCATCAGCAAGGCGACCTACCAGAAGGCCTTCGCCGGCGTAAACGATCCGGATCCGACCGTTCTGGAGAAAGCCGGCTCGCAGGCCGAATTCACGACGCAAATTTGGGACTATATGGACTCGCGCGTCAACCCCTATACGGTCGAGGTCGGCCGGAAAATGGCTTCGAAATACGGGCCGACGCTGCGCACCATCGAAAAGCAATATGGGGTCGACCGCAACATCCTGCTCGCCATCTGGTCGATGGAATCCAATTACGGGGCAGTTCTCGAGAAGGACGATCGGCTGCACTACGTGCCGCGCGCGCTGGCGACGCTCGCCTATGCGGATCGCAAGCGCGGGAAATATGCCCGTACCCAGCTCATCGCCGCGTTGAAGATCCTGCAGAACGGAGAAGTATCACGGGAAACCCTGACGGGCTCCTGGGCAGGCGCGATGGGCCACACCCAGTTCATCCCCACGAGCTACCTTCTCTATGCCGTCGACGAGGACGGCAACGGCCGGCGCGATATCTGGAACTCCATCCCCGACGCGCTCGCAACCTCCGCCAATCTCCTGATGAAGAACGGCTGGCAAACGGGCAAGACCTGGGGCTACGAGGTCGTCGTGCCCAAGGGCGGCAGCGCCTATGCCGGGAAGACCCACACGCTCAAGGAATGGGCGGCCCTGGGTTTCGCACGGCCGGGCGGCAAGGCATTTCGCCTGCCGACGGACCGTGCCCAGCTCAAGATGCCCGGCGGTGCCAATGGCCCCGGTTTCCTGATGGCCGGCAACTTCTTCACGATCAAGCGTTACAATGCGGCTGACAGCTATGCCATCGCGGTCGGCATGCTGGCCGACGAGATTGCCGGCTACGGCGGCATGCAGCAGTCCTGGCCCCGGCCATCCGGCACACTCAACGTCAAGGAGAAGTTCGAACTGCAGACGCGCCTCAAATCGCTCGGTTATTACGACGGCATCGTCGATGGCAACTTCGGCTCCGGATCGAAAGCAGCGATCGCGACCGTGCAGGGCCGGCTCGGACTGGAGGCGGACGGCGAGCCGTCGATGCAGCTTTTGAAGGCATTGCGCAGGTAGCCACGGTGCCTTTCGGCTGGTGCAAGCTAGAATCCCGGAGACGAGCAGGATACGATCCCGGATGAACCGATCCCTGAAGAGTGCCGGAAGAGCCTCCAAGCCGGCTTGGGCGACCTTGGCGTCGTTCTGCCTGGTGCTCGTGCTGGTCTTGCCGGCGAGTGCCCAGCAGCGCTATGAGCGCCGCTCGATCATGGATTTCTTTTTTGGCCGGCAAGCCGCTCCGGAGCGTCAGCATCGCTACGACGAGTACCCATCGGCGCCGCGCCGGCCCGTGCGACCTCCCAGACGGGCATCGACGCCCGCCAAGGCAGTAGCCGCAAAACCTGACGAGCCGCCGGCGGTCGAGAAGCTGGCCGCTGCAAAGACGGTGCTCGTGGTCGGCGACTTTCTCGCCGCGGGGTTGGGCGACGGCCTGAAGGATGCGTTTTCCGCCTCCCCCGGCGTTGCCATCCAGACCCGCGGCAACATCGCCTCAGGCCTGGTGCGAACCGACTACTACGACTGGCAGGCGCAGCTGCCGAAGATGCTCGATAGCCTGAAGCCGGCCGTCGTCGTCGTCACCATCGGCGCAAACGACCGACAGCAGATGATCGCCCCCGGGCTGAACGAGAAATTCGGCAGCGATATCTGGTTGCTGGCCTATGAAGAGCGGGTGCAGGCCTTCGCCAAGCTGGTCACCGCCCGGCACATTCCGCTTCTCTGGGTCGGGCTCCCGCCGTTTGGCTCCGACGACATGACCGCCGATGCGTTGAAGCTCAACCAGATCTACCAGAGCCAGGTGGAAAGCACGGGCGGCGAGTTCGTCGATCTCTGGGGCGGCTTCACCGACGAGGACGGCAAGTTCGTCGTCACCGGCTCCGACGTCAGCGGCCAGCAGGTGCGGTTGCGCACCGCCGATGGTGTCAACATGACGGATGCGGGACGTCGCAAGATGGCCTTCTATGCCGAGAAGCCGATCCGCCGGCTGCTCGGCGACCTGGCGAGCCCGGATATCGTGCGCCTCGACACCGAGAACGCCATCGATGCCGGCACGCAGACCCATCCGGAAACGGCAGCACCGGACACCAGAAGCCCGCCAATCAGCCTTTCCGACCCTGAGCTGGACGGCGGTACCGTGCTTCTCGGAAACGCACCCCCGCCGGCAGCGACAGCCCCCTCGCCGCGTGACTTGCTGGTCGAAAAAGGCGAAATGGCCCCCGCCCCGGCAGGCCGCGTCGACGACTACCGGCTACCGGCAGATCCGCCGAAACTCTGACATCGACAAAGCCAGCGCAAAGCCCTGCAGCACTGCGGCGGGGAGATCAGACCCTGGCCGCTTCTCCGTTTACGATTGGGAGCGTTTCGCCAGCACCGAGAGGCACGCCTCGAAGGCCGTGAGGTCGGAGTAGAGCCGGTCGGCATCGGCGGCATGCACCGCGATATGCCCGCCGCGCCGCTCGATGCCCCCATGCAGCATCAGGTTTTCGATCATGTCGAAATCTTCGAGCGACATCCCGTCCGGGCCGCGCTTGCGTCCGTCGGCCCCTTCCTTGATATCGCCGGCGTAGAAATCGCGGGTTCTGGCAAAGTGGTTGGCGGTCATGTTGGTATAGGCCGCGACCAACTTGCCCTGCGCGCACATATATCCCAGTTCGAAGGCGGTGCCAACATCGGCGGCGATGCCGCGAAACGGCGTCAGGTTGGCGATGACGCCATCCGCCCGGTTCATCATGTCCTCGTCCACAGCGCTGATCTTGAGCCCGAATTCATGGCGAGTGGGTGCCGGCTCGATCGAGATATCGCCGGGGCAAATCGGCTCGAATCCATAAGAGCGGGTCATCGCCGCCTTGGCATCGAGAACTTCGCGGGCGTTGGGGAGGAAAACCTCCGGCCCTGCCAGGTAGAGTTTCAAAGACATGGCTGGCCTTCCCTAAGAAGCTTGGAAGAACAAGACAGCCCGGCGAACCGGGCTGTGATTGAGACAATGGATCAGGCCGGAAGCACGGTGCTTCCCATCAGCGCTTCATCGATGGCGCGTGCCGCCTGGCGGCCTTCGCGGATGGCCCAGACCACAAGCGACTGGCCACGGCGGACGTCGCCGGCCGTCCAGAACTTGTCGACCGAGGTCCTGTAGTCCTTTTCGTTGGCAACGACGTTGGTCGAGCCACGGCGGTCGGTGTTGATGGTCAGCTTGCCTTCCAGCTCCTTCATCGGGCCGCTAGCAAATGGGCCGCGGAAACCGATGGCGATGAAGGCGAGATCGGCGCGGATGACGAACTCGGTACCGGCAATCGGCTTGCGCTTGTCGTCGACTTCGCAGCACTTGACGCCGGTGAGCACGCCGTCCTCGCCAACAAACTCCAGCGTCGCCACCTGGAATTCGCGCACCGCACCTTCGGCCTGTGAGGAGGATGTCCGCATCTTGGTCGCCCAGAACGGCCAGACAGCCAGCTTGTCTTCCTTCTCGGGCGGCTGCGGGCGGATGTCGAGCTGGGAGACGCGCACGGCGCCCTGGCGGAAGGCGGTGCCGACGCAGTCGGACGCCGTATCGCCGCCACCGACAACGACGACATGCTTGCCGCCGGCAAGGATGGGATCGGACGGCCAGCCGACGCTGTCGATGTTTTCACGGCCGACGCGGCGGTTCTGCTGCACGAGGTAGGGCATGGCATCATGGACGCCGAACAGCTCGGTGCCGGGAACGCCGCTCTCGCGAGGGGTCTCGGAGCCACCGCAATAGAGCACGGCATCATGCTCGGCGAGCAACTGCTCGACCGGCAGGTCGACACCGACATTGGCACCGTAGTGGAACGTGACGCCTTCGCCGGTCATCTGCTCGACGCGGCGGTCGATGAAGTTCTTCTCCATCTTGAAATCAGGAATGCCGTAGCGCAGCAGGCCGCCTGCCTTGGATTCGCGCTCATAGACATGGACGTCATGGCCGGCGCGCCCAAGCTGCTGGGCGGCGGCAAGGCCTGCCGGGCCGGAACCGATGATCGCGACCTTCTTGCCGGTATGGACGGTCGCCGGCTGCGGCCGGATGAAGCCGAGCTCGTAGGCCTTGTCGGCGATCGCCTGTTCGACCGTCTTGATGGCAACCGGCGCATCCTCGAGGTTCAGCGTGCAGGCTTCCTCGCAAGGCGCGGGGCAGACGCGGCCGGTGAACTCCGGGAAGTTGTTGGTCGAATGCAGGTTGCGGATCGCCTCTTCCCAGTTGTTGTTATAGACGAGGTCGTTCCAATCGGGGATCTGGTTGTGCACCGGGCAGCCGGTCGGGCCGTGGCAATAGGGAATGCCACAGTCCATGCAGCGGGCAGCCTGTTTCTGGACTTCGGGATCCGACATCGGGATCGTGAATTCACGGAAATGACGGATGCGATCAGACGCCGGCTGATACTTGCCGACCTGCCGGTCAATTTCCAGAAAGCCTGTAACCTTACCCATACCTAAGTCTTCCCTTGCCCTCATGACTGCGTTCAGAGCAGCCAGTTTTCAACTTTCAATCCCGGCACGCGGGAGAATTCTCGCTCGTTGTTCGTCACCAGCACCGCATCGAGCGCCAGGGCGTGGGCAGCGATCCAAAGATCGTTCTGCCCGATGTTTTTGCCCTGCCGCAGAGCCAGTCTCACCTCAGCATAGCGCTTGTCGCTCGGCATAGTCAGAGAAGCGACATAGAGCCTCCGCGTGATCGCAAACACCTTTTTTGACAGCAGTTCGGAACCGCTTTTTTGCACGCCATAGCAAATCTCACCGTAGCTGATGATGCTGATGAGCACGTTCTCCTCGCCCACCTCCATCATCTTTTCCAGCACCTTGCCCCGGGGATCACGTACCATCGCCGAAACGATGTTCGTATCGAGCATGAAGGTTGTCAAAGATCCACCTCTCGCAGCGGTCCCTCATCGTCGTGGCCGATGAGGAAGTCCTCGCCATCCCATGCCTCAGCTTGCTGCAGATAGTTGATCAGCCCAGCCGTAACCGCCGTCCTCATCAGGATGGAACCGTCCGGCTGGCGGACCAGCATCGCCCTATCTCCCTCGAACTCAAATTCCTTCGGTATGCGGACTGCGCGACTGCGCCCGTTCTTGAAGATGCTGACCATGACGCCAACGTCTTCGTCCGGCTCATTTACACGTTCGTTCATGTCAACCTCCATCGCCGCCATATGCCAACAGCATATCACGGCGATGGAGTTCGGTAAATCACTCCGCCGCGACACCCATCCGGCTGCGCTCCATCTCCTCCAGCGCCCGGCGGTATTCGACCGGCATCACCTTGCGGAATTTGGGGCGATACTCGACCCAGTTGTCGAGGATCAGCTTGGCGCGGGTGGAGCCGGTGTAGTGCAGGTGGTTGGAGATCAGCTGGTAGAGCCGCTCCTCGTCATGACGGGTCATGTCGCCGGATACATCGACGCGGCCCTTGTGCATGAGATCGCCACCGTGATGGTGCAGCTTTTCGAGCATGTCGTCCTCTTCCGGCACCGGCTCGAGCTCGACCATCGCCATGTTGCAGCGCTTGGCGAAATCGCCGGTCTGGTCGAGCACGTAGGCGACGCCGCCCGACATGCCGGCAGCGAAGTTGCGGCCGGTTTCGCCGAGCACGACGACGACGCCGCCTGTCATGTATTCGCAACCGTGGTCACCGACGCCTTCGACGACGGCGATTGCCCCGGAGTTGCGCACGGCAAAGCGCTCGCCGGCGATGCCGCGGAAATAGCACTCGCCTTCGGTGGCGCCGTAGAGCACCGTGTTGCCGACGATGATCGATTCCTCGGCGATGATCTGTGAGTTTTCCGGCGGACGGATGATGATGCGGCCGCCCGACAGACCCTTGCCGACATAGTCGTTGCCGTCACCGATCAGGTTGAAGGTGACGCCATGCGCGAGGAACGCGCCGAAGGACTGGCCGGCCGTACCGCGCAGCGTGACGCTGATCGTATCGTCCTTCAGCCCCTTGTGGCGGTAGCGCTTGGCGACTTCGCCGGACAGCATGGCGCCCGCCGAACGGTCGACGTTCTTGATGCCGACCTCGAAGGCGACAGGTGTCTTCGACGTCAGTGCCGGCATCGCCTGCTCGATCAGCTGGCGATCGAGGATGTCGTCGATCGGGTGCTTCTGGCGGGCCGTCCAGTAGGTGGCCTCCTTCGGCGCGTCGACCTTGTGGAAGATGCGCGAGAAATCGAGACCCTCGGACTTCCAGTGGGCCAGCATCTCGTTCTTCTCGAGCAGCTCCGAAGCGCCAATGATCTCATCGAGCTTGGAGACGCCGAGCGAGGCGAGGATCTCGCGCACTTCTTCGGCCACGAAGAAGAAGTAGTTGATGACATGCTCCGGCGCGCCCTTGAAGCGCTTGCGCAGAACCGGGTCCTGCGTGGCGACGCCCACCGGACAGGTGTTGAGGTGGCACTTGCGCATCATGATGCAGCCGGCCGCAATCAGCGGCGCGGTGGCAAAGCCGAACTCGTCGGCGCCGAGCAGTGCCCCGACGATGACATCGCGGCCGGTCTTCAGGCCGCCATCGACCTGCAGGGCGACGCGCGAACGCAGCCCGTTCAGCACCAGCGTCTGCTGGGTTTCGGCCAGCCCGATTTCCCAAGGGGAGCCGGCATGCTTCAGCGAGGTCAGCGGCGATGCGCCGGTGCCGCCGTCGAAGCCGGAGATGGTGATGTGGTCGGCGCGCGCCTTGGCAACGCCGGCGGCAACCGTGCCGACACCGACTTCAGACACCAGCTTGACCGAGACATCGGCTTCCGGGTTGACGTTCTTCAGGTCGTAGATCAGCTGCGCCAGATCTTCGATCGAATAGATGTCATGGTGCGGCGGCGGCGAGATCAGGCCGACGCCGGGCGTGGAGTGGCGGGTCTTGGCGACAGTCGCATCGACCTTGTGGCCGGGCAGCTGGCCGCCCTCGCCGGGCTTTGCGCCCTGCGCCACCTTGATCTGCAGCATGTCGGCATTGACCAGATATTCCGCCGTGACGCCGAAGCGGCCGGAGGCGATCTGCTTGATGGCCGAGCGTTCCGGGTTGGCCGAGCCGTCGCGCAGCGGGAAGTAGCGATCGCTTTCTTCGCCGCCCTCGCCGGTGTTCGACTTGCCGCCGATCCGGTTCATGGCGATGGCGAGCGTCGTGTGCGCCTCGCGCGAAATCGAGCCGAACGACATGGCGCCGGTCGAGAAACGCTTGACGATATCGATGGCCGGTTCGACCTGATCAATCGAGATCGGCTCGCGGCCGAGGGCTTCCGCACCCTTGATGGTGAACAGGCCGCGGATGGTGTTCATCCTGAGGTCGGACTGGTTGACCATCTCGGCGAACTCGCGATAGCGATCCTCGGCATTGCCGCGCACGGCATGCTGCAGCGAGGCGATCGCATCCGGGGTCCAGGCATGGGCTTCGCCGCGCATGCGGTAGGCATATTCGCCGCCGATATCGAGCGTTGTTGCGAGGATCGGATCCTTGCCGAAGGCGGCGCTGTGGCGCGCGACGGTTTCCTCGGCGATGGCCGCAAGGCCGACACCCTCGATCATCGTCGCAGTGCCGAAGAAATACTTGTCGACCAGCTCCTGCTGCAGTCCGATGGCGTCGAAGATCTGGCCGCCGCAATAGGACTGGTAGGTCGAGATGCCCATCTTCGACATCACCTTGAGGATGCCCTTGCCGACCGCCTTGATGAAGCGGGTGACGATTTCGCTGGCGTCGACTTCCTTCGGGAATTCGCCCTTGGAGTGCATGTCGAGCAGCGTGTCGAAGGCGAGATAGGGGTTGATCGCCTCTGCGCCGTAGCCGGCGAGCAGGCAGAAGTGATGGATCTCGCGCGGCTCGCCGGTTTCGACGACGAGGCCGACCGACGTGCGCAGGCCCTTGCGGATCAGGTGATGGTGGACGGCAGCCGTTGCCAGCAGCGCCGGAATGGCGATGCGGTCCGGGCCCATCTGCCGGTCGGAGAGGACGATGATGTTGTAGCCGCCCTTGACGGCCGCTTCGGCCCGTTCGCAGAGCCGCTCCAGCATCTCTTCCATGCCGCCGGCGCCGCGCTCGACGTCATAGGTGAAGTCGAGCGTCTTGGTGTCGAAACGGTCTTCGGTGTGGCCGATCGAGCGGATCTTTTCGAGATCGCCGTTGGTAAGGATCGGCTGGCGGACTTCCAGCCGCTTGGCCTTGGCTGCACCCTCGTGGTCGAGCAGGTTCGGCCGCGGCCCGATGAAGGAGACGAGGCTCATCACCAGCTCCTCGCGGATCGGATCGATCGGCGGGTTGGTGACCTGGGCGAAGTTCTGCTTGAAATAGGTGTAGAGCAGCTTCGACTTGCGCGACATTGCCGAGATCGGCGTGTCCGTGCCCATCGAGCCGATCGCTTCCTGGCCTGTCGTCGCCATCGGCGACATCAGGATCTTGGTGTCTTCGAGCGTATAGCCGAACGCCTGCTGGCGATCGAGCAGCGACACGTCGCGGCGCAGCGCACGGGGTTCGACCGTGTTCAGTTCTTCCAGGATCAGCTGGGTGCGGTCGAGCCACTTGCGATAGGGATGCTTGGTCGAAAGCTCGGACTTCACTTCGTCGTCGGAGACGATGCGGCCCTTGTCCATGTCGATCAGCAGCATCTTGCCCGGCTGCAGGCGCCACTTCTGGATGATGTTTTCTTCCGGCACCGGCAGCACGCCGGCTTCCGACGCCATGATGACGCGGTCGTCGTTGGTGACGAGATAGCGTGCGGGCCGCAAGCCGTTGCGGTCGAGCGTCGCGCCGATCTGCGTGCCATCGGTGAAGGCAACGGCAGCGGGGCCGTCCCAAGGCTCCATCAGGGCGGCATGATATTCGTAGAATGCCTTGCGATCCGGCGCCATCGACTGGTTGCCGGCCCAGGCCTCCGGGATCAGCATCATCACCGCATGGGCCATGGAATAGCCGCCGCGCACGAGGAATTCGAGCGCGTTGTCGAAGCAGGCGGTGTCGGACTGGCCCTCATAGGAGATCGGCCACAGCTTGGAGATGTCCTCGCCGAACAGCGGCGACGAGACGGAAGCCTGGCGGGCCGCCATCCAGTTGACGTTGGAGCGCAGCGTGTTGATCTCGCCGTTGTGGGCCACCATACGATAGGGATGGGCGAGCTTCCACGACGGGAACGTGTTCGTCGAAAAACGCTGATGCACGAGGGCGACCGCCGATTCGAAGCGCGGATCGGTCAGGTCCTTGTAATAGGCGCCGACCTGATAGGCCAGGAACATGCCCTTGTAGACGATGGTCTTCGACGACAGCGACACCGGATAGAAGCCGCTCTCTTCGCCTTCATACTCGGCGTAAATGCGGTTGGAGATGACCTTGCGCAGCGTGAACAGCCGGCGCTCGAACTCGTCGTGGCTGGCACCGTCGCGACCGACGCCGATGAACACCTGCACGTGGTGCGGTTCCGTGGCGGCAATGTGCTCGGCCTTCGACAACGACGAATTGTCGACCGGCACATCGCGGAAGCCGAGCAGGACCTGGCCTTCCTCTGCGATAACGTCCTGCACGGTCTTCCTGAAATGGGCGATCAGCGTTTCGTCCTGCGGCAGGAAAAAATGGCCGACGCCATATTCGCCGACGGCCGGCAGGGTGACGCCCTGCAGCGCCATTTCCTCGCGGAAGAAGCGGTCGGGGATCTGCACAAGGATGCCGGCACCATCGCCCATCAGCGGATCGGCGCCGACGGCACCGCGATGCGTCAGGTTTTCGAGAATGAACAGGCCGTCCTTGACGATTTGGTGCGACTTCTGGCCCTTCATATGGGCGACGAAGCCGACGCCGCAGGCATCGTGCTCGTTGCGCGGATCATAGAGGCCCTGTTTGCGCGGAAGACCGGACACGAATTTGGCCTTGGTGACCGTGGTTTCAGCCGAAACGGCTGCGGTCTGAACCATGGGCATGGATGGCGTTTCGTTCGTCATCGTCGTTCTCCTCACAAACCCCGCGCCGCGGGCGTCCCTTCGTCCCGCGCGCCCATTATATGGACGCCGCGCGACAGCGCTGTTGCATGTTAAAAGATCCAGCCGCAGACATTGCCCAAGGGGGCAGCAGTTCGTCAGCGTTCCCACCTGTCACAGTTCTGGCCGCACCATCCATGAAGATGAGCGGTATGAAAACTATAACGTCAAATCCGAGCTTCGCTAGGATTTTTGGTGCGTTGCGGCCCTAAAGACCGAGATAGGACAGCAACCCTGTCCTATTTCATCAGTTCTATGCCAGAAAGCAAAAAGGTTAGCAAGAGCTGAAAGCGAAAAAATCGGCGTAAGATTGCCGCAGGCGCTATTTTGACGAAAGAAAATTTCCTTTAGAAATGAAATTTGTCGTCTTGATTGCGTAGTGTCGCTAGTTGAGGGTGCATCGCAGCACTACGATTGATCCCTCCGGCCAATCCCTTAATCTCGGGCAAACGCCTTCCAGTCCTTCCTCCATCTGCGGTAGATTTCACATGTTCTTTGCTTCCGACAACTGGGCCGGTGCCCACCCTTCCGTCAACGAGCGCCTCTCGAAAGAATCGACCCGCTTTGCCGCCGCCTATGGCACGAGCGCGCTCGACAAGGCGATCGAGGTACGGTTCAACGAGGTTTTCGAGCGCGAAGTCGCGGTCTTCTTCGTTGCGACAGGCACCGCCGCCAACTCCCTGTCGCTGGCCAGCATCGCCCGTCCCGGCGGCCTGACCTTCTGCCACACCGAGGCGCACATCATCGAGGACGAATGCGGCGCACCCGACTTCTTCTCCGGCATGCGCATGGTCGGCGTCGATGGCCCCGACGGCAAGATGCTGCCCGAAAACCTCGTTGAGCGCATCGGTCGCTATCCGCAGGACGCCGTCCACCACGGTCGGGCCGCCGCCGTCAGCATGACCCAGGCGACCGAGGTCGGCACCATCTACAGCCTCGACGAGATCTCTGCCATTTCCGACATCGCCAAGGCCAACGGCCTGCCGCTGCACATGGACGGCGCACGATTCGCCAATGCGCTGGTGGCGCTCGGCTGCTCGCCAGCCGAGATGACCTGGAAACGCGGCGTCGACGTGCTCTCCTTCGGCGGCACCAAGAACGGCTGCTGGTGCGCCGAGGCGATCGTCTTCTTCGATCCCGATCTCGCCAAGGATTTTGCCTTTCTGCGCAAGCGCACCGCCCAGCTGTTCTCCAAGTCCCGCTTCATCGCCGCCCAGTTCGAGGCCTACCTGCAGGACGACCTGTGGCTCGATCTTGCTCGCCATGCCAATGCGATGGCCGACCGGCTGCGCTCCGGAATCGCCCATGCCTCCGGCGCCAAACTCGCCTGGTCGACGACCTCGAACGAGGTCTTTGCCGTCGTCGCCAAGACGGCCATCGAAAAGGCCCGCGAAGGCGGTGCCCAGTTCTACGACTGGCCCGTCGCCGACAGTGCCCGGCATCTGGTCGGCCCCGACGAAGGCCTGATTCGCCTCGTCACCAGCTTTGCCACGAGCGACACCGACGTCGACGACCTCCTGGCCTGCCTGGGGTGAGTGCGACGGCGCGCCCAAGGCGCTCCCCCAGACTGCGGACAAAGGTATGATCTAACGACTTTGCAGGTCACTCGAGAAATTGCGCGGGTTGCCAAAAACTCCCCTCATCCTCGCCCTTGTGGCGGGGATCCAGTCAGCTCAAGTCCTTGAGCTGAAAGAGTCTTTTGACCCGACAGACGTCGGGTCGCTGGATCCCCGCCACAAGGGCGAGGATGAGGGAGAGTGGGGGATCGCTCTCGTCAAATGAGCTTCTTCAGGGTTTGTCAGCGTTCTGACGGAGCGCCCCTAGGCGCTCCGCTTCCTACCCAGCCCGCAAATTCCGCACCTTGGCCAAAATATCGTCCGAGAGCGCCTTGACCACCATCTGGTCCGCGCCCTTGCGCGGCACGAGCACGAATTCGACGTCTTCCAGCACCGGCAGCCAGCCGGGGGCGATTTCGTGGAGGCCTGAGGGTGCCATGCTGCGCGGCTGGACGAGCACGCCCATGCCGGCGCGCGCCGCCGCCATCAGGCCGCTGAGGCTGCCGCAGGTGCAGACGATCCGCCACGGCACCTGCTGGCGACGCAGCGCTTCCAGCGCCACGGCACGGGTCACGCTCGGCGCCGGGAAGGCGATCAGCGGCAGCGGCGCGCTCGAGGCCATGATCCTTGCGGGATCACGGGCGAGCCAGATGAGCGGCTCGCGATAGACCAGCGTGCCGCGCGTATCGCCCAGCCGGCGCTTCGCCAGCACCAGATCCAGCGCCCCGTTGTCCTGCATCTCGTAGAGGGCGCCGCTGAGCGCCACCGTGAGCTCCAGGTCGACAGACGGATGCAGCCGGACGAACTCCTCGAGAACGTCGGGCAGCTGGCTGGTGACGAAATCCTCCGAAACGCCGAGCCGCAGACTGCCGCGCAGGCTGTTGTCGGCAAACATCGAGCGCATCTCCCCCTCGATCGACAGCAGGGTGCGCGCATGGCCAAGCAGCGCCTCGCCATCGCCGGTCAGGACGACGCGGTGGGTGTCGCGGGCCAGCAGCTTTCGCCCGACAGCACTCTCAAGCCGCTGGATATGCTGGCTCACGGTCGACTGGCCGAGCCCGAGACGCTCGGCCGCCAGCGTGAAGCTGCCCATCTGCCCGACGGTCACGAAGCTCTGCAATTGCACGAGATCCAGCACAGCGATGATCCTGTTTTACGATAACTGTTATTTCTTGCATCGCATATCGCGATAAGGCAAGTGTTGCTGACCCCATAGATGTTTTAGGACTGGCCCGATGCGCCGATTTTTGCCCGATACCTTCACCATGCTGCTGGTACTGACCGTGCTGACGGCATCCGTCTTTCCCGTCCACGGCGTTGCAGCCGGCTATTTCGGCATTGCCACCAATATTGCCATCGGCCTGCTGTTCTTCCTGCATGGCGCCCGCCTGTCGCGGGACGTCGTCATTGCCGGCGCGCTCCACTGGCGCCTGCACATGGCGATCCTGTTGACGAGCTTCGGCATCTTCCCGTTGCTGGGCCTCGCGATGGGCTTCCTGGTGCCGGCGATCCTGCCTCAGACGCTTTACACCGGGATCCTCTTCCTCACCGTGCTGCCGTCGACGGTCCAGTCGTCGATTGCCTTCACCTCGATTGCCGGCGGCAACGTACCCGCCGCGATCTGTGCCGCTTCGGCCTCCAACATCTTCGGCATGTTCCTGACGCCGCTGCTGGTCGGCCTTCTGTTTTCCGTCGGTGGCCACGGCGGTGGCTTCTCCTGGACCGTTCTGCAGCAGATCGCCCTGCAGCTGCTGGCGCCCTTCGTCCTCGGCCAGCTGCTGCAGCCCTGGATCGGTGACTGGATCCGCGCCAAGAAGAAGATCCTGATGCCGGTCGACCGCGGCTCGATCCTCATGGTCGTCTACTCGGCCTTCAGCGCGGCTGTCATCGAAGGCCTCTGGCACACCTTTTCGATCGGCGATATCCTAACCGTCATCATCGCAAACATGCTGCTGCTTGCCGTCGTCATCTGCATCACGATGTTCGGCAGCCGGCTGCTCGGCTTCTCGCGGGCCGACGAAATCACCATAACCTTCTGCGGCTCGAAGAAGAGCCTCGCCAGCGGCGTACCCATGGCGAGCGTCATCTTCGCCGGCTCGCCGATCGGCGCCATCGTCCTGCCGCTGATGCTGTTTCACCAGATCCAGCTCATGGCCTGCGCCGTCATAGCCCAGAAATACGCCGACGCCGCAAACCGCGCTACCGCGCGAAAGGAAGCGGAAGCAAAGCGCCTTCAGGATGCAGCCGACGCAACGACGCCCGCCTGATCGGCAACGAACACCAAACGCAAAAAAGGCGGCGCCCGATCGGACGCCGCCTTTCCATTGGAAATGCGGAACGCTTAGACGATATGCGCTTCGATCGACTTCGGCGCTTCGACGGGCTCGGCGGCAATGGCGATCTTGCGCGGCTTCATCGCTTCCGGAATGTTGCGCAAGAGATCGATGTGCAGCAGGCCGTTCTTCAGCGAGGCCGACTGGACCTCGACGTGATCGGCGAGCTGGAAGCGGCGCTCGAAAGCCCGCTTGGCGATGCCGCGGTAGAGATATTCGCTGCCCTCCGTAACGTCATCGCTCTTCTCGCCCTTGACGGTCAGCACATGGGCGTGCGCCTCGAGGCTGAGTTCCGTTTCATCGAAGCCGGCAACCGCCATGGTGATGCGGTAGGTCGCCTCGCCGGTGCGTTCGATGTTGTAGGGCGGGTAGGTCTGCGCCTGGTCCGGCTGCGACAGGGTGTCGAGCATGGTGAAAAGACGGTCGAAACCGACGGTGGAGCGATAAAGGGGCGAAAAATCAACGTGACGCATGGTGTCCTCCTGTGAGCGACGATTGCGGTTCATATGCCCCTGAGGCCCCGTTCTGGCGGCCCTGGGACGGTTCGACGGACCCTTTCGGCGTCCGTGAAATGAAGATGGGAACGGCGTTTGGCGACTTCAAGACCTGCATCGTTGCCACGGCTGGAACCGCTGAACCCCGGATGAACGGCCGGTTCGGCATCCGTTCAGCCCGTCGCCATTAGACAGGCATCATCGGATGACTGTCCGTGACTGGAGTGTATCGTCCCTTCGTCTTCAGTCAGCTC
>CAZZZI010000012.1:0-41919 GCA_964658415.1 uncultured Sphingomonas sp. | reverse complement strand
TTTTCCTCCAACATGAAACCCGGACCCGTTTACTTTGTCCGGCGGCCGCCACCGGAGCCCGTCGTTGCGCCCACTCCAACCACCGCAGGCGAACCCGTTTCCGTCGCCAACGGCGAATATCTCGAAACCTGGCGCGATTTCTTCATCCCCGGCACGATCAGCTTTGATGGTTCCCGCTACATGGGCCTCAAGCTGGCCTTGCCGTCCGGCTATGCCAGCCCGCTCGGCCCCTGCCAGATTTCCATGTTCGACGAGGTGTTTTCCAACCCGGCACGCGGCAAACTGCTGTTTCACAATGGCGATGGCAAGGCGATCGATTTTGACCGGCCGTTCAATTTCCTGCCGTCCATCAATGCAGCCTATCCGCATCTGGAGCTCAAAGCTCCCTGGCTGAAACAGCTGGCGCTGAAAGACCGCGGCGTCGTCAAGCATTTCAAGCAATATGATGATGACGTCTATAGGCTGGAAAAAATCGAAGACCTGAATGGCAATATTCTGTCGTTCCAGCGCTCCGAACTTGGCTGGCTGGAAAAGGTCGACGGTCCCGATGGCCTTTCCCTCAATTTCGAGAACGATGCGAAGGGGCAGCGCACCCGCATAGTGCTGATTGGCACCGATGGGTCCGAGCTGGAGCTCGCCCGTTATGGGTTCGACAGCAAAGGACGGATGGGTGAGGCGACCTGTGCCTACGGCATGTCGGTGCACTACGTCTGGGAGCGGGATCGCGATGTCCTCGCTTCATGGAACAATCTGACCCGCCAGTCGGAAACCCATTTTATCTATGATGACGAGGGCCGCGTGGTGCACACCCGCACCAACGGCATCTGGAACGATGACAGGTTCGACTATCGCGATGGCGAGACGCGCTATCTGCCCGGCGGCACGGAAGCCGAGGCGCAAACGTTTCGCTACGACGAGCATCAGAATATCACAGCCGAAATCGACGCACTCGGCGGCATCGTTGCCCATGGCTACGATCGCCATGGCTTTCGCACCTCGACGACCGATCAGAATGGCCATGCGCGCCAGACGCGCTACGATGTGCACGGTAACATCAAGGAGCTCACCGACCCCGAAGGCCGCTCCACGGTCTATGGCTGGGGCGATAATGGCGAGTTGCTGATCGCCATCGATGGCGCCGGCAACAGGCGCACCTACAAGCACGACGACCATGCCAATGTCATCAGCGAGAAAGATGCCGAGGGCCACGAAACCCAGCTGGTGCGCGACGCCAGGGGCCGCGTGGTAGAAACCCGCTTTGCCAATGGAGCGATCGAGCGCCGGACATGGGATGCCTACAACCGGCTGGCGTCGATCACCGATGCCAAGGGCAACACCAGCCGCTTCACCTATGATGCCTTTGGCCGCCTGGTTGAAACCATCGGGCCAACCGGCGCGGTTGCCACGCGCACCTACCGGGCGGGCGCTGGCGGCTTTGATACCGTCAGCGCGATAACACGCCCGGATGGCGTCAAGGTGATGCGCTCCTTCGATGGCGCGGGCGAGCTTGCCAGTGTCACCGATGGCGAAGGCCGCATGTGGCGCTACCGCTACGGCGCGTTCGGGGTATTGCAAGCCATCATCGACCCCAAGGGCGGCGAGCTGAAACTGGCGACGGATATCGAAGGCCGCATTATCTCCGTCACCAACGCCCTCGGTCGCGTCTACAGCTTTGAGCGCGATGTGGCCGGCCGGGTGGTCGTCGAAGAGGACTTCGATGGCCGCGTCTGGCGCTACACCCGCGATGCCGCAGGCCAGATCACCGAAACGATCAAACCCGATGGCGCAAAGCTGCACTATGCCTACGACAAATCCGGCCTGATCAAACGGATCGAAAGCTTTACCGTCAAAGGCGAGCCAGAGGATGTCACCCGTTTCTGGTACGATGCCCGCGGTCTGCTGATCAGCGCCGAGAACAATGCAGCGCTGGTGGAGTTCGAACGCGACCGCAACGGCCGGATCATCGGCGAAAGCCTGAATGGCAAGCGCATCAAATCCCGACGCGATGCCATGGGCAGCCGAATCTTGCGCGAGATCACCGGCGCAGGCGGCTCGCTCGCCCAGTATATCCGCGACCCGCTGGGTGCGGTGGAGCAGATGGTGGCGGGAGACACCGAGATCACCTTCAAACGCGATGTGCTCGGCCGCGAGACTGAGCGCCGCATGGGAGGCTTTCACCTGCTGCAACGCTTCGATGCCGCAGGCCAACTCTCCGTCCAGGCGGCGGGCCCAGCGGTGGCGGGCGGACTGGACGTTTCGCGATTGGGCTGGAACATTCCCGGTGGCGGTGGTGAGCGCTCGGCGCGCGCCAAACCAGGTCATATCCACCGCGTCTATGAATATGACCGCGCCTTCGCTCCCGCCAGCGTTGATGATGGCCTTTGGGGCAAACGACAATACACCTATGACGACAATGGCCAGCTGACGGAGTCCGAGGCCGCTTTCGGCACGGAACGCTACCAGTATGACGAGGCGCGCAATCTGGCCGGGGCGTCGTCCTCGGTGTCACTTGCCGAGCAGCCGACCCCCTTTGGCCGGGCTTTTGACGAAACATTCGGCTCCATGGTGCCGGCTCCCAAACCCAGTGGCTGGCAGACATCGGCCGGTGGCGTGGTGCAGATTGCCCGTGGCCCCAAGGGCGAAAAGATACAGCTTACCCATGACGACTGCGGGCGGCTGATCGAGCGGCGTGTCGAGCGTGATGGTTTCCGGCCACAGCGCTGGCACTATCGCTGGGATGTGCATGACCGGCTGGTGGGTGTCACCACCCTGGAGGGCGAGGAGTGGCTGTTCCGCTACGATCCCTTCGGCCGGCGCGTCTCCAAAGTCCGTCGCTTCCCCGAGAAGGAACGCCACAGGGTCACCCTGCGCTGGCCAGGCCTTGTGGGTGGCGATGGTGTGCCGAAGCAGACAAAGTCGGCTTCAGATGCCGGAAGTACGGATCACGACCTTCCCGTGGTGGGCACGACCTATCTCTGGGACGGGGACCATATGGTGGCGGAAGCACCGCTGTCTCTGGATGGGCATATCGCCTGGGATCAGGCCACCCACTGGCATTTTGAAGACGGCAGCCACCGTCTTCTGGCCAAGCAGCTGCCATCAGGCGAGACGCTGGCCATCGTCAGCGACCACCTCGGCACGCCCAAGGAGATGTTTGACGCGAAGGGCACGTTGATCTGGGCGGCCGACCACCACGTCTGGGGTGCCATCCGAACCACCAAGACATTCGGTAGCCTTGCCATCCTTCCTAAACACGACCGCCAGCCGGAGGAACTGCAGTGCCCTTGGCGGTTTCCGGGTCAATACGAGGATGGCGAGACAGGGCTGTGCTATAACCGCCATCGGCATTACGATCCGCTGACCGGGCAGTATGCCTCGCCGGACCCGATTGGGCTTGCCGGTGGGGATCGGCCGCAGGGGTATGTTGCAGTTCCGCTAAGCCAAACCGATATTTTAGGATTGAGTGCTTTACCAGCCACTTCTAACGAGTGGTTCGGTCCTTTCCATCGCTATGAAAGCCAGATGTCTAAGGATGCCATAGAGGGTATATTCAAGAAAGGTGAATTGATAGGAACGCCAGCTCGTCCCTCCGCAGGTGGCGCGGTAGCCGTCAGAGCGCACGTAGGACCTCTGGACCCGAGCAAAGGGAAAGGCTACGAGTTCTACACCCAAGTACCTCCGAACGGCGGCAATGCCGGTCAAGCGTGGGCGCGATGGCTGCCGGACGATATAGTTCAAGGTGAAATAAGAGTTCCGGTTCACGTTACGACCGAAACATACACCGGACAGAACCTAGGAAAACCCCTCCCAAAATGATGACTTATAATCGAAGAGAACATCTATACCGCTCCCTTTTCTGTCCGTCAGATAAAAAAGTCGCACAAGTCTATGGCGATTTTGGATCATTGGCTATCAAGTTCAAGGCAACAATAGAAACCGGCTATGACGAGCTCCTCTTTTTGGACTATTTTGAATTTAAGCATGCTTCAGTGCATTTCATCGCTAAGTCTTATAGCTTTCCAACTGCTCGCGGATACGGTCTTTTTATACCACGGCCTATCGCGATCACGCAGGAAATTCTAAAAACAATAGTCCGCGCGATTGGCTCGCTCCCAACACTTGAGGGCGTTCACGTTCAGTGGAGGATCCCCCTTGTCAACATTTAGCATTGATGTTTCTCGCCTAAGTGCAATCGAGCAGGTCGATTACTTCGAGCCCGATCTGCCTTTTCAACCGGCAATATCAGTCATGAGGAATTTTTTCAGTTTGGTAGAGCTTTATGAGCTGCCTACTTACCACCTCACCAATGAGTTCGGTCCTGCGAAAAGTACTCAAATGCGCCTTCAGTGGAGAGGAGGTTCTTTCGTCTGCTTTGCAGAATGCAATTTACATACGGATCACACTGCGTTCGTCCTTTTTTGCAGAGAAAACGAGCGATCGAGGTTCCGGGAGGCTATTATTGACTTTTTTATGCTTGATTGGAGTGAGTATAATTATGTTGATTTCATTTAAACGTCTGTGGACAAGGAATTCCTTGATCCCATAATTTCAGGGATTCCTCGACAGGCAAAAAGCTGAATTACCAGTTCTGTTTAAGGACGTGCAAAACAGTGCGTGGGCGCCTCGGAATGAGTATCGACTATGCAAATGGAATGGTCAGCGAAAGGATGCGAAGTCTGTCGGCAGAAATGGCTGACGCGAGACTTCCCACGAGAAGTTGCAGTTAATATCTCTAGACACTCATCGCTCCATATCTGCGAGGATTGTGGAACTCTTTGGGAGCAGTTCGAGAGATTTGCAGACGTCACTTCTGGCTCGGATGCGAGAAAAAATTATCCCGTTTATTATAACAAACCGGCGTCCGAACGACGGCAGCTCCGAGAGCGGCGATGAGAACGTCTGCCTATCCTTCCGCGAGGAATGCCGGATGGGCCAGACGTGCTTCAGCCTCAATCGAATGCTGGCACGTGCATGCCTATAGTCCGCCCGTTGCGTGGCAGATCTCGGGTTTTGATGCGCTCTGGCTCAGCCGGGGATTTTGCGTGCACCGCCCACGATGTATTGTTTTTCACGGGACGAATGCCCTTGGCGTGGAGCAGTGCGCGCCTTGCTGCCAGCCTCTGGCGGTCAACCGACAAATCCTGATCGGAGACTGTCCGTTCGGCAGCGGCGGGTCTGTTGAAGGTCAGGGTTGCCATCCTTTCGCTCAATCGCCACCGGGTCTTCTGACTCCGTCGGCCGCCAAGCTGATGAGCAAGCCATCGTCGGTGCTTAGCGACAGGCTAAGCAGTGCAAATTGAAAACGTAATTTTCTGCGCCGGGCTGGTGCACTACAGCTGCACCTACATTCGGATCAAAGCCCAATACGGTATAAGGACGCAGCTATGCCAGTCGAAATCGTGGACACTCTCGTTGTAGGCGCCGGCCAGGCCGGGGTGGCGATGAGTGAACATCTGGGCAATGCGGGGGTCTCCCACCTTGTACTCGAGCGCAGCCGGATTGCAGAGCGTTGGCGCTCGGAGCGCTGGGATTCGCTGGTTGCCAACGGCCCTGCATGGCACGATCGGTTCCCCGGCATGGAGTTTGCCGGCATCGGCCCGGACGGTTTTCCCGGCAAGGAAGCCGTCGCCGATTATTTCGAGGCCTATGCGGCGCAGATCGCGGCTCCCGTTCGCTGTGGCGTGGAGGTGAAGAGTGTCGAGCGACATGTCGGTCGCCCCGGTTTTCGCGTCGAAACGTCTCACGGTTTGATTGAAGCGCAGAACGTCGTTGCCGCCACCGGCGCGTTCCAGGTACCCATCGTCCCGGACATGATTGCCGAGACAAAAGGCATCACGCAGATGCATTCGACCAGGTATCAGAACCCCGATCAACTGGCCGAGGGCGCGGTTCTTGTCGTCGGCGCCGGCTCATCCGGGACGCAGATTGCCGAAGAGCTCTTGCTCTCCGGTCGCAAGGTCTATCTTTCCGTCGGCCCGCATGATCGCCCGCCGCGCAGCTATCGCGGCCGGGACTTTTGCTGGTGGCTCGGGGTACTCGGCAAATGGGACATGGAAACGCCGGGTCCCGGCACCGAGCACGTGACGATCGCCGTGAGCGGCGCGCGCGGCGGCTATACGATCGACTTCCGCCGCCTTGCCGCGCGCGGAATGACGCTGCTCGGCAAGACGGCGGCCTTCGATGGGGGAAAGCTGACTTTTTCGGAAGACCTGGCCGTCAACCTGGCGCGCGGCGATGCCAATTACATGGCGCTGCTCGACGAAGCAGATGCCTATGCAGAATTGAACGGTATCGACCTGCCGGACGATCCGGACGCCCGCAGGATCGAGCCGGAGCCGGATTGCGTCGTCAATCCGATCCTCAGTCTCGACCTGGCGCAGGCCGGCATTCGCACGATCATCTGGGCGACCGGCTTTGCCTCGGACTACAGCTGGCTCAAGCTGGATGTCTTCGACGAGCGCGGGCGCCCGAAACACCAGCGCGGGGTATCCGCCGTGCGTGGCATCTACTTTCTCGGCTTGCCCTGGCAATCGCGCCGTGGGTCCAGCTTCATCTGGGGCGTCTGGCATGACGCAAAACATCTTGCCGACCGGATCGCCACCCAACGCAAGTACAACGACTATCGTCCCTCCAGCCAGACCGTCGGTTGACGGTCGGCCTAGTGTTCCCGCCGCGTCTACCGACGCGAGGGCTACCCGCATATTGCCAATTTAAAGGGAGTTCGACCATGGCTCACACCCGCATTCGCAAGTTCAATACGAAAGACACCTACCCGGAGCAGAAGCTGGACAACGATCTTTGCCAAACCGTCGTTGCCAAGGGCACGATGGTCTTCGTGCGCGGCCAGATCGGCCAGGATCTGGATACCTCCGCCAGTGTCGCCATCGGCGACGTCACGGGCCAGACGGAACAGGCCATGGCCAACATCAACATGCTTCTGGACGAAGCCGGCTCTTCGCTCGATCATGTCTGCAAGATCACCATCTACATCGTCGATCCGCGCTATCGCGAAGACGTCTATCGGGTGGTCGGCAAATGGTTGAAGGGGGTCTTTCCGGTCTCCACGGGCATCGTGGTCTCCGCGCTCGCCCGCCCCGAGTGGCTGGTCGAAGTCGACGCCATCGCCGTCATTCCCGAATAGAGGTATCGTCCGTCCATGACTTTTTCCATTGCCGCCCGCTGCGCCGAAACCGGCATGTTTGGCATCGCCATCGCCTCCTCCTCTCCCGCCGTTGCTGCCCGTTGTTCGCATGCACAGGCCGGCGCGGGCGTTATCGCCAGCCAGAACATCACAGATCCGAACCTCGGCATTTCGGGGCTCGAGATCCTGGCGACGAGGGCTACGGCCGAGGAGGCCTTGGGCCGCCTCGTCGCATCGACGCCATTTGCCGCTTTCCGACAGCTGGCGATCGTCGATTCACTGGGCGGTGTCGCAGGTCATTCCGGCGAGCGGACGCTGGGCATCCATGCCATGGCAAAGGGTAACGGATGCATTGCCGCCGGCAATCTGCTGGCCAACACCGGGGTGCCGCAGCGTATGGTCGACGCCTTCGAGGCATCCGCCGGCAGCCTGCCGTCGCGGCTGCTCCGCGCGCTTGCCGCCGGTCTCGCAGCGGGTGGAGAAGCCGGTCCGGTCCGGTCGGCGGGCTTGAAGGTCGTGCGCGATGTCGCCTGGCCCATTGTCGACCTGCGGGTCGACTGGCAGGATCGGCCGATCGAGGCGCTGCGGGATGTCTGGGTCGTCTACGAGCCGCAGATGGAGGACTATGTCAGGCGCGCGCTAGACCCGAATGCAGCGCCTTCCTTCGGTGTTCCCGGGGACGAATAATCGCCGGGCTGCTTGTTCTTCCGTATGGCGGATATATAAGGGTCGAATGAGGTACACGCTCCGCCAGATCGAATATTTCATTGCGACTGCGGAGACGGGAAGCATCACCCTCGCGTCCGAGCGGCTGAACATATCTCAGCCTTCGATCTCAACAGCGATTACCCACCTGGAAACCGAGCTGCAGACCCTGCTCTTCGTGCGCCATCATGCCAAGGGACTCTCGCTGACGCCGGCCGGGCGGCTCATGCTGAAGGAGGCTAAGCAGCTCCTCGAGCAGGCGGAAAACATCTACACCGTCGCCTCGGACGTGAACGACAAGATACGCGGCCAGCTGTCGCTCGGCTGCATGGTGACGCTGGCTTCGATGATCATGCCGGAGCTATCTCATTCCTTCACGTCGGCCTTCCCGGAAGCCCGCATCATGCAAACGGTCGGCGACCACGAGGAGCTGCTCGAAAAGCTGCAGCGTGCCGAAATCGATGTCGCATTGAGCTACGATCTCCTCATTCCCGAGGGTTTCGATTTTCTGCCATTGGCCACGCTCCCTCCCCATATTCTGGTCGGGGAAGCCCACCCGTTCGCGGCCTATTCGTCGATCAGCCTCGATGAGCTTGCGGATTCGCCGCTGATCCTGCTCGACCTGCCCATCAGCCGCGAATATTTCATGGGCCTGTTCTCGAAGTTGGGGGTCGAGCCGACCATTGCGGTGCGCTCCGCTTACCAGGATGTCATTCGCACGATGGTGGCGAATGGCTATGGGTACACGATTGCCAATGTCCGCCCGCGATCGCAGCAGGCGATGGATGGCAGGCCGGTCGTCCGCGTGCCGATCTCGGGCAACCAGAAGCCGATGGTGATTGGCGTCATAACCTTGAAACAGAACCGCAAGTCGCGCCTGATCGAAATCTTTCAGCAGCATTGCAAGGCTTTTGTGTCGGACGCCTACATCCCCGGCATGGTGGCTCCCGTCATGGAGCGCCGCAGGGTCTCGAGTTGATTTGAGCTGCCAAGGTTTTGATGAAGCGGCGCCTCGGAAATGCATTATTTCTCTGTATTCAGGCCGGTGCGATGATGGCCCGATACGATATTTGCCGGCCATGGCTTATCGTCGCGCGGCCCTGAGGGCCCGTCTTCCTAGCCGCCATTACACAGTTACCTTGGAGACATGACGTGAGTGCAGACAAGCTTATGAGTGGCGACTTCGCGGCGCTGATTGCCGAGATGACGAACGAGGAGAAGGTCGAGCTTCTCGCCGGACATCGCATGTGGAAGACCAAGGCGATCGAGCGCCTCGGCATTCCCAACATCGTCATGACCGACGGTACCTATGGCGTTCGCTACTCGATCCACCAGATCGACAACGACCAGGCCGGCGGTGTCGATTTCTCGGCTTTCCTCAACGTCGTCGGGCAGCGCGCAAGCCATGTCGAAGTGGCGTGGGGCGCGATGAAACAGGCCACGTGCTTTCCCAACGGCTCCAGCCTCGGCTGCTCCTGGGATGTCGGCCTCGCTCATGAGCTCGGTACGGCACTTGCCATGGAATGCCAGGAATTCGGCGTCCATCTGTTGCTCGGTCCGGGCATCAACATCCGCCGTACGCCGCTCGGCGGCCGCTCCTATGAATATTATGCCGAAGATCCCATTCTCAGCGGCGATTTCGCCGCCGGCGTTATCAACGGTCTCCAGGAAAATGGCGTCGGTGCCTCGCTGAAGCACTTTGCCTGCAACAATTCGGAAGTCGAACGCACGTCGATGGATTCCGTCGTCGATGAGCGGGCCTTGCGCGAAATCTACCTGAAGGGCTTCCAGCGGGCGATTGCCAAGAGCAATCCCTGGACGGTGATGAGCTCCTACAACCGCCTCAACGGCGTTCAGGCGTCCGAAGACCCCTGGCTGCTGACCAAGGTGCTGCGCGAGGAATGGGGCTATCAGGGCCTCGTGGTTTCCGACTGGCATGGCATCAAGGATCGCCCGGCCTCTCTCAAGGCCGGCAACGAACTGGACATGCCGGAAAGCGAGACACGCAAGAGCGATCTGCTCGCGGCCATCGAGGCGGGCGAGGTCGACATGGCCATCGTCGACGAAGCCTGCGCCAAGGTTCTGGCTCTGGTGCGTGCCGGCAAGCAGGGCGAGCGTCGCGACACGGTGTTCGACCGCGCTGCCCATCACAAGCTGGCGCGCCGCATGGCCGCGGAATCGATGGTCTTGCTGAAGAACGACGATCAACTGCTGCCGATCACGCCTGCCAAGGTCAAGCGGATGGTGGTGATCGGCGAAGGCGCCGGTGTTCCGGTCATCCAGGGCTCCGGCTGCGCCACCACGACACCGACCCTCGTCGACGTGCCGATTGATGAAATCATCAAGCTTGCCGGGGATGCGATCCGGGTCGATCAGTATCGCGGCACCAGCGAAATCGAAGGCGAGCGCAAGGCCCTCATCGCTGAAGCCGTTGAAGGCGCACGCGGCGCAGACGTCGTCGTGATCTTCGTCTGCACCGAGAATGGCTATGATGGTGAAGGCTCCGACCGGACGACGCTCGACCTCGCACCGGGCCACGATGCCCTCGTCAGCGCCGTTGCTGCCGTCAATCCGAACGTTGTCGTCGCGATCGCCAGCCCGGACGCGGTCGTGATGCCGTGGATCCCGGAAGTGAAGTCGATCGTCGAGATGTTCTTCTCCGGCCAGGCGACCGGTGGCGGTATCGCCGACATTCTCTTCGGCGTCGCCAATCCGTCCGGCAAGCTCACCACCACCTTTCCAAAGCGCATGCAGGACATGCCCTCCTACCTCAGCTATCCCGGCGAGAACGGCCGTCACCACTACAGCGAGGGAATCCATGTCGGCTATCGCTGGTACGATGCGCGCGAGATCGCACCGCAATATCCGTTCGGCTTCGGCCTCAGCTACACCAGCTTTGCCTATTCGGACCTGACCCTGGATCGCTCGACGCTGAATGCCGGCGAAGAGGTGGTTGCGAGTTTCACCCTGACCAATACCGGCGCCCTGGCTGGCAAGGAAGCGGCGCAGCTTTACGTCAGCTACGGCAAGCCTCGGCTGCAGCGTCCGAAGCGCGAGCTGAAGTCCTTCGCCAAGGTTCACCTCGAGCCTGGCCAGTCGAAGCGCGTTACACTGACCGTCCCGGCGGCCGATTTCGCTCTCTACGATTCCGGCAAGGGCCGCTGGATCCTCGACGACGATGCCGTCCGGATCGAGATCGGTTCATCCTCGCGCGACATCCACCTGGCTGCACCCCTCGAAATCCGCTCGCGCGCGTCGCGCCACCGGGAAGTCAAATGGGACACCCAGCCGGTTTTCGTGCTGGCCAACCCGATTGCGCGGGCAAAGTTCAATGCCTTCCTGCAGACGCATCTGTCGATCGACGAAGCGGCTGCCGACCGGATGCTGGAGCATTGCGCCAATTCGTTCTTCGGCATGTTCACGACCTTCGACCGCCGATTCCGTCAGGCTTTTCCGAAGGCAGACATTGCCGCCTTGCTGGCCGACATCAACCAGACAATGGCTGACGAAGAAACCGTGGCGCACTGACGCGCCTCTGACCACAGATGAGGATAAAGGGCTCGCAGGACATGCGGGCCCACCGCATTTTCGGAGTATGCCTTGAAAACGCTCGACCTGCTTGACCGCCTCGTGGCCTTTCCGACCGTCAGTGCCGACAGCAACCTGCCGCTGATCGACTTCGTCCGAACCTACCTGACGGAACGCGGCTTCGAGTGCCGGCTCGTGCCCGATGGCGATGGGGCCAAGGCAAATCTGCTGGCCACTATCGGTCAGAGACGGGACGATGGCATCCTTCTGTCTGGTCACACGGACGTGGTTCCGGTTGCGACCCAGGCATGGGCATCGGATCCTTTCAAGCTGACGCGGCACGGGACGAGGCTGCATGGGCGGGGCTCGACCGACATGAAGGGCTTTCTTGCCAGCGTTCTCTCTGCGGCCGATCGCATCGATGCGACGGCGTTGAGACGACCCCTGCATATCGCCTTTTCGCATGACGAGGAAATCGGCTGCGTCGGCGTCCGATCCCTGATCGACATGCTGGTAAGGGAGCGGTTCAAGGCGGCGTTCTGCATCGTCGGCGAGCCGACGTCGATGTCGATTGCCCTCGGCCATAAGGGAAAGCTCGCGGCACAGGCGCGTTTCCGGGGCGAGGCGGGCCATTCGTCGCTGGCACCGCGTTTCGTCAATGCAATCCATCTCGCCTGCGATTTTGTCAGCGCCCTGCGCAATGTGCAAACTACGATCGCTGACACCGGCCGCAGGGACGCGGCCTACGACATTCCCTACACGACGGTTCATGCGGGCAGGATCGCGGGCGGCGAGGTGCTCAACATCGTTGCCGAAGCCGCCTCGGTGGATTTCGAGATCCGCCATCTTGCCGAGGACGATGTCGAGGAGATCCTGTCCGTCATTCGGGCGGCGGCAGGGGTGGGGGCAGAAATCGAGGTCCGCAATGCCTATCCGGGGCTCGCGACGTCTCCCCACAGCGCAGTTGCGGATTTCGCAACGCGCGTGGCAGGCGAGGTGCCGATGACCAAGGTCTCGTTCGGAACCGAGGCCGGGCTTTTCGCGACGCGGCTCGGTCTGGAGACGGTGGTCACCGGCCCTGGCAACATGGACCAGGGTCATCAGCCGGACGAATTCATCGAAGAGTCCGAACTGCGGCGCTGCGACGCCCTCATGGACCGGGTTATCGGCCTGCTCGGCCAAGACTAGGCAAGCGGTCGCCGGCCACGGCGACCGCGATGGCGGCGTCTCAAAGACGCTGCTCGCTTTCCTTTGAGAAGATCGAGGCAATCGTCGGGTTGAAGGCCAGGCGGACCTCGCCGGCGAGCCCCCGTGCCTTCGCTGCCGGCAGGCGAACCGACAGTCTTTCTTGGCCCAACGCGAACCAAACCAGCGTGTCGGCACCCATCGGCTCGATGAATGTGATCGGTGCTGTCAGGCATGGCAGCGTTGTCCGGTCGTCGGCCAGCTGGATGTCCTCGGGTCGGAAGCCGAGGACGATCTCCTGGCCATCGACCGGCGGAAGTCGGAACGGGTAGGCATCGATCGGCATCTGATCGTCGCCGAACACCGCCATGGGCTCGCCGTCCTCGATCCTGACGCGTGCCGACAACAGGTTCATGCTTGGCGACCCGACAAAGCCGGCGACGAACAGGGTCTCGGGCTTTTCGTACAGCTCGTCCGGCGAGGCGTATTGCTCGATCTTGCCGCTCTTCATGACGGCAACCCGTGTCGCCAGCGTCATGGCCTCGATCTGGTCGTGGGTGACATAAACGATCGTGCTGCGCAGTTCCTGGTGCAGCTTCTTGATCTCCAGGCGCATCTCGGTGCGCAGCTTGGCGTCGAGGTTGGAAAGCGGCTCGTCGAAAAGGCAGATCGGACTGCGCCGGACGAGAGCACGACCAATGGCCACACGCTGGCGCTGGCCGCCCGAGAGCTGCGACGGCCGGCGGTCGAGGAACGGCGTCAACTGGAGCAAGTTGGCAGCCCAGTCGACACGCTTGATGATCTCGGCTTTCGGCACCTTGTTGACCCGCAGGCCGAAGGCGAGGTTCTTGCGCACCGTCATGGTCGGGTAGAGCGCATAGGACTGGAAAACCATCGACATGTTGCGGCGGCTGGAATCGAGATTTGTCACGTCCATGTCGCCGGCGATGATCTTGCCCGTGTCGAGCTCCTCAAGTCCGGCGATGACGTTCAGCAGCGTCGACTTACCGCAGCCCGAGGATCCCAGCAGGACGATGAACTCGCCGCTGGCGACCGAGAGGTTGATGTCGCGAAGAATATGCTGCGACCCGAAGGACTTGTTCGCTTCGATAACGGAGATCTGAGTCATTTCATTAGCCCTTCACCGCGCCGGCGGCGAGGCCGCGCGCAAAATAGCGGCCGGAAAGAATGTAGATGAGAAGCGGCGGCAACGCGGTGAGGAAAGTCGCGGCCATGTTCACATTGTATTCTTTGACGCCTGTCGTTGTATTGACGATGTTGTTCAGCTGTACCGTGATCGGCAGGTGATCCCGCCCGGCGAAAATCAGTCCCAGCAGGAAATCGTTCCAAATGCCTGTCGCTTGCATGATGATGGCGACGACCAGCACGTTGACCGACATGGGCAGCATGATCTCGAAGAAGATCGTGAAGAAGCCCGCCCCATCCATCTTTGCCGCCTTGGAAAGCTCCGGCGGTACGCCCTGGTAGAAGTTGAAAAACAGCAGGGCCATGTAGGGAAGACCGAAGATGATGTGGATCAGGATGATCCCCGGCAGCGTGCCGTAGAGGCCGATGGTGCTGAAGATTCGGACAAGCGGATAGAGGATGACCTGATAGGGGATGAAGGCGCCCAGCATCAGCGACAGCAGCATGATGCGGCTGAGTTTCGATTGCCACTGCGACAGTGCGAAACCCGTCAATGCTCCGAACAGGATCGAGAAAATGACGCTGGGCACGACGATCTCTACTGAGTTCCAGAAGTTGCCGTGGATCCCGTTGCATTCGATCCCGGTACAGGCCGTCAGCCAGGCTTTCGTCCAGGCATCGAAATTGAGGCTCCGGGGCAGAGTGAAGATCGTGCCGGTGCGCAGCTCGTCGGCGGTCTTCAGCGATGTCGAGATCACCAGGAGCAGCGGGATCGCGTAGTAAACCAGCGCCAGCGACAGGATGACGTAGAGGAGGATGCGGCCAGGTCGCGCGCTGCTGGCGCGAGGCACGGCATAGACCACCGATGGGCCGGATGGGGCGAGTGGGGTCGCAGTCATCGCTTCTGCCTCTTGAGTTCGATAAAGACGTAGGGAGAAAGCGCGCAGATGACCGTGACCAGCATCAGGATAGCCGCGGCTGCCGCCGTGCTGATGTTGGCGCGCTGGAACAGCAGGTCCACCACGAACTTCCCGGGAACGTCGGTGCTGATACCAGGACCGCCGCCGGTCATGGCGACCACGAGATCGTAACTCTTGACCACGGCGGTCGCCAAAAGGATGACGCAGGTCAGGATCAGCGGGCGCAGCATGGGCAGCACGATGCTGACATAGGAGCGCCACACCGGAATGCCGTCTATCTTGGCGGCCTTCCAGATATCCGTATCGATGCCGCGGAGCCCCGCCAGCATGATCGCCATGACGAGGCCGGAGGACTGCCAGATCGCCGCAATCGACACGGCGTAGATCGCTTTTTCCGGGCTTGCCAACCAATTGAACTCGAAGCTTTGCCAGCCGAAGCTGCGCACCAGGGCCTCGATGCCGGTTGTCGGGTTCAGAAGCCATTGCCAGGCAAGGCCGGTGACGACGAAGGACATCGAAAGCGGATAGAGGAAGAAGATGCGAAAGAGGCCTTCCGCCTTGACGTTTCGGTCGAGAAGCGCCGCCAGCGTCGTGCCGATGACCAGCGAACCCGCGATGAACAGGCCGCCGAAGATCAGCATATTGGCGAATGCCGTGTGCCAGCGCGGCATGGACAAAAGCGTGGCATACTGGCCGAAGCCGTAGAACTTGTAGTTCGGCAGCATCGTCGAATGCGTGAGCGAGATATAGAGCGTCCAGAGGATCGTGCCGTAGAAGCAAACGGCGATCACCGCTGCACTTGGCAGAAGCGTCAGCTTGGCTGCCAGGTTCTTTTTAAACATGGGTCATCCCCGTTCGTCGCTATCGCAACTCATTGACAAGACTGCCCCGGCAAAGGTGCCGGGGCAGCAGACAGTAACGGCTGGGATCAGTTCCGTGAAACGATATCGGCGTACTGCTTGGCTGCATCGGCCGGCGTCATGGACGGGGTGCTCCAGAACTGGGTGACGAGATCCTTGATGGCGCCGACCGTCTCGCTGGTGAAGGAGAGTTCGGCGTTCGGGGCCAGGGCGTTGGGGTCCTTGAGGAGGCTGGCCGCCTTCTTCGTGCAGATATCGGCATCTGCCAGGTTGACGTCGATCCGCGCCGGCAAGGCGCCCTTGACCGTGTTGAACGCCACCTGCGTTTCCGGCGAGATCATGACATCGACGAGAAGCTTGCGTGCTGCAACCTGTTCCGGCTTGTCGCCGACGGGGAAGACGAAAGCGTCGGAAACGATGTTCAACACGCCGCTCGTGCCGGGAGCGAGATCGCAGCCGTATTCCTTGCCGGGGGTCATGCCGGCAGCCCGGAATTCGCCCTTGGCCCAGTCGCCCATGATCTGCATGGCGGCCTTGCCGGTGATGACCATGTTGGTGGCATCGTTCCAGTTGCGGTTGGTGTTGCCGTCGTCGACATAGCCACGCAGCTTGCCGAAGGTCTCGAAGGACTTGACCATCAACGGACCGCCGGCGGCGGCCACGTCATGCTTGGTGTAGACGTCGGTGTAGAACTTGTTGCCGCCGGTGGCGATCATGATCGAGCGGAACACCAGCGCTTCCTGCCAGGCCTGGCCACCGAAGGCGAGCGGGATATAACCCTTGGCCTTGATCTTGTCGGCTGCAGCGAAGAATTCGTCCCAGGTCGTCGGAGCCTTGACGCCGACATCGCTGAGGACCTTGGTGGAGTACCACATCCAGTTGGCAGTGCCGATATCGATCGGAACGGCGTAAAGGTGGCCGTCGACGCTGGCCTTGTCGACGAGCAGCTTGGGAAGAAATGTCTGCCAGCCCTTGGTGGCGGCAATATCGTCGATCGGCGCGAGGATGCCTTCTTCGACCAGCGGCTTGATTTCGCCGAGGTCGACGACCATCGAGGTCGGGGCATCGCCACCCGCAACGCGGCTGAGAACGGCGGCTCGGGCCGCTTCGTAGCCGGTGACGGGGCTATCCTTCCACGTGCCGCCCTTCTTGGCGACATCGTCCGCGATGACCTTGATGGCTGCGGCTTCGCTGCCACTCGTCCAATAGTGCATGACTTCGGCAGTCTGTGCGAAGGCCTGGTTGGCAAGCAGCAGGGCGATTGCAGTACTTGCGCCGGCGAGTGACAGTTTCATTCCCATTGTGGTCCCCTTTTTGATTTCATTTCCGGGGTCGACTTAATTTTGTCCTTCGCCAAATTGCAATTTTGATTTTATGTGCCATTGCGTCGAGAAAACCGATTTACCGGTCTCCCGCGACCAGGGGTTTCGTTGGCATTCAGAGGTCTGCTGCGCGCAGCCGCCGCTCGACGATGCGTGCGAGCAGGCTTGCACCGACCGGCAGGATGCCGTCGTCCAGGATGAACGCCGGATTGTGAACCGGCACCGTGCCGGCATGGCCGACGGTGCAGTACACTCCGGGGCAGGCATGCAGCATATCGGCGAAGTCCTCGCTCCCCATCACCGGCTCTGTCTTCAGATAGACCTGATCGTCGCCGACGATGTCGCGGGCAGCCGCCATGAATCCTTCGACCAGATCTTCGGTATTCGTCAGAACATCGAAGACATTGCGGATGTCCACATCGATCTCGACGCCGAAGGACAGAGCCATGCCGGCGGAGATCTCCCGTATGCGCTCGCGCATGAGATCGTTCACGTCACGGTCCAGAAAGCGCACCGTCCCCGAGATCACGGCATCCTCCGGCACGACGTTATAGGCACTGCCGGAATGAACCTGAGTGACGGAAAGAACAGCCTGCTTCAGAGCGCTCACATTGCGGCTGACGATCGATTGCAGCGCCTGGACGAGTGCCGTTGCGACAATGATGGGGTCGCGCGCGGATTCGGGGTGGGCGCCGTGGCTTCCCCGGCCGCGGATGCGGATGTCGAAGAAATTGGCACCGGCCATCGCCGGGCCGGGCTTGATGCCGATACGGTAAGGATCGTCCTTCGGAGAATTGTGAAGCGCGTAGATCTCGTCGCAGGGGAAGCGGCTGAACAATCCGTCGGCGAGCATGGCGCGCGCGCCGCCGCAGCCCTCTTCGCCCGGCTGGAAGATCAGCACCGCCGTGCCGGCGAAAGCGCGGGTCTCTGCGAGGTAGCGGGCAGCCCCCAGCAGCATGGTCGTATGGCCGTCATGGCCGCAGCCGTGAAAACGACCGGGGTTCCTCGATGCATAGGCGAGGTTGGTACGCTCCTCCATCGGCAGCGCATCCATGTCGGCGCGCAGACCGATCGTCCTGCCTTCGCCCTTGAGCCCCCTGACGATCCCCACCACCCCGGTTTTGCCGATGCCCCGATGGACCTCGACCCCGTAGCTTTCGAGCCGTTCCGCAACGATCGCCGAGGTTCGGACCTCTTCGAAGCCGATTTCGGGGTGCTGGTGAAGATCGCGTCGGATGGCGGTGAGTTCGTCGGCTCCCGCCGCAATGCTTTCCATGACAGGCATATCGGATGACACTTTCCAAGACGGATGACGGCAATGGCAGGGCGAGGTGACGGCACGTCTATCGCGGGGCAGGGGCCTGACGTGGCGGCTGACGTTCGATCGCCAAATCGGCGGGGTCCTCGACCAATTCGGTGCTGCCAAGATACAGGTGTCGAACGCTTCCGTCGACTGACAAGGTGCGCCTGATGCCCTCTCCATGACTTGCGAAACCGCTTGCTTCTACAATCCGGCCGCAGTCCGGCGCATCGATAGCAAGCACGGTCGCATCGTTGAACGGCTGCAAAACCTGCGGAAATATCATCGATCGAAAATCACGTGGAGTACGGCCGATCGGGTGTTTAGAAGAGCGCAGGTTTAGCACATCGCCGGATGCCTGAAGGTTTCTTGCGATTGCATCCAAGAAAATTGCCGCCGCCCAAAAGCAGCGGGATCGACGAAAACACGCCAACCGGCATTTAGGTTGGGATCACACTTGTCGCGCGAACGAACTACTCTGCGCCAAGCATTGATTGCCGGATAATGCCGAAATCAGTCGCTGGTAAATCTTATCTGAGACAGGATCAAGCAAGGGGCGCATGCCTGAAGTTAGATTTCAAATAATCTGCGCGAAGCCTACTTTTATCGCGAATTCAACAGCTTGCGAGTGATTCACATATTGCAATATCGTTGTCCATCTGTATCTTCATGTTATGCGGGGCACATCTTTTCATCAGGACAACATTGGGGTTTTGTCTGCGGTAGCTCCTGCATCATGAAAATGGAGACCGGGAAGAATGGGATTTTCTGAGGCGGTTCGAACGGTAGTAAAACAAAAATATGTGACGTTTTCCGGCCGAGCTTCTCGCTCGGAATTCTGGTGGTTCCAGCTATTTTACTGGTCCGTAATGCTCGTAGGGGCTTTGTTGGCCGGCGTCGTGGGCGCTATGTCGAAGGGGCAAGAAGGAACTTCGCCGGTTCTTATTGCCTTGGCGGTCGTCGTTGGTTTATTTGCGATCGCGATGTTTTTGCCGTCACTATCTCTACAGGTTCGCCGCTTCCATGATCGCAATAAGTCCGGTTGGTGGTTGCTCTTGCTTTTTGTCTTGAATGCAGTTCCTTACCTTGGGTTCATCTCAGCTATTGCAATTCTGGTCATCACTGTTCTTAAAGGTGATGTAGGGCCAAATAAATTTGGCCCGGATCCATTGCGTCCCGAAGCGAGGGCAGAAGTATTTGCCTAGGGTATGCTGAAGCGTCGGGTTTGCCTGCTGATCTTGGCCCTTTCGCTCGCGTCCGCGGCCCGCTTTCAGCCGGTCTCGGCGCAGGGTGAAGGTGAACCGCTGCCTCAGGAGAGCGGCCGCCCCACGAATGCTGAATACCTCTCGCAATGTCTGCGAAACGGCCTGCGTTGCAAACTTATCTACGCGGATACTGCAAAAGCCCCGCGTTCCGAGTTGCCTCCCGATCGGAAGCCATTCACTCCACGGCAGCCGATCGTGGACGGGCCGCTCGCCATTGTCTTGGTGCTCGTCGGGGTCGGGGCGGTCATCGGCTTGTGGATGCGGTTCGGAAATGGCGGTGTCCTGCTATCTGCGGCTCCCCGCCAGTTGAAGCAACGACAGGGGGAAATTCCCGAAAGCTGGCACGCCTCGGCCAATGAAGGAGACGAACGGCCACACGAGTTCCTGCAAAGGATTTCAGCGATGGAAGACCGACGGCAAGCGCTTATCCTGCTTCTGAGGCACTGCCTGCTCCACGCTGCGGATGCAACCGGCACAAGGCTTTTACGCTCTGACACCGAGCGCGCGGTTCTGGGTCGTCTGCCGCAGACCATGCCGGGTCGGCACCGGCTTGAAGGTCTGCTGACGGAGGCAGAACTCGTTCACTACGGTGGTCGCGAGCTGATGGAAAGTCAGTTTGCGGTCCTTCTCGCCACGGCGCGTGACTTTCTCTCGGTCGGAGAGTTGGCCAATGCGTAACGCTGGCTTCTTGCTGTTCGGAGGGCTGCTGCTTGCGCTTGCAGCCTGGGCGATGTTCGGATCGTTCAGCGACGGCGAATTCGATCGCTCACCTCTGGGCAGCAACGGTCTCCAGCTATGGCTGGAAGCCAAGGGTGTCCCTGTCGTGCGGTCGGACGTACACATCAAGCGTTCGCTATCCGAAGTCTCTTTGCACATCCTCCCCCTGCCGCCGTCGCAAGCCGAGAGTAGCGGCAATCGTGCAAGCGATGGAAAAGGCGATCGCCGCCTGGGCTCCTGGGTCGATACGGAGAGTTTCGACGGAATCCCGACGCTGATCGTTTTGCCAAAATGGAACATGAGCGTCGCGAAGGATGAAATCGCACGCGAGTTCGGACTTGTTCCCTTGTCCGATATTTACAACGATTTCGCAGAGATCGATCTTTCGGATCTCTATCTCAAGCGACTGGGGCCGGAATTTACGGAAGCACAAGTGAAGATAGGGCAGGACCCGTCGCAAAAACTTGCCCTTTATCGGGCGCAGTTGTTCGACCGCTCTACTATCCCAAGCCAATGCAAGGAGCTTGTCGGGATGCCGGCAGGCGCGTTGCTCATCCATTGCGAGGACGAGGCGACCTTCTATCTCCTGGCAGATCCTGACCTGTTGAACAATCACGGTCTGGCTCAGGTCGACAACGCGGCTTTTGCCGTGTCGATCATCAAGAGCCTTCGTGGGGGCGGCGAGACGCGGCCGGTCTATCTCGATACCAGCGGGCAACTGCTGGACAGTGAGAAGCCGGTCGACGAGGGCAGGACCTATGAGCGGTCCGCCACGGATCTGAAGCGATTTTTTGCCTATCCTCTTTCGGTCATCTGGGCGGCAATCCTGCTCATCGCGCTGGTCTGTCTCTGGCGGGGAGCCTATCGATTTGGGCCGCCTCTGGATGGAGACGCAAACAAACTCGAAATCTCGAAGACGGCGTCGATCGAAGCGACCGCGCGACTGCTGCGCCTTTCGGGCAATGACGGTCGCATGATCGCGCAGTTCGTACAGCACCTGCTTGCCGATAAGGCGATACTGCTGTTCGGATCGACCGCTGGAAATCCGGCCGGCATAGAGCGCATGTTTCAACGCTTGGCACGCCGTGATCCGCCACTGGCGCTTGCCATGCAGGCAGCGGCCCAGACACTGATCGAACAAGGGCATGTCATGTCGCGGTCAGATCTGCACCGCAATCTCGTCACGTTCAGAAGTTTATTAGGGAGCACCGATTTTGGATCTAGGTGAATTTCGCAATCTGATCGCCGCCGTTCGGGGCGAAATCTGCAAGGCGGTGCAAGGGCAAGACGCGCTTATCGACCTCGTCTTGATCTCGATATTTTCGCGCGGCCATTGCCTCGTGGAAGGCCCTCCCGGAACGGCCAAAACGCTGCTCGCCCGCGCCGTTTCTGCTGTGATGGATCTGGAATTCCGTCGTATCCAGTTTACGCCCGACCTGATGCCCGGCGACGTTCTCGGCATCAACCTCTTCAACTTCCAGACCAATCAGTTCCAGTTGACCAAGGGGCCTGTGTTCACGGACATCCTGCTCGCCGATGAAATCAATCGCGCACCGCCGAAGACGCAGTCAGCCTTGCTGCAGGCGATGAACGAGCGCGTCGTCACGATCGACGGCGTCGACTTTTCACTCGGGTCGGATTTCTTCGTGCTTGCCACGCAGAACCCGATCGAGCAGCAGGGCACGTATCCTCTCCCAGAGGCCCAGCTCGATCGCTTCCTCTTCAAGCTCATCGTGGATTTTCCTGACCGCGACACTGAAATGGCTATTCTCGCCAAACATGCAGGGCAAGCCCTGCAATCCGATCTGAGCAAAGCCGGCATTCTTCCGCTCGTCTCGAGCGAGACGCTTGCCGCAGGCCGGGCTCTGATCGACGGGATTCACCTCGACAACGCCATTCTCGCCTATGTCGTCGACCTCGTTCGGGCGACGCGCTCAGATCCCGACATTCTTCATGGTGCGTCCACGCGCGCTGCCGATGCTCTTGCCTCGGCTGTCAGGGTGCGGGCTGCTTTCGAAGGGCGCGATTATGGGCTCCCCGATGATGTACAGGCGCTGCTGGTACCAGCGCTGCGTCACCGCATCGTGCTCTCACCGGCTGCCGAAGTGGACGGTCGAACGCCCAGTGAAGTGCTCCGCAATATCCAGAATCGCACGGATGCGCCCCGTTAGATGCGGCCGTCGTCACGCCTGATCGCTCTTGTCCTGATACTCACCGCAGTGACGGTCATCATCAGCGTATGGTGGCCTGCCATGGGTCTGCTGCTGGTCTACGCGTGGCTGGCGCTTTTGGCCGTGACAGTCGGTGATCTCGTCCTATCGGCTTTCTCGCGACGGATGAACATCGAAATCGATCTACCTTCACAGGGCTTTGTCGGCCAAACGGTTGCGTTCGCCGTCGACATATCGCCACGGAAGCGCAGATTGCCTTCCAGGATCGAAATGCGCCTCGATCTGTCTCCCGAACTTGTCGTTGAAAACAGTTCGGCGGGTGCCACAACAGATACCGGCACCGAGCGCACCAGGTTTCTCCGGAACATTCGCCTGACGCGACGGGGAGAATACGCCATCCATAGCCTGTGGCTGAAATGGCCATCCCGGCTGAAGCTCCTCGACATCATCGTGTGTCTGCCGGTCAAGAAAGACATCGCCGTCGTGCCCGACATATCGCCGGTGTTGTCGGGGGCAATCCAGACCCAGATTCTTCCGCTGGAAGGCGGGCAGAAAAATTTTCGGCAGCGCGGCGAGGGGTCAGAGTTCCATCAGTTGCGCGAGTTTGCGTCGGGCATGGATTCGCGCAGCATCGATTGGAAACGGTCGGCCCGCATGCGCAGTCTGGTTGTGCGGGAGACGCGGGCTGAACGGAACCACCAGATCATCTTGTGCGTCGATTCCGGGCGGCTGATGGCCGAACAGCTGGACGGATTGCCGAAGCTCGATCGTGCCATCAATGCGGCGCTGGCGATGTGCTGGGCGGCAGGGCTTGCTGGCGACCTGGTCGGGTTCTACAGCTTCGACAGCCGTCCCCGTTCCTTTTTGCCTGCCACACCGGGAAGATCCGCATTTCGGCGTCTGCAGTTGCTATGCTCCCACCTGCATTATCAAACACAGGAAACCAACCATACGCTGGGGCTGACCCATCTATCCGGGCGGCTGAGGCGGCGTTCGCTGGTTGTGATATTTTCCGACTTCGTCGACAGCATCACGGCGGAGCTGATGATGGAGAATATCCAGGTTCTGGCCCGACATCACTTCATTGTCTACGTTGCCTTGCGAGACCCGGTGCTCACCGCGCTGACGGAGCCCGGCGAACTGAGCCTGGACAATGTGGCCCGTTCCGTCGCAGCGCGCCAGGTCCTGCAGGAAAGACGGGCGGTCCTCGAAAAGCTGGCGCGCCTCGGCGTCGTTTGTCTCGACAGCACTCCGGAAGCGCTGACCACCGACCTCGTGGCTCGCTACATCGAAATCAAAGCGCGTGAGATGATATGAGGGACATGGTCAACGGCGACAGCATAGAGTTGGATGCGACGGTGAACGCCGGCGTGATGCAAAATGATCTTTTCCGTTCTGCGCGATTTCGCATCGAGCGGGAGTCTCACTGGCGCCGCCTGGACGAACTCGTCACGCGTGCTGAAAAAGGGGGTGCTGCGGCCTTGAGCTATGACGAGGTCATTGGTCTCTCGGCGGGATATAGACAGTCGATGAACTCCTTGAGCGTGGCACGCGACATTTCCCTGGATCGCGCCCTGATCGACTATCTGGAAAGTCTGTGTGCGCGGGCTTACCTGGTTGTCTATGCCCCGCAGGAAAGCCTGGTTGGCTTGACGACCCGTCTGTTGACCCATGGAATTCCCCAGGCCGTGCGTCGATCGGCTCTTCCCCTGCTGATAGGCTTTCTGGCACTTATCCTCGGAGCGTTGGCCGGCTACAAGCTGTCCGCCAGCGATCCCAACTGGACATATACGTTTGTGCCTCCGGGAATGGCCGATCAGCGGACGCCCGATGCCTCAGCCGAATATCTCCGCTCGACAATTTATGGCGACGAGCGACACAGTGGCGACAAGCTGGCCACGTTTTCCACATTCCTCTTCTCGCACAACACGTCGATCGTCGTCTTTATCTTTGCGCTGGGTGTTTTCCTGTCGATACCGAGCTTCGTCCTCACCTTTTACAACGGGTTGATGCTGGGCGCGTTCTTCGCGATGTTCCAGCAGAAAGGGCTGGGTTACGATGTCTTTGCCTGGCTCTCGATCCACGGCGTTACCGAGCTTGCAGCGGTTGCCATTGCCTGTGCGGGTGGCGCAAGGCTTGGACTGGCTGTGCTCTTGCCCGGCCAGCGAAGCCGCAGGGAAGCACTGCGCCATCAGGGGCGGGATGCTGTCAAGCTTGTCATTCTTGCGGCCCTGATGCTGGTGGTGGCAGCGTTCATCGAAGGATTTCTCCGACAGCTCATCCAGGATCCGACCCTCCGTCTTATCATTGGATGGGGTATGGGCTTACTCTGGGCGAGCTGGCTGATTTTCGCAGGCCGCGGAAACCAAACTGTGCCAGGGCCGGTATGATGAGCCAGCGTTTTGAGGGCGACAGGCGCGTCGAACAATTCATCCCGCCGGAAGGCGTGCCGATCAATTTCGCAATTGCCTCGCTCGGAACACGCCTGGGCGCGCAATGCCTCGACCTGATCTTTACCTTTCTGTTGGTGTTCGTCTGTGCTTCGGCCATCATATTCGGTGGCTTCCTGCCTCTCCAGGCCGCAACGACGTTGTTCATTCTGACGGCGTTCCTGATACGCACTCCCTATTACATCCTTTCAGAACTCGTCTGGAACGGGCGAACGCTCGGAAAAAGGATAACAGGCATTCGCGTTGTCAACATCAGCGGCCGACGCCTCTCTCCACACCAGGTCACCGCAAGAAACCTCCTGAAAGAGGTGGAGATTTTCACTCCGATCAGTTTGCTTTTTGCTGCCATCGCGATGTCCGCGTGGGAAATCGGTTTGGCTATAGGCTGGGTTCTGGTGATCCTGATCATACCCCTCGCCAACAGGCGCCGACAACGGCTCGGGGACATGATTGCAGGCACCCTGGTGGTGGACGCTCCACGCTCCGTGCTGCTATCGGACCTTGCGATTTCGGCACCGACGATCCAGTCGTCGGAGTTCGATTTCCTGCCTGAGCATCTCGACGTATACGGAAAATACGAGCTTCAGACGCTCGAAGACATTCTGCGTGACCCGGCAAAGAGCTCCAAGGATCAGGAAATCGTAAAGATCGCCCGAACGATCGCCCGGAAGATCGACTACCGGGAGCCCGTCAAGTCCGGCCGGGAGTTGGTATTCCTGACGACGTTTTATCGTGCACAGCGCGAGCATCTCGAAACGCTAAGGCTTTTCGGCACGCGCCGTGAAAACAAATTCCATCAGGATGGAAACGAAAAGGACGATGTCGGGCCCGCGAAATAACTTGATGCCTGCTATCGGGAGATTGTCCTGGATCAGGTCGAAAACAATTCCATGACAATCACTTTGCCAATATCAGCCGATCGGATCGAAGAAACAGCAAGCGTTTTCATAATCCGGGTCCGACATGGGCACGAAGACTGCTCAAGCGATCCGGTTTGACGCGCCGCCATCGACGACCGGGATGCTATGTCCAGCGGCTTGGACGGATGCGATTGCCGGAAGCCCCACGTCAGACCGCCTTCGCGGCTGTCGCCGACAGCTCCTCCAGGTCCAGATCCCGCTCCAGGTCATGCAGTGTCGCGTCGCTGATCTGGTGGGCGCGGTGAAGGCGCACGAGTTCGAGCCGACCTGCCTTCACGGCGTCGAGGACGAGGTCGTAATGCGCCGTGATCTCGCCGACAAACGTGTCTCGGTTGTCCGCATTCTGGGACGCCTGGTCGGAGCGTCGCTGGAAGCCCTCGAGCAGTCGGGGATGGGCAAGCGTTCCGTCTGATGCATAGGCGAGCGACCGGACGGTGACGAGCTGGGCTGCCGCAACGGCCGCTTCCGCCTGGGCAAGGTTCAATGCCGGGTGCAGGTCGCGATCGGAGAGCCGCGCTGTGCGGATGACGAGCCCGAGCGTCGTCCCTTGCAGGAGAACGGTGAAAAGAATGGCGGCGAAGGCGGCAACCAGCATCAGGTCGCGGCCTGGCATGGTTTCCGGGACGGTGAGTGCAACGGCAAGCGTCACCACACCGCGCATGCCGGCCCAGCTCATCACGGTCGCGGCTCTTGCGCCCAACGGATCGTCCGTGGCGATGCCCATCCGGTTGAGCAGCGCCAGAATGGCGTCGCAGCCGAAGATCCAGACGAATCGCGCCAGGGTCATTGCGACGACCACGCCGACGATCGGCACCGTCATGGTGGAAAGCACGGTCTCGAAGCCGCCGACGCGCTCCAGCACGCCGCGCAGCGACAGGCCGATGAGGATGAAGATCATGGCTTCCATCAGGAACACCATGACGTGCCAGAAGGCGCCGGCGCGGATGCGCACGCTCGCGGTAAACACGACATGCTGGTACCAGCCGAAGACCAGACCCGCGGTGACGGTGGAGATGACGCCGGATACGTGGAGCGCTTCTCCAGCCAGATAGGCGGCCCAGCCGAGGATCAGGGATGCAAGGATCATCAGGGTCTCGTCGCCGAGCCGTCGAAGGAGAAGGGTCCAGGCCCCACCGACGACCGCTCCGACCACGACACCGCCAATGGCGAGGAACCCGAACTGCAGGCTCGCGTCCACGGCGTCGAAGCTTCCGGTCAAGGCCGCCGCCACAGCGAAGCGGAAGAGCACCAGGCCGCTGGCATCATTGAGGAGGCTTTCGCCCTCGAGCAGGGTGGTCAGCCGCCGGGGGAGTTTGACCCGCTGCAGCACCGCCCGTGCCGACACGGCGTCCGGTGGAGAAACAATCGCACCCAGGGCGAAACAGGCTGCAAAGGGCAGTTCGGGAACCAGCCAATGCACGACGACCCCCACCACGAGAGTGGTAAAGACCACGGCTCCGACCGCCAGGGACAAGATGCCGGCGCTGTGGCGCCGGAATGCGGCGAGGGCGGTGTAGAAGGCACCGTCCATCAGAAGAGGCGGCAGGAAGAGCACGAGAACCAGCTCGGGATCCAGCTCGATCATCGGCAGCCCGGGAAGGAAGGCAAGCGCGCCACCACCGACGAGAAGGGCGACCGAAGGCGGCAGCCTGGCGCGCTCGGCAAACCAATGCAGGGCAAGGATCGCGAGGAGCAGGGTGAATACCAGTTCGAACGTTTCGGCCGGATGCATGGTTGTCTCCGCATGAGGAATTTCAACCCACCGGTACCGGAAATGTCCCAAGCGCGTAAGGGCTGATGCGCCCCGCCGGCGTCCCTGCCGTGTACAAGCCGGCAGCCGCCTGTGACCGCGAACCACTGAGAAGGGCAACATGTGGGATTTGTGTGCCGCGAAAGTCCACGCATACGATCAAATGCCCGGACAAACAGCCAGACCGCACGCATTCAGCGCCCGGGTGAGGGGCGCCGGCTAGAAACCAGGATCCTTCAGGATGCAGCGCAGCGCGCCACGATCGGCAGATCCATGCAGAGCGGTAACCGCGCGGTCAGGACGGTGAGCAGGCCAAGCGCATCGCCCCTTCAGGGGCGATGCTCGTTAAGCGCGGGAATTTCCGACAGGAGGTCGGAAATCTGTTTCGGTTGCCGGATCGTCCTTTGACGGTTCAGCAACCGGCTTGGATATGGCGGCTGCAGGGCGGATGGCCTGCGGTTGCGGTCTTGATCGCGCTAGAAGGGGTAGTGCTGGGCCGAGTCCTCGATGGTGATCCAGCGCAGGTCGGTAAATTCGGCGATCGCTGCCTTTCCTCCGAAGCGTCCGTAGCCACTTCCCTTTACGCCACCAAACGGCATCTGCGCCTCATCGTGCAAGGTCGGCCCGTTGATGTGGCAGATCCCGGATTCGACACGGGCAGCGACGAGCATCGCACGTTGTATGTTGCGGCTGAACACTGCCGATGACAAGCCGTACTCGGTATCGTTGGCAACGCGGATCGCCTCTTCCTCGTCGGCAACGCGGATGATGGGCTTCACCGGTCCGAAGGATTCCTCGCTGTAAATGCGCATATCGGACGTGACGTGATCGAGCAATGTCGCCTCGATGACGGTACCGGAGCGGGTGCCGCCGGCCACAAGCCTTGCACCCTTGGCGACGGCGTCAGCAATCAGACCGTCCATCTTTTCGGCGGCGTCGAGGCTGATGAGCGAGCCGAGGACCACGTGGCCGCGTGGGTCTCCCGCCGGCAGGGCGGCGGCTCTGGCCGCGAGCTTCTCCACGAATGCGTCGGCGATCGCCTGATGCACGATGATCCGCTCCGTAGACATGCAGATCTGTCCCTGGTTCATGAAGCCGCCGAAGATCGCGGCGTTGACGGCACCGTCGATATCGGCGTCGTCCAGGACGATCAGGGGTGCCTTCCCACCGAGCTCGAGCAGGGCCGGCTTCAGATGTTCTGCAGCAAGTTTGGCGATAATCTTTCCGACCTTCGTCGAGCCGGTAAAGTTCACCCGCTTGACGGCCGGGTGCGCCACGAGCGCAGCGACGATCTCGGCTGCGTCATCGGGGGCATTGGTGATGACGTTGATGACGCCGGGTGGCAGGCCTGCTTCGGTGAGGGCCGTGGCGATGAGGCGATGGGTCCCGGGGCACTGTTCGGATGCCTTGAGAACGACTGTGTTGCCACAAGCGATCGGCATGGCGATCGCGCGGGTTGCAAGAATGACCGGAGCGTTCCACGGGGCGATCGCCAGGCAAACGCCTGCCGCCTGCCGAACCGCCATGGCAAGCGTGCCCGGCTTGTCCGAGGGGATGACCTCTCCCGAAATCTGGGTCGTCATCGCGCCTGCCTCACGCAGGATGTTGGCGGCCAGCATGACGTTGAAGCCCGCCCAGGGTGCCGTTGCCCCCGTCTCCTCAATCATCAGCCTGGTAAATTCCGCGACTTTGGAGTCCATGATGTCAGCGGCTTTCAGAAGGATGCCGCGCCGAAATGTGGGGCCGGTTTTCGACCAGGACAGGAAAGCGTTCGCGGCAGCCTCGACTGCAGCGGCCACGTCGTCGAGGCCGGCGGCAGCCGAGCGGCTGGCGAGATTTCCCAGAAAGGGGTCCATGCGATCATAAGTCCGGCCGCTGGCCGCTGGGCGATCCACGCCGTTTATGAGAAGCGAAATTGTCATAGCGATCTCTCCTGATAAAGAATGCTTAAGGCCGTAGACATCGATGTTGCTGCAAGTCTCCAGCCTGCGTCGATGGGGAGATTGGCGCCGGTGAACCCGTGAGCTGTCCGGCAGAGGAAATCACGGCAAAGGCTATTTCAGACCATGTCCCTGCGCGGCCAAGCGAAGTGATCTTACTGCCGACACGCTCATCGCCATCTGCCGGGCAAGCACCTGCTGCCGGCGTTGCCAGCAAGCCGCAGGGTGTCGGGTTGGCGCGTCGGCATGTTGCCGTAGTCAGCCCGCTCGACCCTCATCTTACGGAGGCCGGTATAGACCGGCGCGCCATGAAGGAACCGCTGGATCGTGGTTTTGTGGATGTCAGCAAATTGCACCGAAAATCTCCTCCGCAGCGAGATTGTCGATTTCATCTGGTTAAGTAAAATGATATTTTTTGCAGAATGCATAACCTCGCGGTTATGATTGCATAAGGGATTGGCGGGTCGAGGTCCGGCATCTCCAGACCCTCGTGGAACTCGCATGCCAGGAGAGGGTGATAAGGGCGGCGGAAGGCGGATCGAGACGCGACGCGGCCTGTTAACGGTGCTCCCGCTATGGTTCGTTGTGCTCCTCGCCACCGAGTTTCCGTTGCGCGGCAATCCGCCAGTTGCGCGGCGTTTGTCCGGTGCGTTTCAGGAAGAACCGCGAAAAATAGGCGGGGTCTGCAAAGCCGAGCCGGTAGCCGATTTCCTGGATGCTGCCGAAGGTGAAGACGAGTTCACGCTTTGCGAGGTCGAGGAGCTTGCCGGCGATCAGTTCGTGCGCGCTCTGCCCCGTCATCCGGCGGACGACGCGGTTGAGATGGGTCGGCGAAATGCCCAGCGCATCGGCGTAGAAGGCGGCCGGCTTGTGCGACCGCAGATGCTGCTGGAGGAGGCCGTTCAACCTCTCCATCCGGCTTTCCCCCTCATCCATCTCCCGGCGCTCGTCCTGCTCGACCAGCGAAATGCGCAGGCTCAGTCGCAGGGCTGAGGTCAGGTAGGCATCCAGCAGCTCGGTGCGCCCGGCGCGCTGGCCAGCAAATTCTTCCCCAAGTCGTAGCAGGCTGCTGGCCGCATAGGCCGCATCCTCGTTTTCCGGCTCGAGACGGATCAGGTGCGGCTGTCCCAGCCACGCGCCGAGCGGGCTGCGATCGCCGGGGGCGGCCTTCATCTGCGAGGCCAGCACGGTGATGACCAGACCATCGACGTCCCGCGAAAAGCGAAAAGCATGGTTGAGCCCTGGCGGGACAGTGACGATCGATGCCGGCCGGATGTCGTGGCTTTCGCTGTCGAAGACAGCATCTCCGGAGCCTGCAAAGATGTACAAGATCTGGAAGAAGTTATCGTGCCGATGAGGGCGGATCTCCCAGTGGTGGAGACGGCTGCGTGCCGGGATTGTTTCGCAATGCAGCCAGAAATCGGACTTTTGGCCGGATTTTTCGCCGTATAGTTGGTAGGTCGGGACGAGCCTGTCCATTGCATGCTCCTCGCTTGATGTTCGATTTGTGCAAGTTTTGGGATGAAATGTCCATTGCGACCAGGCTTTTTCCTCTCCAGACTTGGGCGAGGAGACAGCAGGGAGGACATTATGCGCACCAAAATCGCAATCATCGGTTCCGGTCCATCGGGGCTGCTGCTCGGCCAGTTGCTGACCGAAGCGGGTATCGACAACGTCATCGTCGATCGCGTCGGCAAGGAATATATCCTCGGCCGGGTGCGCGCCGGCGTGCTCGAAGAGGGTACTGTCGGGCTCATGGACCAGGCAAAGGCGTCCGCCCGCTTGCATGCCGAAGGCCTTCCCCATGACGGGTTCTCACTGGCATTCGACGGTCGCGACCACCGCATCGACCTGCATGGGCTGACGGGTGGCAAACGCGTCATTGTCTACGGCCAGACCGAAGTGACACGCGACCTGATGGCGCGACGCGAGGCAAGCGGCGCACGAACCGTCTACGACGCAGCCAATGTCTGTCCACACGAATTTGCAGGCGCCTCGCCCTACGTCACCTACGACAAGGACGGCGTCAGCCATCGCATCGATTGTGATTTCATCGCCGGTTGCGATGGCTTCCACGGGGCCAGCCGAAAGGCGATCCCAGAAGACGCAATCAGGACCTTCGAAAAGGTCTATCCCTTCGGATGGCTTGGGATCATGGCCGATGTCGCGCCGCTCGACGAGTTGATCTATGCCAATCACCCGCGCGGCTTTGCCCTCTGCTCGATGCGCTCGCCGACCCGCAGCCGCTACTATATCCAGTGTGCGGTCGACGAAGACGTCAACGCTTGGAGCGACACGCGCTTCTGGGACGAACTGCGCCGCCGGCTTCCGACCCATCACGCCGAAGCCGTGGTCACCGGCCCCTCGTTTGAAAAATCGATAGCCCCGCTCCGGTCGTTCGTTGCAGAACCGATGCGCTTCGGTCGTCTGTTCCTGGTTGGCGACGCCGCTCACATCGTGCCGCCGACAGGCGCCAAAGGCCTCAATCTTGCGGCGAGCGACGTGCATTACCTGTTTAAGGGCGTCACCGAATATTACCACGAGCGCTCCGATGCCGGCCTCGATGCCTATTCGCAAACCGCACTGTCGCGCGTCTGGAAAGCGGTCCGCTTTTCCTGGTGGATGACGACCATCCTTCATCGGTTTCCCGGGACAGGCGAATTCGACCAGAGGATACAGGAGGCGGAGCTCGACTATCTGACAAGCTCTCATGCCGCCGAGACGGCGATGGCGGAGAATTATGTCGGTCTGCCCTATTGACGGGTCAGGTGACGCAGCAGAATGGAGCGACGCTTGCTGGCGATTGGAGGGCTCGGAGAGTTCCGCGTCGAATTAATCGGTAGTCTTCCAGTGCTGGCACAGCACGTCGGTCAGGATCTCGCGCTGCTCGGGAGACAGGGAGCCAAAGAATTCCCGGTCGTTGTCCAGCATCACCCGCTCGGCATCCTCGGCAGACTGCCTGCCGCTTTCGGTGACCGTGAGGCCGACTGCTTTTCCGCCGATTGCCTGCCTTCCGACCAGACCCCGTCTTTCGAGAGATGCGGTCAGGGGCGCCATGTTGGCCCGTTTTATGCCGAGGATCCGGCCGATCTCGCTTTGGGTGATGCGGTCGTTGCTGGCGATCAAGATGATGACGGAGGCTTCGCTCGGCGTGAGCTCAATCTGAGCAAGCCTTTGCGCCAGCACACCCATCAGAAAGCTGGAAGCCCTCCGAAGTTGGTAACCGAGGTGGTTGTCGAGCGTGTTGGTTATGGCGGCTTGCGGGTCTTCAACGGGTTCGATGATTGTCATCTCTCATTTCTAGAAAATTTCCCTTGCCAATTCAAATAAAATTGTCATGCTATATAACATAGCATGAGACGGGAGGCTCAGGATTTATGATGATCGCGGCAAACCCACGTCATTCCGCCAGCGAGGTGTCGACGCACACATTCGCACGGATGAGCGCGTCGGAGACCCCAGGCGGCCAACTTTCGACCTGACGCCATCCGAAACGGCGTCGCTCGCTTGCCTAAATACGAATTGAAATCATGAGGTTGTCTGTTGCGGTGCGAACCGGCGGACGTCAACGAGATCGACTGTCTTCACGGCAGTTCATCAAGCAGGGAGAATAACCATGGATTTGGATCGCCAGGAGAAGGACACCGTCACATTTGAAATCATCGACCGGGTTGCCTGGGTCACTTTCAACCGTCCGGACAAGCGCAACGCCATGAACCCCGCGCTCAACCGCCGCATGATGGAGGTTTTGGACGAACTGGAATTTTCCGAGGATGTCGGCGTGCTCGTGCTGACGGGCAAGGGAACAGCCTGGTCCGCCGGTATGGATCTCAAGGAATATTTTCGCGAGACCGAGAGCCAGGGCCTGCGCGGCACACGCAAGGCGCAACGCGAGAGTTACGGCTGGTGGCGTCGCCTGCGGTGGTACCAGAAGCCGACCATCGCCATGGTCAACGGCTGGTGCTTCGGCGGCGGTTACGGGCCGCTCTTTGCATGCGACCTGGCATTTGCCGCCGAAGAGGCGAAGTTCGGCCTTTCCGAAATCAACTGGGGCATTCTGCCGGGCGGTGGGGCCACGAAAGTGGCGCTCGAACTGACCAATTTCCGCAACGCGATGTACCACGCGCTGACCGGCGAGAATATCGACGGCCGGACGGCTGCCGAATGGGGCTTCGTCAACGAGGCCTTGCCTCTCGATCGTCTGAAAGCCCGCGTCAGCGAGGTTGCCGAGGTCCTTTTGAAGAAGAACCCGGTCGCCCTGAAGGCCACGAAGGATGCCGTGCGGCGTGTCGGCACCATGACCTACGAGGAAGCGGAAGACTATCTGGTCCGCGCCCAGGAGGCCGCCAACAGCTACGACAACGAAGGCCGTAAGGAAGGCATTCGGCAGTTCATCGACGAGAAAAGCTACAAGCCGGGGCTTGGCGCCTACGACCGCTCAAAGTCGAAAGCATAGAGACAAAGCGCGTCGTACCGGGAGACGACGCTGCCCATCAACCGAATGGAGTATAAGTCGCCGTCTCTCTGACGCGCGGCATCGTGGAGGAGACACACTGTGGATCATGATATCCGGTTCCAGCCTGGCCATGCTATCGGCCGCCTGCTTCGTCCGGCGTCCGTGGCGATCATCGGCGCATCCGACAAGCCCGGGGCGCTCGGGGCATCCGTTCTTGCCAATCTCGATCGCCTCCGGTTTCCCGGCGATATCTTTCTCGTCAACCCGAACAGGGCTGAAATCGGCGGCCGCGCCTGCCTGGAATCCATCGGCAAACTTCCAGAAGGCGTCGATGTGGCGATCCTCGCCATCCCGCGCGCTTCGGTGCTGGAAGCGGTGAACGCGCTGGCCCTGCGTCGTACCGGGGCGGTGGTGATCTTCTCGGCGGGTTTTGCCGAAGGTGGCCTCGAGGGGCTGGCGGAACAGCGCGAGATCGCCGCCATCGCTGCGCGCAGTGGCATGATCGTCGAGGGGCCGAATTGCCTCGGCCTTGTCAACTTCGTGGATGGCATTCCCCTGACGTTCATAGAGACACCCGACATCCGGCTCGACGGACGCCCAGGCATCGCCATTGTTTCCCAGTCGGGCGCGATCGCCGCCGTGGTCGACACGACCTTGCTTTCGCGGGGGCTCGGCCTCTCCTACTCGATCTCGACCGGCAACGAGGCGGCAAGCGGCGTCGAGGATTACGTCGAATATCTGATCGACGATCCCCATACCCGTGTCATCGGCATGCTGGTCGAACAGTTTCGCAAGCCCGCGCGCTTCCTGCAGGCCGCCCGGCGATGCCTTGCTGCCGGAAAGCCGATCGTTCTGCTCCATCCCGGTCGCAGCAGCGCTGCACGGCAATCGGCTGCGACGCACACGGGCGCCATGGCGGGAGACTATCAGGTCATGAAGACCAGCATCGAGCGTGCGGGTGTCATCCTCGTCGAAACCCTCGAAGAATTCGGTGACTGCCTGGAACTCATCGCCCGCTACGGGAAGATCGGCGGCGGCACGGCCGTCGTCGGCGAATCCGGCGCCTTCAAGGCTTTGACGCTCGATCTTTCAGAGGCGCTCGGCCTGCGGCTACCGCCAATGACGGACGACGAAAGCACCGAACTTCGCGCTGCCCTGCCACCCTTCGTGCAGGTCAGCAACCCCATCGACCTCACGGCGCAATCCCTGGTGGATCCAGAGCTTTTCCGGCGCACGATCGCCGCCCTTCTCAGGGACGACCGCGTCCAGACCATCGTGCTCGGCATAATCCAGACGGACGAGCCCACCTGCGACCTCAAGTTTCCGTCCATCCTGCGGTCCATCCAGGAACTGAAGCCGGAAAAACCCGTCATCGTCGCCGGCCTGGACGAGGGAGCGCCCATTCGCTCCGCCTATGTGAACGGCCTTCGCGATCTCGGCATCGCCTATTTTCCGTCCACGGATCGGGTATTGCGGGCGGTCTCCAGGCTGGACGAGTGTGCCCGCCGCAATCTCGCCGAGTCCAGCGCTGCGCCGATGCCCCTGGAAGCATTGCCGTCTGGCGCCGCAGTCATTCCGGAATTCAGGTCCAAGGACATTCTGCGGCCGGCCGGGTTCGTCTTCCCGACCGGGTCGCTGGCGACAACGCCGGAAGAAGCGTGCCGGATCGCGCGCGAGGTCGGCTATCCTGTCGTCCTCAAGGCACAGTCTGCCGACCTCTCGCACAAGAGCGATGCGGGAGGCGTCGTCGTCGGCCTGTCCGACGAAGCCGCCGTCGTGAGCGGCTGGGCGGAACTGGCGGCCAATATCGCCGGCAACAGGCCAGGCCTCGTGCTCGACGGCGTGCTCGTGGAGACGATGAGCCCGCGCGGTATCGAACTGATCGTCGGTGCGCGAAACGATCCGGAATGGGGACCGGTTATCCTGGTCGGCTTCGGCGGCGTCCAGGCGGAGGTCCTGAAGGACGTCCGCTTGCTTGCGCCAGACCTCACGCCCGAGGCGATAATCGGCGAAATCATGCAGCTGAAATGCGCTGCTCTGCTGGACGGCTTTCGCGGCACGGCCCGTTGCGATGTCGAGGCGGTCGCCGACATCGTCGATCGCCTGGGCCGGATATTGCGGGCGGAACCGTCGATCCGCGAGATCGACCTCAATCCCATCGTCGTCTGGCCGGGACGAAAGGGTGCCGTCGTGCTCGACGCGCTGATGGCGGTCGGAGATTGACGCGGGGCCCGGTCCCGCCCAGTGCGACCGTCTTATAGTTCCGCGGTGCGGCGACAGCCTGCGCGGCTGTGACGAAGAAGTTCTGTGACCGGGGAGGACGGCCAGGGCGTTTTATTTGAACCTTGAGGGAGGAGCAGTCATGGATGAGGATCCGATACACACACTCGAGAATACGCCGATGCGCTCGATGCAGATCTGGGCCGTCGGCCTCTGCATCCTGCTGAATGCGCTGGACGGTTTCGATGTCCTCTCGATCAGCTTTGCCTCGCCCGGCATCGCCAAGGATTGGGGTATCGACAGGGCGGCGCTCGGCATGGTGCTGTCGATGGAACTCATCGGCATGGCGATCGGCTCCATCTGGCTCGGCGGCCTCTGCGACCGGATCGGCCGGCGCGCCGCCATCCTGTCCAGCCTGTTGTTGATGGTCAGCGGCATGTCGCTCGCCGCCGCCGCCCCGGGCATACTGCAGCTATCGGCATGGCGGTTGCTGACCGGTCTCGGCATCGGCGGCATGCTGGCCGCTACAAACGCGGTCGTTGCGGAGCATGCCAATGCCAAGCATCGCAATTTCGCGATAGCGCTGATGGCGACCGGCTATCCGCTCGGTGCCGTGATCGGCGGCGCACTCGTGTCCTATTTCCTGGTCGACTACAGCTGGAGAGCCGTGTTCGCGAGCGGCGCGATCGTGACCGCCTGCTGCATTCCGCTCGTCTATTTCACCCTTCAGGAAACGGTGCCATGGCTCATCCAGCGCCGCCCGGCGGGCGCGCTCGAGCGCGTCAACATCGTCCTGAAGCGCATGGGACGCAAGGGTATTTCCATGCTGCCGGAAAGAGATCCGACCCGCTTGAAGCCGGGCATCATGCAATTGTTCGCCCCGGCTCTGGTCGCGTCGACAGTCTGCCTGACCCTTGCCTATTTCTTCCACATCATGACCTTCTACTTCATCCTGAAATGGGCGCCGAAGATCGTCGCGGATATGGGGTTTATGCCGTCCTCCGCCGGCATCGTCCTGGTCTGGGCCAATATCGGCGGCATCGCCGGATCGGTCGTCCTCAGCCTGCTCAGCAAGCGTTTCGCCGTGCGGACCCTGACGGTCGGCGCCATGGTGATGGCAACGGCTCTGGTGGCGCTCTTTGGACGCAGCGCGCCAGATCTCGTGCAACTATCCATTCTTGCGGCAGTCGCCGGATCCGCGACCAACGCCGCAGTGGTCGGACTCTATGCGATATTCGCAGAGGCATTTCCGACCGAGGTCCGCGCGAGCGGCACCGGCTTTGTCATCGGTGTCGGTCGTGGTGGCGCAGCCCTTAGTCCGATCATTGCCGGGCTGCTCTTTGCAAACGGAGCGTCGCTCCCCACCGTCGCCCTTATGATGGGCTTCGGTTCGATCATCGCGGCCATCGCCATCCTGCTGCTGAGCCTTCGAACCATCAACTCGGCAAAGCGCAGCCCGGCTTTGAGATAGCCGAGCCGACGGGAGGGACTGGCGCCCGGGCACACCGCGTTTTGCACCCATTCCTCTCAATCTCTGGAGATTTGATCAATCCGACATTAGCCAGGAGAAATACGCATGAAGACTACGCACGTATCGGTTCTCAGCATCTTATTTTTTGGAGCAGCAATGATGGTCAACGGTTCAGCCCAAGCAGACGACAAGTCAAACTTGCCCGGCTACGCAGAGGGAGCGCAAGTCGTCCGCATCGAAGATACGCAAGACCAGATCGATACGATCGGCGACCTCGTCTATACGCAGATCAGGCAACAGGAGGGGGTGGCCCAGCTCAAGATGACGCTGCTCGTGCCCCGCACCAATGATCTGAAGCCGGCGATCGTCTATTTCCCCGGCGGCGGCTTCGTGTCTGCGGACAATGGGAAATTTATCGAGATGCGGATGGCGCTCGCCCGGGCCGGATTTGTGGTGGCGGCGGCGCAATACCGGACGGTACCCAACACGTTTCCGGCGCTGGTCGCCGACGGAAAGGCCGCCATCCGCTACCTGCGCGAACATGCCAGCGAGTATGGCATCGACCCTGCCCGTATCGGCGTGCTCGGCGATTCGGCTGGCGGTTACGTTTCGCAGATGCTCGGCATGACCAATGGCGAGAAGGCGTTCGACACCGGACAGTTCCTCGACAAGCCCTCCGATGTTCAGGCGGTCGCGACAATTTACGGGATCTCCAATCTTCTCACCATAGGCGAGGGGTTTCCAAAGGAGATCGATAGGGTGCATCAATCACCGGCGGTGACCGAGGCCCTGTTGCTCAACGGCCCCGCTTTTGCGGACTTTCCGGGCGCATCGATCGGCAGCGATCCTCAAAAGGCATTGCAGGCAAGTCCGATGGGCCATCTCGATGGCAACAAGCCGCCCTTCCTCATTCTGCATGGAAGTGCCGACACGCTCGTCTCGCCAAGGCAGAGCGCGGAACTCTATGAAGCCTTGAAGAAGAAGGGCAGCAAGGTCGACTACGTTCTGGTCGAGGGCGCCGCCCATGGCGATATCACCTGGTACCAGCCGCCCATCATCGATCGTGTTGTCGACTGGTTCAAGGACGTATTGGGCGCGCCAGTCAAGTCGAAGACGGGCGCATCGGGCTCCACGGGCGGACATCTGTGATCTCGGATGTGTCCATGATGGACCGCAGGTTAAATGCTGGACGGCGCGTGTGTGCGCCGTCTGACGAACCCCGCGCTTGACCCGATGCTGCGCAAGATCGCCGTTGCGCGAGCCTCGCGTTGCGTCCGCCATTGCTTTTCGGTCGGGTCCGGAAGTGCGTCTCGGTTTTGTAGTGAGTCTTCGCGGATGTGTCGGCCTCCCGGTTCGCGACCCGGGCAGGTCCGATAGTTTACCGGCAGCTTCGTGCGTGGGCCAACGAATTTGAGCTACGGGTTTTCCGGCTGGCAACATGCACAGTTCCATAATTCCCATTACCCATTTTTTGCTTGTAGCCGGGTGGGTTCAAGGATGAAGTGCGACTTGCAATAGATAACAATGGCTTATCGCTTGCAAGCAATGGGACATGGAACGCACCTACTCGCAGCTCGACATGGATGACTGGCGCAAGATCGCGCGCTGAAAAACTGCGGGCATCAGCGCGTCCCTTATTGCCGGGGGAGTTCCGAACTAAACCCACTACGCATTGCCTCGGAAGCAGAACTCAGCGCGATGCGATCCAGTTACGCCATTCGCCGCCGCTGCCGTGGAAGACGTTGAGGTCGATCTTGCCGCGCACGCCGTCGGTGAGGCCGGAGCCGGAATATTGCCAGAACAGCCACTTGCGACCGGGATAGAGCTCCGACGGATGGGCGGCGACGGAGCGCAGCCAGAAGGGATAATCCAGTAACTCGCCCTGCAGGTTGTCGCGATAGAAATCGGGGGCCGTGTAGATGATCGGCCGGCGGCCGTAGTGGCGCTCGAGCTTTTCGGCGAAGACCTGGATCTTCTCCAGCACCTTCGCCCGGGAAATCCGCTGCTTGCAGGCGGATTGGCCGTTCCATTCGACATCGATCACCGGCGGCAGGGCGTTGGCCTCGCGGGGGACGTTGCGGATGAACCAGTCGGCCTGCTCGCCCGCCGTGCGGCACCAGTAGAAGAAATGATAGGCACCGCGGCGCACGCCGGCTTCCTTGGCCTTGCGCCAGTTGGTCTTGAACATCGGGTCGATATGATCGCCACCGTCGGTGGCCTTGATGTAGGCGAAGTTCGCCCCCTGGCTCCGCAGCCGGTCCCAGTCGATGTCGCCCTGCCAGCGCGATACGTCGACGCCGTGGACTTCCAGCTTGCGGGGCGAGGATCGGCCGAAATTGATCGGCTTGGCATCGCGGAACCGGTGCCCGTAGATCTCGCCGCCGGACCGGGCGGCAGACGGCATCTCGGGCGTCATCATCGCCATCTGGACGGCGGGCCGCGATCCCGGAACCGGCGTGCCGATGCCGACGGAAGGCGAGGCAAAGCCCAGCGGCTCCGGCAAAGGCGCACGGGCATCCGATGGGCGGCGCGCCGCCCTCAGCCTCGGAACAGGCTGCCCGACGTCAGACGGCGGCACGACATTCGACGGACGCGTGATCGATCCGGTCGTCTCCGTAGACGGCACATCGGCAACCGCAGGTGCCGGATTGGAACGCGACGTGCAACCGGCCAAAACCACCAGAGCCGACAGGGTTGCCGAAAGAAATATTGAACGCATGAGTACCCGTACGCAAGACAATCACCCATGGCGACGGGTGTCTAACCGCGCCGGCGCCAATTACTCATGCAAGATTACCGAAAAAGGTTGAATGCGATCTTTACGCCACAGAAAATCGCATCCATCCGATTCGGACTGAAACCGGCGGCCGCCCACCCTCTCCCGGGCACGTCCGCCGGCCTTTTGCGGCCTTTTCGCTGCGATTTCACCCGTCTTGGGCATACCGGCCGCCAAGGCGATCTCGCCGCTTGCCAATGACTATTTCGTGAACAGCCGTTCCAGGAACGCCACCAGCGACGGCCGCCAGACATCCATCTCGTGCTGCAGGCCCGGATATTCGTGATATTCGTATTTGATCCTGTTCTTGTCCAAGGTGGCTTTCAGGCCCGCAATGTCCTTGCCGGTGACCTGGTCGTTGGTGCCGACTGTCACGGTGAAATTGCGCAGGCTGCGGTTGATCTTGTGGGGATCGTTGAGCACCTCGTCCACCGTCTTGTTCGGCACTGTCGTGGTCGAGACGCCGCTGAAAGTGGCAATCCAGCGGAACGTGTCGAGATGGGACAGGCCCGACACCAGCGCCTGGTATCCGCCCTGGGACAATCCCGCAACGGCCCGCCCGCCGGCGTCGTTGCGAACGCGGAAATGGGCCTTCATGTAGGGAATGAGGTCTTCCATCAGTTCGCGGTCCGCGGCCTCGGCATTGACGGGATAGAACGACTTGCGCCGCTCGGCGCCGGGGACGTTCTCGGCAATGGCCTCGTCGATATCGGTTTCCGTATCGGGGATGACGACGATCATCGGCCGGATCTTTTTCTCGGCGAGCAGATTGTCGAGGATCTGCGCCACCCTGCCCTCGGTCACCCAGGAGCCGGCAGTGTCGCCGAAGCCGTGATAGAGATAGAGCACCGGCAGCCGCGCCGCCGTGTCGCGGTAGCCCGGCGGCGTGTAGACATACATTTGCCGCTCGGATTTCAGCGCCTTCGAATGCAGCGTCACCATCCTGAGATCGCCATGGGGCACGCGGCGGGTGTCGAGGATGCTGCCGGGCACCAGGATGAGGCTGGTATTCACCTGCCGCTGCGGCTTGGGCGCAGAGCTGCCGGTATCGATGCTGCGGAACCCGTCGACGTCGAAATAATATTCGTAGAGATTGGGTTTCAGCACTGCGCTCCGCACCGTCCAGACGCCGCTGTCGCTACGCTGCAGTGGCAGCGGATCGCCGGTCCCCAGCACAACGGATACGGCCTTGGCCGCCGGCGCATAGAGCCGGAATGTGATCGATCCATCCTTCTCCACGGACGTGACGAACTCCTTCAGCGGACGGTCTGCCGGTGGCGTCGCCGGTAGATCGACCGCAAGCGCCGGCATGCCGATCAGGCAGCCTGCAAGCGAGAGCACGGGGAAAACCAAACGCATGATAACCTCCTTTGAAATTCCAGCGATCCATAACCCTTTGGAAAGCCGACAATGTTTCGCAGAGTTTGAGCCGATCCGCAATCGCCGGCCCCGCCCTGCGCTCCGCCCGCCGCCGCCGCCAGGGCACCCCGCACCCTTCCCTCGCGGTGGCGATCCCCATGGCGTCGCGGGTACCCGACGGGCTGCCCGGCCCCCACGCGTCCGGTGCTGCAACCGCTCACGCCTGTGCGCTCACGCGGCCTGATCGGTCCGTGGTTTCACAAAATTCAGTCGGCCGGGGCACATCGAGTGCCTGATGATTTTAGTTTAGGTGACAC
>CAZZZI010000011.1:0-42586 GCA_964658415.1 uncultured Sphingomonas sp. | reverse complement strand
TACATCGTTAAGCCCCCAGAACGACACCAAATTCCGCCGGAGACTATGCTGTCCCAGCGGCCTTGTCATGTGTCATTTCGGGGTCGATCGGTTCAGGCGGCCTGCCTGACGTTCGCGCCGCCGGCATCCGTCAGCAGGAAGGCCTCGCCGCAGGCCTTGGCGAGCGTGCGCACCCGCAGGATGTAGCTCTGGCGCTCGGTGACCGAGATGACGCCGCGCGCGTCGAGAAGATTGAAGACGTGGCTGGCCTTGATGCACTGGTCATAGGCAGGGAAGACGCATTTGTGCAGCACCTGGCTATCGCCCTCGCCCGGCGCGCCAAAGGCCAGCAGCGCCTGGCATTCCTTTTCCGCATCGATAAAGTGACGGTGCAGCATCTCGGTGTTGGCGAATTCGAAATTATGGCGCGAATATTCCTGCTCGGCCTGCAGGAAGACCTGGCCATAGGAAATCTTCTCATCGCCCTCGCGACCGTTGAAGTTCAGGTCGTAGACGTTATCGACGCCCTGGACGTACATGGCCAGCCGCTCGAGACCGTAGGTCAACTCGCCGGCAACGGGGGCGCATTCGATGCCGCAGATCTGCTGGAAATAGGTGAACTGCGAGACTTCCATGCCGTCGCACCAGCACTCCCAGCCCAGCCCCCAGGCGCCGAGCGTCGGGCTCTCCCAATCGTCCTCGACGAAGCGGATGTCGTGGAGCAGCGGATCGAGGCCGATGGCGGCGAGTGAACCGAGATACAGCTCCTGCAGGTTCGGCGGGTTCGGCTTCAGGATGACCTGGTACTGGTAGTAGTGCTGCAGGCGATTGGGGTTCTCGCCGTAGCGACCATCGGAGGGGCGGCGCGAGGGCTGCACGTAGGCGGCCTTCCAGGGTTTCGGTCCGAGCGCGCGCAACGTCGTTGCGGGGTGGAAGGTGCCTGCCCCGACTTCCATGTCATAGGGCTGCAGAACCGCACAACCCTTGTCGGCCCAATAGGCATGCAGCGTCAGGATCAGCGCCTGGAACGAGCGCTTCGGGTTCATGTGATCGGGAATGGCTGCAGCCGTCATGATGGGGATCCGGATTGCGGTAAGAAGCGCGACAGGTGCCATGGGAGGGGACAGGGGTCAAGACTTTGTGCAAGACGGGCCCTATTGAAACGGATTGACCACTGTCAGCTGCTTTTCGACAACCAGTCCATGCTGCATATCTTCCGAAAAATATCGCTCACAGCCGACCTGCAGTGCAGCAGCTACCATGGCGGCATCGTAGAACGAAAGATTGTAGCGCGGCGCAAGCCTGAGCGCGGCCAACGTCGTTTTCTCATTGATCGGAACGATCAGCATCGAGACTGCAACGATTGCTTCGATTGCCTCGGCAATATCTGACCAAGACATCAGAAGTTTCTTGCGCGCCACATTGGCGAACTCGTTCAGCGTTTGGCCGCTGATCACGAACGGCAGGTCAAGCAGTGCCTGAGCCTGCCCGGCTCGTTTATCCCCGGAGATCGCATAGATCAGAATATTGGTATCGAGGAAGTTCGTTGCGGCGACCTTCACCGTGCATTCGCATCGTCGCGGTCGAACTTCCAATCTGCGGGAAGCTCGATGCCAAGGGATTTGATCTTTTCGATGGCCTTGAGCTTCTGATCGTCGCGCGGGATTTCGGAGGCCCGATCGGTGCTGATGCGAACCGACACGTCGTCACCCTCCTTCAAGTCCAGGGCATCGACCACAGACGAAGGAATGCGAATGGCCAGGCTTTTTCCCCATTTTGCAACTTGCATCGGATCCATCCGAATTTGGCTTTCAGGATTTATCACGACGAGGGATGCGGAACAATCCGCCCCACCTATTCCTCGTCGCGCTTCAGCCGGTATTCCCCCGTCACCGGATCCTTCACCAGCGTGCCCATCGCGCCGGTGCTTCGCTCGCGCTCCTGGCGTTGCGATTTCTGTTGCAGCCGCTGCGCGGCCACGACGAAACGCTTGTAGATCAGCCAGCAGACGCTGCCGATGACGATGATGAAAATGAGCTGCGCCATGCTGGGGCTGTTCCGATCCTATAATCCGTACCGGCCCCATAATGCCTTGTCTTCGGCGGCCTCCGCAAGCCCGGATGCAAGCCCTGCGGCAACGGCGTCCATGCCGGGCAAGGCGATGCTCGGAGCCCGCCTGCCGAACAGGCCGCGCGACGAGGAAACCAGCTCAACCCTGGTCTTTTCGCCGTAGCGTTTCTTCAATTCCTGGCGCATTTCGCCGAGCCCGTCGATGAGGCCAAGCTCCAGCCCGCGCGCTCCCGTCCAGAACAGGCCGGAGAACACCGTCTCTTCATCCGCCTTGATCAGGGCGCCACGCCGCTCTTGGACCATGGCAATGAAGATCGCGTGGATCTCGAGCTGCAGGCTCTTGAGGTATTCGATGTCCTTTTCCTTTTCCGGCTGGAAAGGATCGAGGATCACCTTGTTGCTGCCGGCCGTATAGACACGACGCTCGACGCCGATCTTTTTCAACAGCTCGGGGAAACCGAACCCGCCGGAGACGACGCCGATGGAGCCGACGATCGAGGTCGGGTCGGCGATGATCTCGTCGCCGGCAAGGGCGATCATGTAGCCGCCGGAGGCTGCGACATCCTCGACAAAGACCAGCACCTTCTTGTTCTTCTCGACCGCGAGGTCACGGATGCGGTTGTAGACCATGCGGGACTGGACGGGCGAGCCGCCCGGCGAGTTGATGACGATCGCCACGGCCGGCGATGCCTTCATCGAAAACGCCTTGTCCAGCGCCTGGCCGACATTGGCCAGATTGAGGGCCGGACGGAACGGGCTGCCGCCTGCCATGATCGTGCCGCTGAGGCGAACGACGGGGATGACCGTCCCTTCCTTGCGAAATCGCTTCGGCAGCAGTCGTCTCAGCAGTCCAGCCATCGTGAAACCCTTATTGTCGTCCCGTTGAAGTCCCCAGCATGTATGGATTGAAACGGCAAACACAATGCCTGACGAAACGAAAGAGGGCGAACCTCCGATGGCGCGCCCTATTGGCAGGCGGATCGGCCGCAGATATCCACAGGCCTTCCGGCTGCGGAGAGGCGCTCCATCGAATGTTGGACGGGCATGGCTGGACCTGACGGCCGCTCAGGTCATGGATGGCACTTGCCGTTATCCGCTTCGGGCTTTGACGATGCGCCTGCGGTCGTCGTCACGATGGCCGTGAAGTCGTTCTGGGCCGCATAGACCAGGCGCTCGAGATCGCTGTAGGCGGCGGGTTCCAGTTCCCGCGCTTTCAGGACCAGTTGGCGATGCACCAGGAGGCAGTTGTCCCGGCGCTCGTAGACAGCCTTGTAGGATCCCACGTCGTTATCGACGTCCACGCTTTTGGGTGCATTCGCGATCGTCATCTCCGGCGGCAGCGCCACGCTGAAATTCCAGGTGAGATCGCGGACGGGCAGCGCCATCGGCGTGGACCGGCGACCGTTCCGGTCGAGAAACGACCTCGGCCCATCGATCTGATCGAATGAGGGCGGTGACGGCAACACGAAAGCACCGGCCGTCGGATCGATGCCATGCGGACTGTGCCAGTTCATGGTCAGCTGGAAAGGATGATCGAGATCATAGGGCCCGGTCGTCGCAAGGTGGCCGAAGCCGCCTTCGGGCGTGTTGCGGAGCTTTCGGTCGATGCGGCGATTGTTCTCGTCCGGGTTCTGCAGGGTCAAGCGGAGCGGCTCCTCGATGCTCGGCGACATCGTCTCGGTCGCCTTGCCGCCAACGGTTCCGTCGCCGCCGATATGGATGGCGCCCGTGGTGACGAATTGCGCGGTCTCCGGCTTCATTTCGGGTGTGCGACGCACTTGCGAATGGTCTCCGGCAACAATTGCGAGCTTGCCGCTCAGTCCTTGATCGAGGACCCCGAACGGCGTGAAGGGGCTCGTCGGATTGGCGAAGATGTCGAAGTCGGGAAGGTAGATGATCGTATGATTGATCTCACTGGGCGACGGCAGCGGCAGGGGTTTCGCACGGTCGCTCCAGTCGATGAGGGCGGCCTCGGAGCGAATGCCTTCTGCCGACAGAAGTGCCTGCATCAAGGTGACGTGGTCCTTGCAGTCGCCATAGCCGTTTTTCAACACCGTTGCCGCGTCGTGCGATTCCCACCCGTCGTCGACGCTCATGTAGACCGCGAGATAGCGGATGTTCTTGGCGCACCAGTCATAGATGGCACGGGCCGCGTCGATCCCCTTGCGGTCCCCGACGATCTGCTTTGCAAGCGCATCGATCTCGGGCGTGACGGCAGCCTTGTTGCTGTTCAGGCGGTGATAGATGTCGCCGACTTCATCGTACCCGTGCAGCGATGTGCCGAGAAAGAACGGCTCGAACTCCAGAAGAGCTGCCATGTGCTGTTCTTTGTCGCCGGCCGACACGTTTCTCAAGCTCGCATCCGCCACGATATGGCGCATGTTGCCCGCAGTCGTGTCGGAGACGACGAAGCCGCCCTGGCTGGCGATATTAAGGGGGAGAGCGGAAGGGATGTCGATGACGACATGTTCGCTGGCATCTTCGAACGGATTGAGCAAAGCCCAGAAATTGAAGCCGACCACGGACGGTTTCGAGAAGGCTTCCTCGACCTCGTAGTGAACATGACTGCCGGTCGTCACGGCAGGCATCACGACCGTCGTCGTCACCGAGGAGACGAAGCCAGGCGCATCGCGGGAGGCAGCGCTCGGGCGGGTGAAGACGGCATTCGGTGCCGGCTCGTGACGAACGCCATCTGCTCCGTCGACCCAGCCCTTCACGAAGCGGAACTTCGTTCTTTCCGGATCGTATGTCAGCGCCAGTTGCGAGAGGTCCTTGATCTCGGCCTGCTTCTGCACGAAGTCGTCGATCACCCACGTGACCTTGTAGGTATAATCCGGTGCCACTTCGTAGTGGATGCTTGAGACCCTCTCCAGCGGCTGATCGGCTTGGCTTTCGCGGGCAACGCAGAGGATGCTCGCGGCGCACAGAAGCGCCTGAAAGGTTCGTTTCGCCCGGCATGAGCGACGCGAGAGAAGAATCAAGTCGCCGACCATCGTCATAACCTTCGGTGGAGCGCCGCTGCCGGCTGCCGAGATGCCAAGCCACAGGTGCAATATGGGCCTGAAAATGAAGCGAGGCTGAATTTGGCGGGCGGATTGGCTTGGCTCGCGACGATTGAAAGGATCGGTCCGGGTCAAGCATCGGCCGTCACTTCCGGGCGGCTCGACGGGTGCGATCAGACCGACGCCAGAGCGCGTGGCGCTACCGACTGCGAGGACCGAACGGTCGCATCCAGCACGCATTGTGCAAAACGGCGGATGTCGCTTTTGACCATGGCCGCCTCGCCTTCGGTGCCGGGCGCGGCCTGCGACCCCTCCAGGACGTCGAGACACGGCCGTCGCTCCTGAAACGGGACGGGCAATGTCGTCAGGCCGCGACGAATCAACTGGCCCGAAATCTGCAGATGCAGGCCTGGGGCGATGCAGTCTCTGCTGGCAAGAAACACCGCATGGCTCAGCGGCTGCGGACGATGGGAGGACAGGATATCGAGCAGCTCGATCGTCCGCACGAACGGCTCGGCAGTTTTCTCGTGGGGAAGGAAAGGAACGAGGATCATATCGGCGATGGCAAACGCAATCGCCGCGATCTGGTCGCCGGCGCGCGAGAGATCGATGACAAAGTGCTCGTGAGAGCTTCGCAGCGCCCTGATGTCCTTGATGAACTGTCTTCCGCATACGGGATTTCGCATCGGCGCGCCGCGATCCGATGCCCGATGACCGCCCGCAGCGGCTGGCTCCAGGCAATCGTAGAGCGCCGTGCCAAGCCCCACATCAGACAGCTCGCCAGCCACGGCAGCGGCGGCGCGTCGTCCCGTGCCGGACCCACTGTTTGCAAAGCAGATGACTGCCAAGATGCCCCTTCCCCGCCAACCCTTGCGCTACCAGGGCGCAGTGCTCAAGGGCGCGTCTTCATGACCGATTGATGACGACTGTATGACGTATAAATGATCAATAATAAATATAAACATGTTGCCGGCGGCGGCCTTCCAACAAGATTTTATCGCCGCACGGCCTCTGGCATTTTACACGCCGCTAAAAGGCGCGGTGGCGACCGGAGACTATACTTGGCGCTGCAATGCCGTTGCTTTCCTCCTTCCACGTGTAACGCCGACGATGCGCCGGTCTTGTCCGAGCACCGGCGACCGACGACATCTGCACCTTGCAAAATGATGTTCTCTGCCCGCAACCAGCGGACCGGATCCACTCAAAATTGCCGTTGTGCAAATTTCTTATTGCGAATGACTTGCATTATCATTCTAAGCAACTACTCTGCACTGCAGCACGATTTACGGGGACACCATGGACGCGATCAAACCGAAAGCCGACGCCGGTTGGCGACAGGACAGCCTGGATCTCAGTCTGGCCGACGTGCACGGCTCCGTGGACACCCAGAAGGGCGGCTCCAAGCTGCGCCGGATGATGGCCTTTGCCGGCCCGGGTTACCTGGTTGCGGTGGGCTACATGGACCCCGGCAACTGGGCGACGTCGCTCGCCGGCGGCTCGAAATTCGGCTATGCGCTGCTCAGCGTCGCGTTGCTTTCCAACCTGATGGCCATCGTGCTGCAAGCCCTGTGCGCCAGGCTTGCCATCGCCAGCGGCCGCGACCTGGCTCAAGCCTGTCGCGATGCCTTCCCGCGCTATGTCGCCGTTCCCCTCTGGGCGCTGGCCGAGATCGCCATCATCGCCACCGACATCGCCGAAGTGATCGGCACCGCCATCGGCCTCAACCTGATTTTCGGCATGCCGCTGGAACTGGGCGTGCTGCTGACGGCGCTGGACGTGTTTCTCATTCTCTATCTGCAGCGGCTCGGCTTCCGCTGGATCGAGGCGCTGATCATCACGCTGCTCGGCGTCATCGCCTTCTGCTTTGCCTTCCAGATCGTCCTGGCCGACCCGGACTGGGGCGGCGTCGTGCGCGGCTTCCTGCCGACCACCGATATCGTCCGCGATCCGCAGATGCTGTACCTGGCGCTCGGCATCCTCGGGGCGACCGTCATGCCGCACAATCTCTACCTGCATTCGGGCATCGTCCAGACCCGGAAGTACGGCAAGACCCTGCCGGAAAAGCGCGAGGCGCTGACATTCGCGACGATCGATTCCACCGTGGCGCTGACCTTCGCGTTGCTGATCAACGCCGCCATCCTCATCCTGGCTGCCGCCGCCTTCCATGCCAACGGCAAGACGGAAGTGGTCGAACTCGGCGAGGCGAGCTCGCTGCTGGCGCCGCTGCTCGGCATGGCGATTGCGCCGACGCTGTTCGGCATCGCTCTGCTCTGCTGCGGGATCAATTCGACGGTCACCGCGACGCTGGCCGGCCAGATCGTGATGGAGGGTTTTCTGCAGATCCGGCTGAAGCCGTGGATCCGCCGTGCGGTGACGCGCGGGCTGGCGATCATCCCGGCCTCAATCGTGACGATCTGGTTCGGCGACAAGGGCACGTCGGAGCTGCTGATCCTGACCCAGGTGGTGCTCAGCCTGCAGCTTTCCTTCGCCGTCTTCCCGCTGGTGATGTTCACCGCCGACAAGGCGAAGATGGGGGCACTGGTGGCGCCGCGATGGCTGAGCGCGATCGCCTACCTCATCGCCGTCGCCATCGCCCTTTTGAACGTCAAGCTGCTGGGCGACATCTTCTTCTAAGGCGCCTCAGCGCCGGCGGTAGGCGATCCGGCCGTTGTTGAGATCGTCGACGAAGGGCGTGAAGCGATGACCGCCCTCCTCGTGCATCACGAGCGGGAAGCGCATCGCCGGCCGCGCCCGCGATCCCTTGACCGCCGTCACCAGGATGCGCACGGCATTTTCGCCGAGGCGCGGATGGATGGCGGTGATCTCGATACCGCCGAAGCGCTGCCCGCAGGCCTCGATGATCTCGCCAACCGATTCCGGCCGGGCGATGAGAGACAGCTGGCCGCCCGGGACGAGGATGGCGGAGGCGGTGCGCAGCCAGGTTTCGAACAGGCCTTCCGTCATCGCGTGGGCCTCCGCCTTCAGCGGATCCGGCGTCAACCGGTCGCTGCCATCGTTGAAGGGCGGATTCATGATGACATGATGAAACGCGTTGTCGGTCAGCCCGGCGGCAGTGCGCTTCTTGCCGGTGAGGCTGACATCGGCGTTGACGACGGATATGCGGCCCCGGAAGCGCGCATTCTCAGGCAGCGCAAGGCCCTTTTCCGCGAAGGCCACCATATCGGCAGAGCGCTCGAAAAGCGTCACCGTGGCGCGCTCCAGCCGCGAAGCCACGGCCAGCCCCGCTGCCCCGGCGCCTGCGCCGAGATCGGCGACCCTGATCGGCCGGATATCGTCGACGAGCGAGGCCAACAGCATGGCGTCCATGCCGGCGCGATGACCGCGCCCTTTCGGCTGGACGATATGAAAGGCACCGCGATGAAAGGCGTCGATCGTTTCGCCGGGCTCGGTCATTGCCGTCTCTCAGCGCTTGTCGTCGCGCAGCTCGTCGCCGAGACCGGCGTCCACCAGGATGCGACGGGCTTCCGTCGCGCGATCCTCCTCGACCAGGAAGCGGCGCGGCAGCATGCCGAGCGATCCCTCGAGAACGCTCATTGCCTCATCCGCAATCATGCAGCGGATGCCTGCTTCCTTCATCAGGCTTTCGGCGAAGGAGAGCGTGACCGGATCGTTGGTGCGGATCAATTCGTGCATGAAGCTGGCGTTTCCTGTCAATTTTGCGCGACAGGACAATTCGCCCCTTGCCGCACCACCTCCCCCTTCTTATTGTCGTTTTCACGAAATGAACAGGAGTCCGGGTCGTTGGGCGTCGTGATACCGCTTGAAGAAAGCAAAAACAAATTGGCCTCCGTCAAGCCGTTGGTGGATCTCACCAAGGCCGACATGGAGCGCGTCAACCAGTTGATCCTTTCCAAGGCTGGATCCGATGTGCAGATGATTCCGGAGGTCGCGGAGCATCTGATTTCCTCCGGTGGCAAGCGCCTGCGGCCGATGCTGACACTCGCCTCTGCGGCGCTGTTCGGCTACAAGGGCGAGAACCACATCAAGCTGGCAACCAGCGTCGAGTTCATGCACACCGCAACCCTGCTGCATGACGACGTCGTCGACGAAAGCGACCTGCGCCGCGGTCGTTCGACGGCGCGCATGATCTGGGGCAACCAGGCGAGCGTGCTGGTCGGCGACTTCCTGCTTGGCCAGGCCTTCCGCATGATGGTCGATGTCGGCTCCCTGGAGGCGCTCGACGTGCTGTCGACGGCGGCTTGCGTCATCGCCGAAGGTGAAGTCCTGCAGTTGTCGGTCGCCAAGAACATGGAGACGACCGAGGACGACTATCTCTCCGTCATCCGCGCCAAGACAGCGGCCCTGTTCGCCGCCGCCGCAGAAGTCGGCCCGATCGTTGCCAATTCGGGCAAGTCCGGTCGCAACGCGATGAAATCCTACGGCACCAATCTCGGCCTCGCCTTCCAGCTGGTCGACGACGCGCTCGACTACGGCGGCAAGGCGGCCGATCTCGGCAAGAACGTCGGCGACGATTTCCGCGAGGGCAAGATCACCCTGCCCGTCATCCTGTCCTACCGCCGCGGCACGGAGGACGAACGCGCCTTCTGGCGGGACGCGATCGAAAACGGCAACAGCACCGAAGCCAATCTCGAGAAGGCGATGGGCCTGATCACCAAATACGGTGCGCTCAACGACACTGTCGGCCGGGCGATCCATTACGGCACCATCGCCCGCGATGCGCTGGCGCCGCTGCCCGACGGTGCCTGGAAGTCGGCCCTGATGGAAGTCATCGACTTCTGCATCGAGCGCGTTAACTGACGAGCGACCGGCTGTATTTCTTGCGGGGCCGCTTCAAAAAAGCCATCCTGTTGTGAATCAGTGCTGAGAGAGTGCATGGTGCGACCGGCTGCCGGTTGCCCTCCAAGAAAGGTTTTCTAATGCGGCAAAGACTTGCCATCCGTCTGCTTTCGAGCGCTGCTCTTGCGGCGCTGCTTTCGGTGACCGCCATGGGCGCCCTGCGCGCCGAGGATGCCGCCAAGAAAGCCGACGCTGCGAGCGATACGGTAACGTTCGAGCCCGACCGCGTCGATACCTTCTCCGGCGCATTCCTTGCCGCCCGCACGGCCGACGTCGACCACGACTACATCAACGCCATCGCGCTCTATAAAAAGGCGCTGATGATCGAGCCGGGCAATCCGGAAATCCGCCAGCGTCTGATGATATCGCTGCTGCTCAACGGCAACTTCGACGAGGGCGTCAAATATGCCAACGACCTGAAGTCGGATCCCACCGTCGAGCGGATCACCACGATCGTGCGCGGCATGGATGCCCTGCGGCGCCACGACTACAAGGCAGCGCAGACAATCCTCAAATATACCGGCCCGAACGATCTCGATCGGATGATGAACGGCCTGCTCGCCGCCTGGGCGCAGGTCGGCGCCGGCCGGGGCAAGGATGCCCTGGCGATGGTCGACAAGATGCAGGGGCCGAACTGGTTCGACATCTTCAAGAACTACCAGGCCGGCATGATCGCGCTCGTCATCGGCGACACCAAGTCCGCCCGTTCGCACCTGAACAGTGCCGTGCTCGACAAGGATGGCGGCGCGACCGCACCGGACACTTACATGCGCGCCGTGATGGCGCTCGCCTCGCTGGAATCCAAGGAAGGCAACAAGCAGAAGGCGCTTGACGCGATTTCGGTCGGCGACAGCATGATCAGCAATTTCGCGCCGCTGAACGCGCTGCGCGACACCATCAACAAGGGTGGTATACCGGATCAGGCGGTCAACAACGCCGCACAGGGTGCAGCCTCCGTTCTGTTCTCCGTCGCCGCCGCGCTCAATCGCGACGGTGCCGAGGATGTCGTCTCGCTCTACCTGCAGACTGCCAATGCGCTCGATCCGAAGAGCTCCGATACGCTTGTCCTGCTCGGCGGCATTGCCGAAAAGCAGGACCAGATGGACCGCGCCATCGCCTTCTACAAGGAAGTGCCGGCGGGTTCGCCGATGGCGCGCATTTCCGAGCTGCAGCTGGGCCTCGCACTGGCCCAGGGCGGCAAGTCCGACGATGCGCTGAAGCATCTGAAGGCGCTGATCGAATCCGATCCCAAGGACATCCGCAGCTATCTTGCCTATGGCAACGTCCTGTCGCAGGCCAAGAACTACCAGGCGATGGCCGACAACTACGACAAGGCTGTCGAGGTCATCGGCCCGGTCCCGACCAAGGCCGACTGGAACATCTTCTATCAGCGCGCCATTGCCTATGAGCGACTGAAGAAGTGGGACCTTGCCGAGCCGAATTTCAAGAAGGCGCTGGAGCTCAACCCGGACCAGCCGCAGGTCCTGAATTATCTCGGCTATTCCTGGGTCGACATGAACCGCAACCTCGACGAGGGGCTGGCGATGATCAAGAAGGCCGTGGATGCACGACCGGACGACGGCTACATCGTCGATTCGCTCGGCTGGGCCTATTACCGCCTCAACCGCTTCGACGATGCGGTCAAGGAACTCGAGCGTGCCGTCCAGCTCGAAGCCGGCGATGTGACCGTCAACGACCATCTGGGCGACGCCTACTGGCGTGTCGGGCGGCGGCTCGAAGCCGTCTACCAGTGGAACCGGGCCATCACCTACAAGCCCGAGGAAGCCGACCTGCCTCGCCTGAAGGACAAGATCGCCCACGGCCTGCCGCCGATCGACGATCCGAAGGCTGCGGAAAAATCCAAGCCGCCGGCCGCAGTTCCGGCAGAGACACCGCCGGCCGACAAGAAGTCCTGACGGCTGATGCCATCGATGTTTGACGCGGGCGCATTCGACCTAACAGAAGATGCGCCCGCGAAAATCAACCTGGCCCTGCATGTCACGGGCCAGCGGGCCGACGGCTATCATCTGCTCGACATGCTGGTGACCTTCGCGCGACACGGCGACCGCATCGGCTTCAGCGCCGCCGACGACGACGGGTTCGAGATCTCCGGGCCTTTCGGCCCCCTCCTCGCCGGGCAGGACCAGGCAAGCACCAATCTGGTTCTCAAGGCGCGCGATCTGCTGCGGCAGACCTGCGGCGTGGGCTCGCCTGTAAAGATACATCTGCAAAAGAACCTTCCGGTCGCCTCCGGCATCGGCGGCGGCTCGGCGGATGCGGCAGCAGCGCTGCGCGGGCTTTTGCGGCTCTGGAATGTGAGCCTTGCGCCGGACAGGCTGCGGGCGCTGGCACTGGAACTCGGTGCCGATGTTCCGATGTGCCTGCACAGCCGGCCGCTTGTTGCACGCGGCATCGGCGAAGAGATCGAGATACTCCCGGCCTTCCCCTCCTTCGCCCTGCTGATCGGCAATCCGATGGTCGGCGTATCGACACCGGCGGTGTTCCGCCAGCTGGCCGACAAGCACAATCCGCCGTTCGATTTCGAGGCCCTGAGCCCGCGCAGCGCCGACGACTGGCTTTCGCTGGTCGGCAGCCTGCGCAACGATCTCGAGCCGCCGGCACGGGCGGTCTGCGGGGAGATTGCAGAACTGTCGGCATTGATCGCCGGGCAGCGGCCACGGCTTGTCAGAATGTCCGGATCGGGCGCCAGCTGCTTTGCCGTCTTCGATGACATGGAAGCGGCGAGGAGCGCTGCCGATACGCTTCACAGGCTTCGGCCGGACTGGTACTTTCACGCAACGCAAACGATTGCAGGAGATCTCCGATGACAGGCTCTACGCTCCAGCGGCCCTTCGTGCCCGTCGGCATTGCCGTTCTCACCGTCTCCGATACGCGCACGCTCGACGACGACCGGTCCGGCGACACGCTCGTCGCGCGCATCGGTGAGGCTGGCCATCATCTGGCCGCCCGGGCCATCGTCCCGGACGACAAGGACCAGATCCGTGCCACCGTGGAAGCCTGGACGCAGGACCCGGCGATCGATGTGGTGATCACCACGGGCGGGACCGGCTTTACCGGCCGCGACGTGACGCCGGACGCACTTGAACCGCTGTTCGAGAAGCGGATGGAGGGCTTCTCCGCGGTGTTCCACCGGATATCCTATGACAAGATCGGAACGTCGACGATCCAGTCGCGGGCGACGGCCGGCCTTGCCAACGCCACCTTCGTCTTCGTGCTGCCGGGATCGCCCGGCGCCTGCAAGGATGCCTGGGACGGCATATTGAAGGCGCAACTCGACTATCGCCACATGCCCTGCAATTTCATCGAAATCATGCCACGGCTGGACGAGCACCTGAAGCGCGGCGCACAGTCAGCCTGACGCCAGCGGCTTTCAGCGCACGGAGCGCGCCGCGACCCAGGACGGAATCATCTCGCTCGACAGCTTCTTCAGCTTGTGCCCCCTGGCGAATTCCGCCAGCGCCATCCCGGCCTTTGCGGATGCAACCGCCTGTGCCTTTGAAATCAGAAAGCCGAACTCCAGCGGCGAGAAAACCCGGCCGATACGCTGCAGCAAAGGCCGCTTGTAGCCGCGCGATGCGGTAAAGCGCGCCGGCAGGGTGTGGAGCGCAATATACTCGCCGATCTCGTCGATCCAGCCGGCCTGCGGACGGGCGCCCGGCTCGACCAGGAGCAGCCATTCGCCGCGCGCCGAGCTCAGCACATCATCGATCTCCCAGGCCGTGTAGTACCGGCAGCCGGCCGCGTCGGCCACCCGCGAGGTCCCGTCACGCGAGCCGTGATCCAGAACCACGACGTCGCAGACAAGCCCCTCGATCGCGCCCGATACGAGCGTGGCAAGCGTCTGCGCCAGTTCGGGCTCCTGGTCCCGGCATTCGATTATGACAGTCAGCATGACGCAGTTATAGAGCGCTGGACAACCGATTGCCAGCGGCAGTTTTCCGCATTTTGTTCTTGCATTGTTCTCATTGCTGCGATAGGAATTTAATCACGATCAGGCATCGGGATGCCCAGGCATCCCCCGTCGCGGGAGTCACTCATGAACCCACAGTCCCTTGCAGGTCAGGCTGCGTTTGCACCTGCCAATTCGGCCGACATGGCGGATGCGCTTCTTGTTTCGTCCGGGCTGCGGATCGAGATCGACCGGCGGCGCGGGCGCGGCGCAGGGCTGAACCCGGGCGGTCGCTTCGAGCCATCCAGCCGCGAAAGCATCGACGATGGCTGGCAATCGCTGGAAGACCTGCCGCCCTTCCGCACCGAGGTGCAGATCGAGAAGGCGCGTACGGCGATCACCCGCAATACCTCGCCGGATATTCCCTTCGACCGCTCGATCAATCCCTATCGTGGCTGCGAGCACGGCTGCATCTACTGCTTTGCCCGCCCAACCCATGCCTATATGGGCCTCTCCGCCGGCCTCGACTTCGAGGCCAAGCTGTTTGCCAAGCCGGATGCCCCCAAGCTTCTGGAGCGGGAGCTCGCCAAGCCCGGCTATGAGCCCAAGGTCATTGCCATCGGCACCAACACCGACCCCTACCAGCCGATCGAGAAGGAGTGGCGGATCATGCGCCAGATCCTGGAGGTGCTGAACCGGGCCAACCATCCGGTATCGATCGTCACCAAGTCGGCGATGGTGCTGCGCGACCTCGACATCCTCGGCGCACTCGCGGCCAAGAACCTGGTGCGCGTGTCGCTTTCGGTCACCACGCTCGACCGGAAGCTCGCCCGCACCATGGAGCCCCGCGCCTCGACGCCGACGCGGCGACTGGAGGCGATCCGGGCGCTGTCTGAAGCCGGTATACCGACCTCCGTCATGCTGGCGCCGATGATCCCGGCACTCAACGATCACGAGCTCGAACGGATCCTCGATTCGGCCAAGGCAGCCGGGGCGCTGGAAGCGGGTTACGTCATGCTGCGCCTGCCGCTGGAGGTGAGCCCGCTGTTTCGGGACTGGCTGCTGCAGAACTACCCCGACCGCTATCGCCACGTGATGTCGCTGGTCCGCGAAATGCGCGGCGGCAAGGACTATGATGCGGATTTCGGCAAGCGCATGAAGGGCGCAGGCCCCTATGCCTGGCAGATCAGCCGCCGCTTCGAGATGGCCACCAAGCGGCTTGGCCTGACCCGCCGCAGCATCCGGTTGCGCAACGACCTGTTCGTGCCGCCCGATGGCAGCGGCGTGCAGCTGTCGCTGCTCTGACACCCCATTCCTGCGGACGGTTTGCCCCACCTGTCCACAGGATACCCTCCGGCCTGGCCGCCCCTTGCCGGAGGACTTGCAGGAAATCGGGTCGGTGTGCGAGGGTCATCCGCATGACCCGTCGCACGCCACCCGATTCTCCTCGCCTCTTCGAAGACGTGCCGCTCGTCCCGGATTTCACACTGGAGCTGTCGGCCCGCAAGGCCGGCCACTGGCCGGTTGCCGGGACAGATGAGGCAGGCCGCGGCCCTCTCGCCGGCCCTGTCGTCGCTGCCGCCGTCATTCTCGATCCCGACAACATTCCAGACGGCCTGAACGACTCCAAGCAGCTGTCCGCCTCGAGGCGCGAGGAGCTGTTCGAATTCATCATCGCGACGTCAACGATCTCGATCGCATCGTCCAGCGCCGGGCGCATCGATGCCACCGATATCCGCAAAGCCAGTCTCGATGCCATGCGCCGCGCCGTCTGCGGCCTCGCGGTTCCCGCAGCCTTCGTGCTCACCGACGGGCTGGACGTGCCCCCCGGCCTTGCCTGTCCCGGCCGGGCCGTCGTCAAGGGTGACCGGCGCTCGCTGTCGATCGCTGCAGCGTCCATCCTTGCCAAGGTGACCCGAGATCGGATGATGGTGCGGGCCGGCATCGTGTTTCCGGCCTATGGGTTCGCCGCCCACGCCGGCTATGCCACGGCAGTGCACCGCTCCAGCATAGAGCGGGTCGGCCCCTGCCCGCTGCACCGGATGAGTTTTCGGCCGCTGCGCCGGGACGAATTGCCTGAGGATATCGCCTGACGCGGGTCAGCACGTTTTAGGAGCCGGCGGAATGCTCTCCATTCCAATGGCTTCCCAGCCTCGCCAAAACCCACCAACCGCATCCGCTACAACTGCCCAAACGCAAAAAGGCCGGGACAATGCCCGGCCTTTTCGATGTGTCTTGAAACAGGTCTAGTTCAATTTAGCCTTGACGTCGCCAAGAGCTGCCTGGAAGAGCCGGGACTGAACGCCTGCGTCAACCTTGCCTGCAATGACCGTCTGGGCTGCGGCGATGGCGAGGTCGACGGCGGCAGCGCGGACTTCCTTGATCGCGTCGATCTCGGCCTGCTTGATCTTCTGCTCGGAGATCGCCGTGCGGCGTTCCACGAATTCTTCCGTCTTCTTCTTGGCCTCGGCGGTCAGCATCTCGGCTTCGCGGGCGGCGGCGGCGACGATGTTGGCCGCTTCGACTTCCGCTTCCTTGCGCTTGCGCTGATATTCGGCCAGCAGATGCTGCGCTTCCTCGCGCAGGCGCTTGGCTTCCGACAGGTCGTTGCGGATCTGGTCGGCGCGTTCGTCCAGCGACTTCGCCATCATGCCCGGTACTTTCATGTACACGATGACGGCAATGAACAGCAGCAGGCCGACGAGGGCGAAGAAGGTTTCGTCGAGATGGAATTCCATGACTTATACCTCCTGCTTGGCGCGGGCGACGGCGGTGGCGACGTCTGCCTGCGAGGCCGGAACGCCGATCAACTGCTCGACCACGGAAGACGCTGCTTCCTCGGCAACAGCGCCGACATCGGCGAATGCCTTGGCCTTGATCTCAGCGATGCGGGCTTCGGCCGTCTTGATCTTTTCAGTCAGGCTTGCCTCGATTGCGCGACGTTCTGCCTCCGCTTTCGCCTTGGCATCGGCCCGTGCGGCAGCGCCGATGGCGTTCGACTTGGCGCGCGCTTCGGCGAGCTCGCGCTCATAGGTCGCAACGGCTGCGTCGGCTTCGGCCTTCAGGCGCGCGGCTTCCTCGACGTCCTGGGCGATCCGGGAATGCCGGCTTTCCAGAATGCCGCCAACGCGCGGAACGAGAACCTTTTGCATCACGATGTAGAAGATGGCGAATGTAATCACCAGCCAAAGCAGCGCAGACGGAAATGTCTTGGGGTCAAAGGGCGGGAAAGACGCGTGATGGCTTTCGGCCACACCCGTTTCCGTGTGCACTTCGCCTGATGCCGGCGCGGCTTCCTCAGCATAAGCCGGAGTCACAAACATGCTCACCTCCAGTGGGGCAAATACAAAGAATCACGGCTCGCTTGCCGCAAGCCGTGATTCATCAAACCGTCGAAATCAAACGGCGAAGAGCAGGAGGAGAGCGACGAGCAGCGAGAAGATGCCCAAAGCTTCCGTAACGGCGAAGCCGAAGATCAGACGGCCGAACTGGCCATCGGCAGCCGACGGGTTGCGGAGCGCGCCCGAGAGGTAGTTGCCGAAAATCGTGCCGAGGCCGATGCCTGCGCCACCCATGCCGATGCAAGCGATACCGGCGCCGATGAACTTTGCTGCTTCTGCGTCCATGTTAGAAACTCCTTAGATTGATAGGTTTGGCTTTGACTGGTGCACGCGGCACCAACGACTTTACTTCTCAGTGACCATCCGGATGCAGCGCATCGTTCAGATACATGCATGTCAGCACGGCAAATACGTAAGCCTGCAGGAATGCCACGAGAAATTCGAGGGCCGTCAGGGCGACGGTCATGATGAGTGGCAGGATGGCACCACCGATGCCGAGCGCGCCGAGGGCTCCGAGCGAGGCGACGAAGCCTGCGAACACCTTGAGCGTGATGTGACCTGCCAGCATGTTGGCGAACAGACGGACGGAAAGGCTGATCGGCCGCGCCAGGAAGGAGATGACCTCGATCGAAATGACGAGAGGCAGAAGGACGGCCGGAACGCCCTGGGGCAGGAACAGCTTCAGGAAGCCGAGACCGTGCTTGTAGAAACCGTAGACAACGACAATGCCGATCACCAGCAGCGACAGGGCGAAGGTCACGATAATCTGACTTGTCACGGTGAAGAAATAGGGGAACATGCCAAGCAGGTTGGCTGTCAGCACGAACATGAACAGCGTGAACACGAGCGGGAAGAACTTCATGCCGGCAGAGCCCGCACCTTCCCGCAGGATATTGGCGATGAATTCGTAAGACATCTCGGCGACGGACTGGGCGCGACCCGGGATCAGGCTGCGCGACGCCGTGGCGAAGTAGAGAAATCCGCCGGCCAGAAGCACGGAGACAACCATGAAAAGCGATGAATTGGTGAAGGAGAAATCCAACCCGCCGATTTCGATCGGGACGATCTTATTGATCTGGAATTGATGAATCGGACCGTTGGCCACCGCGTGTTCTCTCTCACTTGCCCGTCTCATCGACGGAAAATCTTGCCTCGAAAACCGCGCAACAGCGCAGTCTTGTTGCTTATTTCTTGTCTGGCTTGCCATCGCCGATGGTCGGGGTCGATACCTTCCCGGCCATCCGCAACACATTCAGCACGCCAGCGCAGAATCCGAGCAGCAGGAAGACAATCATGCCCCACGGCCCGGTCCCAGCCAGACGGTCCAAGAAGTAGCCTATGAGTGCGCCGACGATGATGGCAGAAACGAATTCGCTGGAGAGCTTCAGCGCCTGAGCATAGCCTTTTCGGCTGGCCTGTGCGCGCGCTTCCCCCCGTTCGGCTTCCCCTGTCGCAACACGCTTGTTTGCCAATTCGGCTCCCAATTGCGCCCTGCGCTTTTCAAGACCTTCGTCCTGATCCCCCACCATAGCGCCCTCCCTGCTGCCGTCCCTCGTGCTGCCCTACCCCGGCGACACAAGAACGAACTGGAGGCTTAGACACCTTTCGGCCCGTTTTGAACTCGGGCGAACATAGTTTTATGGAAAAGCATAGTCAAGACGTAGAAGGCACATGTCCAGCCATTAATAAAGGCAGGCAAATCATCGACTTATATGTGCCTGCGGGTCAGCCTGCGAAATGACGACAGAAAGTCGCACCTGCCCTTGCGGGCGTCGCGCCCGGGGGTCGGGCGTTCAGCTCCAGCCGCCGCCATAGGTGCGGTAGAAGAGATGCATGCCGATGCGGCCGACCTTGACCATATCGGCGGCCCAGCGCGGCTTGACGTAGACGGCATGGTAATGGGTCGCGGAACCCACTTCCGGCAGCCATATCTTGCCGGCAGTGACGGCCATGGCGACCTGTCTGGCGATCTGCCAGTGAACCGGGGAATTGACGCGTTCCTTGACCTTGTCGCAGGCAAAGGAGAACTGGCAGGCGTTGGTCCAGTCCTCGTTCTGGTAGACGACGCCGCAGATGGTCTTCGGATAGGCCGGATTGCGGACCCGGTTGAGGATGACCTGCGCCACGGCCGCCTGTCCCTTGACCGATTCGCCGCGGGCCTCGAAATAGATGCCGGTTGCCAGGCATTGCTGCTCGTCCGGCGAAAACACAGAGGGCGGCAGCACGCTGGCGGCCCAGGGATGGTCCTTGGCACCGATCTGCGGAACGAATCGGCCGCTATCGGCCGGCTGCTTGGTGAGGATGCTGTCGAACGGCGACACGGAGGCATAGTCCGGGGCCGGTTCGCCATAGCCCAGCGCCAGGCTGTCGGCGCGCGGATTGGTGACGAGGCTTGCCAGGATCGGCGGAATGCCGCCATCGGCCTTCAGCGGCTCCTGCTTGGAGAACAGGAATGCCGTCTGCACCCCGGCATCGCCGATGTCGTCCTTGACGAAAGCGGTCTTCTGCCCCGTGCCGGATGCGGGCACGTCGAGTTCCGGATGAAACAACAGCGTCGTGCGCTGCAGGATGGAGCCGGCGGTGAAATCCTTCGGCGGGGACATCGGCACGACGTCCGTCACCCGGCCCTTCTTGTCCTGGCGGCGGACGCGGTCCTCGTCGGGACGTGGGTCGCTGCCCTTTTCCTTCGACTGGAAGGCGATGCGCCGGCCATCGGGCAGCAGCATGCCGCCATCCGCCACCCCACCCTCGTCGGCGTTGCCGAAGGCAAGCTCGGCCTGGTGGATGGAGCCGGCCGGCGACGTCGTCAGCACCATGCGCCAGTTGCTGTCGCCATCGTCGAGACCGGAGAGGAGGCCGGCAACATCCGCCTGCGCGGACACCGAGGGAAAGATCAGCCAGGCACAGCAGCCGAAGACTGCAGGCGAAAGCCAGTTTCTAGGTTGCCGGGACGGCTTGGACTGGTACGAACTCATGCGACGCAACACCCACTCCATCACCGACGGGAACATGAGACGATAATGTCCCATTAACCTTGATGGATGGTTAATTCCGGCGCGAGAACCCGGGCTTCCTGCCCTGTCGGCGCATGACAGATGATGCGGACAGGGCTACTCGATCAGATGATCACGTGCGAGCCCAGTTCGACGACGCGGTTGGCCGGCAGGCGGAAATAGTCGGACGGGTCGGTCGCGGCGTTGGCGAGCGCGATGAACAGCCGATCCTGCCAGTGCGGCATGCCAGATTTTGCATCCGGCACCAGCTTGCGGCGTCCGAGATAGAAGGACGTCGACATGATGTCGAACTTCAGCCCCGTTTTGCGCAGGGCGGCAAGCGCCTGCGAGACGTTCTGCGATTCCATGAAGCCGAACCGCAGTTCTACCCGCGAAAAGCGCTCGGAGACCTTTTGCACGGTGTAGCGGTCGCTGTTGGCAACCCTCGGCTTGTTCACCGTCCGGATGGTCAGGATGACGTTCTTCTCGTGCAGGACGTGGTTGTGCTTCAGGTTATGAAGCAATGCTGCGGGGGCGGATTCCGGGTCGCTGGTCAGGAAGATGGCAGTGCCGGGCACCGAGGCCGGCGAATGGTCGCTCTTGCGCTCGATGGAGCTGACGAAGGACGGCAGCGGGATATCCGTATGGCGGGTCTTCTCCATCAGGATCGCCGTGCCGCGACGCCATGTCCACATGACCACGGTGAATGCAGTGGCGATCATCACAGGGATGTAGCCGCCGTCGTGGATCTTCAAAAGGTTGGCGCCGAGGAAGACCATTTCGAGCAGGAACAGCGGCATCAGCACGACGAGCGTCAGCGGCAGCGACCAGTTCCAGCGCACACGCACGAACTCGAAGGCCATGACCGAGGTCACCACCATGGCGCCCGTCACCGAGATGCCGTAGGCCGTCGACAGCGAGTCGGAGGTCTGGAAGCTCAGGACCAGGAAGATGACGCCGAAGAACAGCAGCGTATTGACCGCCGGCAGGAAGATCTGGCCGGTGTTGGTCTCCGAGGTGAAAAGGATCTCCATGCGCGGCAGGAAGCCGAGATGGATCGCCTGACGCGTCAGCGAGAAGGCCCCGGTTATGACCGCCTGGCTGGCGATAATGGTGGCGCAGGTCGCGAGGAAGACGACCGGCAGCAGCGCCCAGTGCGGGAACATCAGGAAGAACGGGTCGGACATGGTGAGCGGCTCGCGCAGCACCATGGCACCCTGGCCGAGATAGTTCAGCGTCAGCGACGGGAAGACCAGCGCGAACCAGGCCCACTGGATGGGCCGGCGACCGAAATGGCCGAGATCGGCGTAAAGAGCCTCTGCTCCCGTGACGGTCAGGAAGACGGCGCCGAGCACGACGATGCCGAGAACGCCTTCGTTCATCAGAAACGTGATGCCGTACCAGGGATTGAAGGCATTGAGGATGCCATAGTCATCCGGGATGCGCAGCAGGCCGGCGACGCCGATGACGATGAACCAGAGCGCGGTGATCGGGCCGAAATAGCGGGCCACGGCGCCGGTGCCATGGGACTGGATGGCAAACAGCAGCGCCAGGATGGCAACGGCGATCGGCACGACGTAGGGGCCGAAATGCGGCGTCACCAGCTTCAGGCCTTCGACGGCCGAGAGAACCGACAGCGCCGGCGTGATCATCGCATCGCCGAGGAACAGGGCCGCGCCGCTGAGGCCGAGGAACATCAGCACGGCAGTGTGCCCGTTTGCGGTCTTCAGTAGCAGTGCCAGCAGCGACAGCGTGCCGCCTTCGCCGTCGTTGTCGGCGCGCAGCAGGAAAAGGACATATTTGAAGGTCACGATGATGGTGAGCGCCCAGAACATCAGCGACACGAGACTGATCACCTCGCCGCGCGTCAGGCCGTCGGCCGCGACCGGCTTCAGCGCCTCGCGGAAGGCGTAGAGCGGGCTGGTGCCGATGTCGCCATAGACGACGCCGACGGAGCCGAGCGTGAGGTAGAAGAGCTTGCGCGGGCTCATCTTCCGTTCATCAGTCTGATCGGTTTGGGACATTCGGGATCACTAGGCTCTCAGAGCCAGCCTTTCCAACGAAAAAAGAAGAACGGGACGACGGCCGAGACTATCATCAGCACAAGCGATGCAGGATACCCGAACGTCGAGTGCAGCTCCGGCATATGTTCGAAATTCATGCCGTAGACGGATGCCACCAACGTCGGCGGCAGGAACACGACTGAGGCAATCGAGAAGATCTTGATGATGGAGTTCTGCTCGATGTTGATCAGGCCCAGAGACGCATCCAGCAGGAAGGTGATGTTGCCGGCGATGAAGGAGGCATGTTCGGAGAGAGACTGGACGTCCCGCGTCACGTTGCGACAGAGATCCTTGGTCTCGCGATCCTGCTGAACGGCGGGGATCGTATGCATGAAGGTAAGAAGCCGCGACAGCGACATCAAGCTGTCGCGCGACTTGCTCACCAGCCGGTGGTGGCCGGCAACGTCGCGCAGCTTTTCCTCGAGGTAGTTGGACGGGCGGCGGACTTTCCGCGCCTTGTCGCCGAACACATGGGTCGACAGGATATCGATCCGGGCGACGGCCTGCTCGAGGATCTCGGCGGTGCGATCGACGATGGTTTCCATCAGCTTGGCGAGCAGCGCCACACCGCTGCGCATGTCCTCGGGTATCCGATGCAGGGCCGCGATGAACAGCGCGAAGGATTTGGGGTTGGCGTAGCGGATCGTCACCAGCCTATTGCCGACGAGGATGAAGCCGACGTCGGTCAGGCTCGGAATATCGGAATCGGCCTTCCACACCAGGGAAGCGGTCAGGAAGACGGCCCCGTTTTCGTTGTAGAGCCGGCTCGAAGGCTCGATATCCTTGAGGTCGTCGCGGGTCGGGACCTGGATGCCGAGGAGCGCCTCGAGCTTGTCCTCCTCCTCGCGGGTCGGATCGACCATATCGATCCAGACGACATCGTCCGCAAGGTCGGTGGCGGCGACGATTTCGGCGCGCGGCACCGATTTGCAATTGGAACGATAGGCGGTGATCACTGGCCTACTCCTGCCCTGGACACGAGGCGGTGGCTGGAGGATGACAAACAGCCGCCGTCATGGCGCTGCATGCGCGACGATTGCGATCCGAGGGACGAAATCTCTGAAAAATTCATAAAACTCCGGGACGCGTTCTGCCGATCCTGTCGGGAAGGCGTATCCATTCTCCACTGCGTTGCAGTACCAATTCCGCGGTCGGCGCACAATTCCCTTACGCGGCCGCGAACCGAAGTTTCCAACTGGTCACGCCTGCCCGAAGGCATGGCCAAGACCATCGCATCGGCGGCGCATATGCAGCAAAGCGGACAAAGAATCAAGTCCAAGCCGTTTCTGCGGGTTTTCACCGGAGATTTTACTCAACTCAGACTTGGCACGACCGAAGACTTGGCTCAACGGAACGCGTAGCACGTGGCGCAGGGAAGGCAAGGTGGAAAGCGCCCCTGACGCCAGCCGTTCTACTCGAAGACGATCTGCGGTGCGGCGCGCAGCGGCCGTCCGGTCACCTGCGCCCAGACCTTGGTGGCGATATCCCGGTAGACGCCGGCGATCACCCCGTCCGGATCGGAGACGACGAGCGGCGTTCCGGCATCGGAAGTCTCGCGGATGTTGATCGTCAGCGGCACCTCGCCGAGGAAAGGCACGCCGATCCTCTCCGCCTCCAGCCTGGCGCCGCCGTGACCGAAGATGTCGTAGCGGGCGCCGGTATCGGGTGCGATGAAATAGCTCATGTTCTCGACGATGCCGAGCACGGGCACCTCGACCTTGCGGAACATGTTGAGGCCCTTGCGGGCGTCGATCAGCGCCAGGTCCTGCGGTGTCGAGACGATGACGGCGCCGGCGAGCGGCACCTGCTGGGCCATGGTCAGCTGGGCGTCGCCGGTGCCGGGCGGCATGTCGACGACGAGCACGTCGAGCTCGCCCCAGGCGACCTCGCGCAGCATCTGCATCAGGGCCGACTGGACCATCGGCCCACGCCAGATCATGGCCGTCTCTTCCTCGACGAGGAAGCCCATCGACATGACCTTCAGACCGTAGTTCTCCATCGGCACGATCATGCGGTTCTCGATCTGCTGCGGACGGCCGGAGAGCTTCAGCAGCCGCGGCATGGACGGGCCGTAGATATCCGCATCGAGGACGCCGACGCGCAAGCCGTTGGCAAGAAGCGCAAGCGCCAGGTTGACGGCCGTGGTCGACTTGCCGACGCCGCCCTTGCCGGATGCGACCGCGATGATGGCGCCGATGCCGGGAACGCCGATCTTCGCGCCCCGCGACGGGGCTGCAGGTGCCTTTGCGGCGGGTGCGTGGGAATGACCGTGGCTGTGCGGGGCTGCTGCCGGGGCCGGCCGGGGCGAGGCGGATCCGGCCTTCTTGTCGGCCGTCAGGGTCACGAGCGCGCCCTTGACGCCGGGCATCTCCTTGACGACGCGTTCCGCCGCTTCGCGCAGCGGTTCCAGCACGTTCGCCTGGTCGGCCGGTACCGTGATGGCGAAATAGACCTTCGCGTCGGAAATGAAGATATCCGACACCATGCCGAGTTCGACGATGTTCTTCTCACGATCAGGCCCGCGGACGGTTTTCAGCGTTTCGAGAACCTGTTCCTTGGTGACATCGGCCATGCGACAAAACTCCCTGCTTATATCAATCCAGTCATAGACCTTCATGCGCATCTGCCAAGGGGCCGCGCTGACTTTACAGAGGTTTCGGGTGCCGTGAAACGGAAAAGCCGCCGTCGCGCGCGTGCCGGGAGGAGCATCGCATCGTCGACGGCGGCCTGATCATCCGCGCCTGTTGATCGGCGCTGTTATGAAAGTCCCCTCTGGACCCAAGAGATGGAATGCAGAAAGCGTGCCAGTTTCGAAATGCGGGAAAATGGATCGAATCCGTGGGGGACGAGCATCGGACAGATTAAAACCTGGACTTTCGCCGCCCTTTTCTTGGGCACTGAAGATCGCAATGCGCAAATCTTGCGCAGATACTATTTGATGATGCCGATCCGCAAAGCCTTCGCCACGGCCTGGGTGCGATTGACAGTATTGAGCTTCTTCGTCGTCCGGTTCAGGTAGTGATTGACGGTATGCTCGGACAGCCCCAGGATTTCGGCGATCTCGGCGCTGGTCTTGCCTGATGCCGTCCAGGTGAGGCAGTCGATTTCGCGATCCGTCAGCGCGTCGGTCACCCGCGTGTCGGTGTTGCGGATCTTGCCGAGCTGCTCGAAGACGTGAATGGCGATATAGCTGAGGTCGCGCATCTCGTGCGGGGTGAAGTTTTCCCGATCGCCCCCGAACGAAACCGAGCCGCGAAGGCCGGAGGCATCGTGGGTCGGGAAATGCGCACTGCGCGGGATGCGAAAACGCTCGAGAAGCGCGATGACCGTCTGCGTCTTGCCGTCCTCCCTCTCTACGTGGAGACCGGCCACATCGACGATGAACGGCAGCGTCGAATTGCGCAGCTGACGCATCACCGTGCTGTTCGTCAGAAGGCGCTCCTGATCGTAGAGGGTCAGGAGTTCGGGCGGCCAGTTGGTGATGACGGTGTTGCTCTGCAACGCGAAGGACGTGGTGGGCGGCAGATTGAGGACCATGAAGCAGCGGCTGCGATAGGCGTCGGTGACGCGCTTCATGAATCTGAAGACGTCGAATTGGGTTTTCAAGCCCGCGATTTCCGCAACGATATCGTCATCGCGTGCGCTGACTGCCGCCGCCTGATCCATAATGGCTATGATACTTTCTTCTACACGCAATATCGGAAGACATCACGATTTCCCGGGCCTGCGGGTCCGAAAATGCGCGCAGGCCGAAGGTAGCACAACATGGAGAAAATGCGACGCATTCTCAACTGGCAAATTCAAGTATCGGGGAGCCGTGCTTGTTTTTGTCTGCTATCGCGGGGACGGCCCGTGCCATCGCCTAAAATTTGGCCCGGGGACCCATGCGCCTGTCGATGTCGACGGCGATCGATGCCGCCGCAGCCTGCACCAGCGGCGCCCATTCATGCAATTTTTGCTCCGTCACGCGGTAGGCCGGACCGGTGACCGACACGCCGGATGGCGCACGAGGACCGATCGGCGGAATTGCCGCCGCAACGCAGCAGATGCCGGCCTCATGCTCTTCCCGATCCAGGGCGTAGCCCCGCAGCCTGATGTCGTCGATCTCCGCCAGCAGCGAGGCCGCCGTGCGGTGCGTCCGGGGGGTGAAGACCGTGAATTCCATGCGTGCGGCCCGCGATTGCAGCGCCGCACTGTCCAGCGTCGCGAGTGCTGCCTTGCCGACGCCGGTGCAATAGGCCGGCGCCGCATTGCCGATATGCGAATACATCCGCACGGCCTGGCGACCCTCGACCTTGTCGAGATAGATGACCTGCAGGTCCTGGAGTATGCCGAGGTGGACGGTTTCTCCGGTTTTCTCGTGCAGCAGGCCCAGATGCGGCTCTGCAATACGCCTGATCTCGTTTCCGGCCCAGCTGCGCGCCGCAAAGGTGAGAATGCGCAGGCCCGGGAGATAGCGCCCTTCCCGGTCCGTCTCCACCAGCCCCTCGCTGACCATATGGCTCAATTGCCGGTGCAGCGTGCCCCTCGGCTGGTCGCAGAGGTCGAGAATGTCGGTGAAGCGCATCGGCATCTCGGACGACGCGATGATGTCCAGCAACGCCATGACCTTGCCGAGCGTGCCGGTATCGGCGGTGGTGGATCTCTCCCTGGCTGCCATGCTCTTGCCTCGACAAAGGGCGACGAAGTGAGGCGTCGCAGGTTGACAGACCATGATGGTAGTTGGATAATTCCAAATAGTCAAATTGCGTTCCAAATAACGGAACAAGGCGCGACGGGAGGAAATAGTGACATCACCGTCTGCGCAGATTGCGGGTCTCAAGGATTGCCCGGTCCTGATAACCGGCGGCGGCTCCGGCATCGGGGCGGCGCTGGTCGAAGGCTTCGCGATGCAGGGCGCCCGGGTTGCCTTCATCGACATTGCAGACGAACCGAGCCGGGCTCTGGCAGCACGGGTATCGACCACATCTGCGCACCCTGTCGCCTACTACAATGCCGATCTGCGCGACGTGGCCGCGATCAGGCGCACGGTCGCAGCCATCAGCGCCGATTTCGAAGCCGTCCGCGTGCTGGTCAACAATGCCGGCTGGGACGGGCGGCATGAATTCGACACGGTGTCGGAAGCAGACTGGGACGGCAGCCAGGCCATCAACCTGAAGCAGATGTTCTTCGTATCGCAGGCCGTCGCACCGCTGATGCGGGCCGGCGGTGGCGGCTCGATCGTCAATTTCTCGTCGATCGCCTTCATGCTCAACATGCCCGACGTGCCGATCTATGCCGCTGCCAAAGCCGGGATCATCGGCCTGACCAAGAGCATGGCAGGGCGGCTCGGGCCGGAGGGCATCCGCGTCAACGCGATCCTTCCCGGCATGATCGTCACCGAACGGCAGAAGGCCCTCTGGCTGACCGAAGCGGACATCGAGAATATGGTCGAGCGCCAGTGCCTCAAACATGTTCTAACGGCGGCGGACCTCGTCGGCCCCTGCCTGTTCCTGGCATCGGACCTGGCAGCGGGCATGTCCGCGCAGTCCATTATCGTTGACGGAGGCGTTTTCTGATGGAAAGACCAGCCTATGTGGCTGTCGATTGGGGCACCAGCAGCTTCAGGCTCTGGCTGATCGGTGCAGATGGCAACATTCTCGGCGAGCGCCGCAGCGCAGAAGGCATGACGACAGCGGCAAGCCTCGGCTTTGCCAGCGTCCTGCAGGCCCATCTCGACAGCCTGTCGGTTCCATCCGACGTGCCCGTCATCATCTGCGGCATGGCCGGCGCCCGTCAGGGCTGGGTCGAGGCCGGCTATATCGACACGCCGACGTCGCTCGCGGCAATCCTTACCGGCGCGGTGTCGGTGCCGGGCCAGAGCCGCGACGTCAGAATACTCCCCGGCCTCGCCCAGCGCTCGGCGCAGGCACCGGATGTCATCCGCGGCGAGGAAACGCAGCTTCTCGGCGCGCTTCCCAGCGACAGCCGCGGCGAGCAGGTCGTCTGCATGCCCGGGACCCATTCGAAATGGGTCCGCGTGGTGGATGGCACGGTCACCGGCTTCTCGACCTTCATGACCGGCGAACTGTTCGACGTGATCAGCAAGCACAGCATTCTGGCGCAAGCCATCGCTGGTGCAGGCGAGCCCGACACTGAGACGTTCAAGGCTGCGGTTTCCGCCATTTTCCGACAGCCGGCAATGGTGACCAGCCTATTGTTCGGGGCCCGGTCCGGGCAGTTGCTGCACGGGCTGTCGCCGGCCGGCGCCAAGGCCTGGATTTCCGGCACGCTGATCGGTGCCGAGATCGCCGGCGCGCTGGCATCGGCCGGCAACGGCGCATCGATCACGCTCGTCGCCTCCGGCGGCCTGCAGACACTCTATGAAACCGCCTTCCGATGCTTATCTATTCCCTATCAAACAATCGACGCAGATGCCGCCGTTCGCCGCGGGCTTTCCGCTGCCGCAAAGGCGATCTGGCCGAATGACGAAAGAAGAGCCCTATGACCCGCATCCCCTTCCCGCCCATGAAACGCCCGCTGATTTCCATCCTGCGCGGCATCAAGCCCGAGGAGACGCAAGCCATCGTCGCCGCGCTCATCGAAGCCGGCATGACGGCCATCGAAATCCCGCTGAATTCGCCCGATGCGTTCCGCTCCATCGAAATGGCCGTCAAGATGGCGCCGGCCGACTGCCTGATCGGGGCCGGTACGGTGCTCGATGTCGAAAACGTCGACCGGCTGGATGCGGCCGGCGGCAAATTGCTGGTCACCCCGAATGTCGAGCCGGCCGTCATCAGCCGGGGTCGCGACCTCGGCATGGTGACGATGCCTGGCTGCTTCACGGCAACGGAGGCGCTGTCTGCCGCGCGTGCGGGCGCCACCGGGCTCAAATTCTTCCCGGCCGGCGTGCTCGGCGCATCCGGCATCACTGCCATCCGCGCCGTGCTGCCGCCTGAAATGACGATCGCGGCCGTTGGCGGCGTGTCAGACAAAAATTTCGGCGACTACACCAAGGCCGGCATCCTTGCCTTCGGGCTCGGCACCAGCCTCTACAAGCCCGGAATGACCGCTGCCGAGGTTGCCGAACGGGCGCGGGTGACCATCTCAGCCTATGATGCAGCGATAGGAGCGTGACGGCATGACGGACATTCACGAATTCCAGGGCAACATTCTCTGCGACACCGCCTCGGTGCTCGGCGAAGGGCCCACCTACGATCCGGATACGGATACCGTCTGGTGGTTCAACATTCTCGGCAAGGAACTGCACGAACTGCAACTCGGCAGCGGTCAGAAAAAAGTGCATGACCTGCCGATGATGGCAAGCGTGCTGGCGCGCATCGATGCCGAGAGGCAACTTCTGGCGACGGAACAGGGGCTGTTCATCCGCGAGATCGCCACGGGCGCCCTCACCTTCTACCTGCCGCTCGAGGCAGACAAGCCGGAAAACCGCTCCAACGACGGCCGGACGCATATCTCGGGCGCCCTCTGGATCGGCACCATGGGCAAGCGGGCGGAGATGCAGGCCGGCGCCATCTATCACGTCGCCGCCGGCAAGGTGACGAAGATCTTCGACGGCATCAGCATTCCGAATTCGATCTGCTTCTCGCCGGACGGCTCGTTCGGCTATTTCACCGACACCCGGATCAGCCGGCTCATGCGGGTGCTGGTCGACCCCGCGACCGGGATGCCGATCGGCGAGCCGACCGTGCTCGTCGACAGCTCCGAGGACATCGGCGGCATTGACGGCTCGGTCTGCGATGCGGACGGATACATCTGGAACTCACGCTGGGGTTCGGGCTTTGTCGATCGCTACAGCCCCGACGGACTGCGCATCGAGCGCCACCGCGTGCCGGCCATGCAGCCGTCCTGCCCGGCCTTCGTGGGCCCCAATGCGGACCGCCTGGTTGTCACCACCGCGTGGGAAGGTCTCGACGACGAAGCTCGCGCGACACAACCGCAGGCTGGGGCCCTCATGGAGCTCGGCATCACGGTCAAGGGCGTTTTCGACCCGGCCTATATCCTTTAATTCGATCCGACAGAATGCAGAGGCGCCGGCACCGTTCCGGCGCCTTTGTCGTGTCCGCATACCAGTCTCTTGATCGCGATTATGCTGACCGGCCAATGCGCAGCGATCACGGAATTGGCATCTACGGGGCAGTTTTCGTTACAATTGAAGCGGAACAAAGCGGATTTTCGGTCATTTCCTCTAGGTACCGACATGATGATGGTCAGCCTGAGACAGGCGCCGCCCATGTCGGGGGTCAACCGATCCACTCGAAAGGAAGATTGACAATGAATACCAAGTTTCTGACGACCGTCGCCGCAGGCGCTATCTTTGCGACTGCATCCGTCCTCGCTCCAGCAGCATTCGCGCAGACTTCAGCGCCTGCAACGACGTCGACACCTATGGCTACCGCACCTTCGACAGATGGCGCGGCTGCAACCACGACGGGTTCCTACATCACCCAGCAGTCCCCTGACCAGGTAAGCGCCAACACCTATATCGGCCAGTCGGTCTATAACACGGGCAACGAAAGCATCGGCAAGGTCAGCGACCTTATCATGCAGAAGAACGGCGGCATCGTCGCGGCCGTGGTCGGCGTCGGCGGCTTCCTGGGCATAGGCGCCAAAAACGTTGCCGTTCCAATGAGCAACATCTCCATTGCCCAGAACCAGGACGGCACCGTCAAGCTGACGACGTCCGAGTCCGCCGACTCGCTGAAGGCGGCACCTGAGTTCCAGACCCTGGCGATGCAGTCTTCCAATTCGTCGACACCGGCGAAGACGGCACCTGCTGACGGTACGACGGCGCCTGCCGGCAACTCGACGGCTCCCGCTGGCAGCACAACGACACCGGCTGACGGCACGACGGCGCCAGCCAACGGTTCCACGACCACCAAGTAATATCCAGACCGGGTCTATCGAGATCCAGTCCCGGCGGCGGCGTTCAACAACGCCGCCGTTCCTGTGTCCGCCTTATAGCAGCGTGCAGTAACGCAGGGCCTCGTAGATCGCCGCATGGACGTTGCGGCTCGAGACGGCGTCGCCAATGCGGATGAGATCGAATGCGCCCGTAGGGTTCCGACAGGGCAAGGGCTGCCGGCGGGCGATGAGGCGATCGTAGTCCACCGCGCCGAGATTGCGCGACAGGGGTTTCAGCTCGTCGTAGAGCTCGGCATTGGCCATCGTCCCGTGCTCGACCACCACTTGTGCTACCCGCCGCTCGATGCGGGTCGCCTCGGAATAGTCGGAGCCCAGCACGGCGACCAATCCGTTGCCTTCGCGTCGGACGGCGCGTAGGCGGGTGTTGATCGTGACGCGCACGTTCCTTTCTGCGAATGTCCGGGCATAGGGCACATGGTTCATGCCGCCCATTTCCGGCGCAAAGAAGCGCTCCGGCGATACCACCTCGAGTTCGGCACCCGAAATCGCGATCACCTCGGCAGCCGACATGCCGGGATGCCCGCCATTGTCGTCGTACAGCAGCACGTTGCTCTCCGGCTTGACCGCGCCGGCCAGGATATCCCAGCTCGACGTCACCAGTTCATCTCCGGCTTCCAGCTCCGGCGATTGGGCGATGCCGCCGGTCGCAACGACGACCAGATCGGGCGCGAACGGCAGGACCTCGTCGGCGGAGGCGTAGGTGTCATAGTGGATGACGACGCCGAGCCGCTCCAGTTCGGCAAGCCGCCAGTCGACGATCCCGACCATTTCCCTGCGGCGCGGGTTGCGCACCAGCAGATTGATCTGCCCACCGGCCTGTCCGCTCGCCTCGAGCACGTCGACATGGTGGCCGCGCTCGGCGAGGACGCGTGCCGCCTCCAGCCCGGCCGGTCCGGCCCCGATGACGACGGCCTTGCGGACAAGGTCGGCTCTTGCGATGTCGTGGGTCATCTCCGCCTCGCGGCCGGTCGCCGCATTGTGGATGCACAAAGCCTCGCCGCCTTCGTAGATCCGGTCGAGACAGTAGGTGGCCCCGACGCAGGGGCGGATTCTCGCTTCTTCGCCAGCGATGATCCTATTGACGATATGCGGATCGGCGATGTGCGCCCGGGTCATCCCGACCATGTCGAGCTTACCCTCAGCGATCGCATGGCGGGCAGTGGCGACATCGGCGATGCGGGCTGCATGAAACACCGGAAATTTCGTTGCCGCCCTGATATCGCCTGCGAAATCGAGATGCGGAGAGGCGCGCATGCCCTGGATCGGGATCACTTCGTTCAGCGCCGCATCGCTGTCGATATGGCCGCGAATGACATTCAGGAAGTCGATCTGCCCGGCGGTGGCAAGCGTGGTGGCGATGGCAACGCCCTCCTCGCGCGAAAGCCCCTTCTCCCAGTCCTCGTCGGCCACCAGCCTGATGCCGACGATGAAATCGGGGCCAACGGCTTTGCGGATCGCCTCCGTGACCATGGTCGAAAATCGCATGCGATTTTCGAGCGATCCGCCGAACGCGTCGTCGCGGTGGTTGGTAGCCGGCGACCAGAACCCGTCCATCAGATGGCCGTAGGCTTCCAGCTCGATCCCGTCGAGACCGGCTGCCTGCATTCGCACCGCCGCCGCCGCATAGTCGGCAACGATACGCTCGATGTCCCAGATCTCGGCTTCCTTGGGAAAGGCGCGGTGTGCCGGTTCGCGGATCGCCGACGGTGCAAGGACCGGCAGCCAGGCGCCCTTGTTCCAGCCGGTGCGCCGGCCGAGATGGGTCAGCTGGATCATCACGGCGGCACCGAACTCATGACAGTCGTCGGCGAGCGCCTTCAGCCAGGGGACGATCTCGTCCTTGTAGGCGTGCAGATTGCCGAAAGCCGGCGGCGAGTCGGGCGACACCACCGCAGAACCCGCCGTCATGGTCAGCGCAATGCCGCCCCGGGCTTTCTCCCGGTGATACAGGCGATAGCGATCCGTCGGCATGCCGGCCTCCGAATAGGCCGGCTCATGGGCGGTCGACATGATGCGGTTTTTGAGGGTCAGGTGCTTCAACTGATAGGGTTGCAGCAGCGGGTCGGTCGAATGCGCCATATCCGGGGGTCTTCTCTGCATGTCGGTTGGTCGTTGCGACATGCATCATCGCCGAGCTTGCAGGACAATGCGAGGTCTATCGGCGTCGTCAGGTAGCCGCGCTGCGGCGCAATCGCAATGGCGACGGGTATGCGTCCACCTCAGGCGCCGGCGCGCTCGCTGGCATCGTGATAGTGGTCCTGCAGATAACGCAGGGTGGCGGCGCCATCGACGGGCCTGCCATAGAAATAGCCCTGCCCCATGCCGCAGCCGAGGAGACGAAGCTTCTGCGCTTCGCCGACATCCTCGATGCCTTCGGCCACCACCTCGAGGTCGAGGCCTTCGCACATGGCGAGAATGGCCTTGATGATATGTTCGGAGGCGCGATCGGAGTTGATCCGGGACACGAAGGCGCGATCGATCTTCACCTTGTCGAAGATGAACTCGCGCAGCCGACCGAGGCTGGATTGCCCGGTGCCGAAGTCGTCGAGCGAGATGCGCACGCCGGCAGCCCGCAGATCGACGATGATCTGATGGGCGGTCTCCGCCGATGTCATCACCGCCGTCTCGGTGATTTCCAGCTCGAGCCGGTGCGGATCCAGCCCGACGCGGGCAAGGATGGCCAGCACGCTGCTGCTGGTGCCGGGATCCATCAGCTGCGCCGAAGACAGGTTGAACGACAGGAACAACTCACGCGGCCAGGCGAGTGCCGCCTCCGCAGCCTTGCGCAACAGGGTCTCCGAGAGAGCGTCGATGAAACCGCGCTCTTCTGCAAGCGGCACGAAGACGGCCGGCGAGACGAAGCCGAGATCGGCGTCGCTCCAGCGGGCTAGCGCCTCGAAGCCGACGACGGTGTCGTTGGAAAGGGAGACGATCGGCTGGAAATGGACGTCGATCGCATCCGAGATGATGGCATTGCGGAGCGCCTGCTCGAGCTGCGTCGCCCGCTTCATTTCCTCGGCGATTTCGTTGGAATAGACGGTGATCTGGCCTCGGCCACGACGCTTCGAGCGATAGAGCGCGGTTTCGGCGCTCTTCAGCAGCGCATCGAAATCCTTTCCGGCAAAGGGATGGATGGCGAGCCCGAAGGAGGCGGAGAGACGCACGTTGCGATCGCCGAGATCGTAGGGAGCCGAGAGCACCTCGCGGATCATCTGGCCGAATTTCTCGCCGCCGACCCGCTCGAATACGAGGGGCAACACGAAGGCGAATTCGTCGCCGTCGTGGCGGGTCACGGTGGCGCCGTCGGGAATGCAGGCCTTGAGCCGGTGGGCAACCTGGCACAGGATCTCGTCGCCGGCTTCCGAACCGAACAGATCGTTGATCGGCTTGAAGGCGTCGAGGTTGGCGATGGCGATGGTGAAGGGCGCAGGGTCGCTGGCGCGTTCCTCGGCAAGCAGCCGGACGCGGTCACGCATACGATACCGATTTCCCAATCCGGTCAGGGGATCGGTATAGGCCATGGCCTGCAGCTCGGTCTGGCTCACGGGCAAAGCCTGGGAATCCATCGATTTCATTGGCAATTCCGACACTTCTCCCACAATGGACGAGAATGCCGGCTAAGTCTTAAAAAATGGATAGCGCAGCCCGGATGCGGCACGCGACGCCCTGGATCGACACGGTCCGGGATGCATTCGCGGCTAGGCGAACGCACGATCTTGCGCGTTGCCGAGATGTTTCAGGAACACCATCTGCAGCATGTCGGGACTGACGGGCTTCAGGATGCAGTCATCCATGCCGGCGGCGAAACAGGAATCGCGATCCTGGTCGATCGCTTGCGTCAGCACGCCGACGATGGGCGTGCGCACCGCCGAGCCAGCTTCCACCTGCCGGATCAGCCTGGTGGCCTCGAACCCGTTGAGGCCGGGCAGCGTGATGTCCATCAGGACGAGCTGCGGCCGGTATTCCGTCCACATCCGCACGGCATCCTCGCCATTGGCAGCGATCTTGTAGCGATAGCCGAGGCCTTCGAGGATCTGCGAGAAGACGATCTGGTTGATGGCATTGTCTTCGGCCACCAGGATTTCGCAGCCGTCGTCCTCGGTGGAGATGGAGATCGGCCAGATCTTTTCTTCCGGAAATTTCTGCGCAAAACGCGTTCCGCGCAGATTGCGGTTGAAATGCCGGGCGATCCGGAATGTCAGCTCGTTGGCCAGTTGCGATCCGTCGAGGCAGAGCGCGGGGATGTTCTGACGCTCCGCCAGCTCCATGCCGCGCACGCCGATCTGGTTGTCGATGACGACCAGGTCGATATGAACGCCCAGGGAGCTCGCGAAATCGAGGAAGGCCGCTTCCTCGCTCTCGCTGCGAACGACGCAAGCCTCGAACCCGTATTTGGCGAGGATCTTCAGCGCGGTCGATTCAGCGGCGCGATCGGCGGTCACGAGCAGGATCTTTTGTCCGTTGAAGTTTTCCGGCGTGAAGGTTTCCATCGCGGGCGGGCTGCGAAGGGCCGTCTGGAGCGTGTCGACAGGAATGTAGGCGCGCCGGTAGCTTCGATCGCTCGATTCCGTCAGCGTCGAGGCGAGGCCGAATTCATCGAAATCAGCGCCGTCCGTCGGCAGGTCCTGCATGGTCGCCACGAGAAAATAGCGGCCGGGCTTTCCGATCCTGTGCTTGCGCGTGACGATGTCCCGCTCGACGCCGCCGCGATCGATCTGCCGCTGGCGGGAGATCGACATGTCGCCCGTGTCGATGACATGGCGGTCGCTCTCTCCGAAGCGCTCGGCGACATCGGTGGAAAACAGGTCGCTGCTCTTGCGTCCCAGGATCTCGTCGGCCGACTTCTGGTACTTGTCGCAAAGGGACTTGTTGACCGCGACATAGGTCAGGTTCCTGTCCTTGACGAACAGCGGAAACGGCAGGTTGTCGAGGATATCCTCGGTCAGCTGCACGCGCTCGAGATCGGCCCGCCATTGCTCCTCGCGTTTGCGGGTCTCGGAGACGTCGGTAATGATGCAGACGCCGTAGCCGCTGGAGAGCCGCCGCTTGGTGAAGCGTACCCATCGGTCGGCGCCGTGGCGCTCGTTGAACTCGTAGCGTTCGCGCCAATGGGTCGCGATGGTCTGCGACAGCCAGTCTTCCCGGCTGCTCGGCACAGGCCGCTTGCCGGCGATGTCGCGCTGACGGATACCGGTGTCGAAGACCGCGCCCAGGAAGTCGCGCAGGCGCGTCTGCGGTCGCAGCAGATCCGCCGAAATCGGATAGAAATTCAGCACATGGCGGCTGGCAAACAGCATCATGTCGTTCTTGTCGTAGACAAAGAAGGCGGACTGGAGCCCCTCGCAAATCGCATCGAACAGCGCTGCCTGTAACGTGGCATCGGCATGCGTATCATCATTGACGGAGAGAACTGCCTTGTCGAATTCGGCAGTCATAGGTCCGATCTCCCCCATGGCATCGATCACTTAGAGGCCCTCAGGCTAGCACGGTCGGGCCGGCGCCGAATTGCGGTAAGCATGCTGGCAAGCCGTTTGAAACAGGCGAATGCCAGCCTATATATATGACGGTTTCCAGCTGGCCGTCACTGGCCGAGAACGGGTGCATCGCACCGCCTGCAATCATTTCAAACAATAGGGCGAAATCTGCCTTTTTTGTATTAAGGTCAGATTAAGATCCGGCCAATGACGCTGGCCTGCAGAATAAGGTGGACGGCGGCGAGAGCGGATAGTTTGGCCTTTCCACGACGGCCGGAATCCGGGAAAGTGCCGCCATGAACATCAAGCAACTTTCCGAGACCCTGGTCAACCAGATCGCCGCCGGGGAAGTCATCGAGCGACCGTCAAGTGCCGTCAAGGAACTGATCGAAAACGCGCTGGATGCCGGTGCCACCCGCATCGAAATTGCCACTGCCGGGGGTGGCAAGGCGCTTCTGCGGGTCAGCGACAACGGCTCGGGCATGGACAGAGCCGATCTCGAGCTCGCCGTGCGCCGCCATTGCACCTCCAAGATCTCCGACACGCTCAACGACATCCGCACGCTCGGCTTTCGCGGCGAGGCGCTGCCGTCGATCGGCTCGGTATCGCGTCTGTCGATTTCGAGCCGGAGACCCGATGGCACGGACGGCGCGGAAATCGCCATCGCCGGCGGCAGGGTCCTGCACCTGCGTCCGGTAGCGGCCAATCCCGGCACCATCGTCGAGGTGCGCGACCTCTTCTTCGCGACGCCGGCGCGGTTGAAATTCCTGAAGACCGAGCGGGCGGAGTCGGCGGCCATAACCGAGGTGGTGAAGCGGATGGCCATCGCCTTTCCGCATGTCCGCTTCGTGCTGTCGGGCTCCGACCGGTCGACGCTCGAATTTGCGGCCACCGGCGACGACCGGCTGGCGCGCATGGCGCAGGTGCTCGGCGAGGACTTCAAGCACAATGCCATAGCGCTGGATGCCGAACGCGAGGACGTCGGGCTGACCGGCTTTGCCGGCGTGCCGACCTTCAATCGCGGCAATGCAGCCCATCAGTACGCCTTCGTCAACGGGCGGCCGGTGCAGGACAAGCAGATCCTCTCGGCCATCCGCGGTGCCTATGCTGAGACGATCCCGGCCGGCCGCTACCCCGTGGCGGTCCTGTCCATCAGCATCGATCCGGCCCTGGTCGACGTCAACGTCCATCCGGCCAAGTCCGACGTCCGGTTCCGCGATCCGGGCCTGGTGCGCGGCCTGATCGTCGGGGCGATCCGCGAAGCCCTCTCCCGCGAAGGCGACAGGGCGGCGACCACCGGTGCCGACGGGATGCTGCGCTCATTCCGGGGCGGTGCCCAGCCGGCGTGGCGCGCGTCTGCGCCGCCTGCCCCCTGGTCGGCCCAGACGTCGCCTTCGCGGCCCTACGGTACGATGTCAGGCACGAGCGGCTTCAGTGAGCCGGCGCAGGCGTTGTTCGGGGCCATGCCGGCCCCGGCGGCCCGGACGGACGGCGGACAGACGGCGGCATCCGCGCCGGACGAAACGCCATCGCGCTATCGTCTCGGGGCCGCCCGGGCGCAGATCCATGAGAACTATATCGTCGCGCAGACGGAGGACGGACTTGTCATCGTCGACCAGCATGCCGCCCACGAACGGCTGGTGTTCGAGGAAATGCGCAAGGCGCTGCATTCCAAGCGCATGCCGTCGCAGGTGCTGCTGATCCCGGAGATCGTCGATCTGCCGGAGGAGGATTGCGACCGTCTGATGGTCCATGCCGACAGTCTCGGCAATCTGGGGCTTGCCATCGAGCGCTTCGGGCCGGGGGCGATCGCCGTGCGCGAAACGCCGGCGATGCTCGGCGAAGTCGATGCCCAGGGCATGATCCGGCAGCTCGCCGACGAGATCGCCGAATGGGATACCGCCTCGCTGCTCGGGGCGAAGCTGGAATATGTCGCGGCCACCATGGCCTGCCATGGCTCGGTACGCTCCGGGCGACGGCTGCGTCCGGAAGAGATGAATGCGCTGTTGCGGCAGATGGAGGCAACGCCCGGATCCGGCCAGTGCAACCACGGACGGCCGACCTATATAGAGCTGAAGCTCAGCGACATCGAGCGGCTGTTCGGCCGCAGCTGAAAAAGCTGGAAATCTCGCCGCCGCCGCGCTAAGGCAGGCGATGACAGGAGATCGACGGCAATGAACCTTTTAGACGGAAGCGGAAACCGTGAGGCGAAAGTGCGCTATCTCGACGGCGACTTCCAGTTGCTGGCGCCAGGCTCCCATGTGATCTGCGCCATGACGGGCAACCGCATCCCACTCGACGAACTCCGCTACTGGAGCGTCGCCCGCCAGGAACCCTATGCCGACGCCATCGCCTCCTTCGAAGCGGACAAGCTCGCCGGCGTCCTGCCCAACCAGCGCCGCTAGCGCTCGTTCCCCTTGCCGCCTTCGGAAAGCCGCCGCGCACGGCAGGCCGCGATGGCGTTGTCGATGATCAGGCTCGCAGCACGCCGATCTCCAAAGGTCATCTCGACCTCGATAACTTGGCACTCGGCGACCAGCTGCGCCGCTGGGCCCGGCCTGCCGAGCAGGCGCACATAATCCTTGGACGTGGTGACGATCTTCAGCGCATGGTTTCTTGCCGTCTCGAGAATATCGGCGATATCGGCGTCGCGCAGATGCTGGTGGTCGCCGAACGGTCGATGAACGACGATCGTCGCACCGGTGGATTCGACCGTGCGGAAGAACTTCTGCGGATCTGCGATACCGGCGAAAGCCAGCACGCTCTGGCCAGCCAGGCCCTCCTGTTCGCGCACCGTCAAGGCTGCGGTGAAAAACGGCTTGCCGGCACGGGCCGCCATGCGCACGACGGCGTCTGCGGCCTTGCCGGCGCCGACCTTCAGCAGTCCGGACGTATGCCGCAACTGTTCGCCCATCGGCGCGCGCACCGGTCCGCCCGGCACGATATGGCCATTGCCGATGCCTCTGTTGGCGTCGATAACCAGCAGCGCATAGTCGATGGCCAGATGGGCGCTCTGGAAGCCGTCATCCATGATGATGAGATCGACGCCCTCCTCGACCAGGCGACGGGCGCCATCGACGCGCCGCCTTGAAATCACCGTCAGGGCTTCGCGCGCCAGCAGCAGCGGTTCGTCGCCGACCAGGGTGGCGGTGTGCCTTTCACCATCGACGACGGTGGTACCGCGCGCCTTGCCGCCATAACCACGGCTGAGAAAGCCCGGTTTCAGCCCCTTGTCCTTGGCGGCCCGCGCAAGGGCTAGCGCCGTCGGCGTCTTGCCCGCACCGCCGACCGTGAAATTGCCGACGCAGAGGACGGGAACGGGGACCGAGGCGCGCCGGCCCTTGGCCATGCGTCTGCCGGCGACGCGACCGTAGAGGTACGAAACCGGCCAGAGCAGCCGCGCACGCCAATCGGGCTTTGTCCACCAGAATGGCGGTGCTTCCGATACCATAGGATCCCCTGTTCAATTGCCGGCCAGCAAAGGGCAGAATGCCCCCGAATGCAAGCCGTTAACACGGCATGGCTCGCTCGGGCAGGAGCGGTTCGAGCCGGGTGATATCCTCGAGGCAATAGTCCGCAGCCGCAGCCAGGCTTTCGGCCGAGCCCGTTCCGGTGAGAACGCCGACATTGAGGCCGACGCCGGCATTGCGCCCCATGTGAAGGTCGTGGTTGTTGTCGCCGACCATCGCCACCTCGCCCGGCGTCAGCCCCGTCGCCTCGCAGAACCCCAGCACCATGCCGGGCTCCGGCTTGACACCGAAGCCGCTGTCGTAGCCCGCGATATAGTCCAGGCAATCGAGAAAGCCAAAACGGCGGGCGGTTTCGCGGATCGAGGTCTGGTTGTCGCTGGAGGCGACGCCGAGCCGGAAGCCCCTCACCTTCAGCCGCTTGAAAAACGGACCGAGATCGGTGACGGGAACGGCAAATTGGGCGGCCCCTGAGAAAAGCGCGTCGAGGCGGCTGGTAAGTTCGTCGACGTCAAGCATCGAGCCGGCGGCCACCAGCCCCTCCGAGATCTGGCGCGTATTGCCCGCTGCCAAGAGACTGTCGGGAACGACGTGGCCGGAGACCGGGTCCATGCCGCAGGCGAGGAGCAGGCTGCCTGCCAGCCCGGCATCGCCCCGGGCGGCAATATGGGCCAACTCACGGTTCACCGGCAGCCAGCTCCTGTTGTAGTCGAGAAGCGTGCCGTCCTTGTCGAACAGGATACCCCTGATGGCCGAGAGCCGGTCGTGCGTCACCAGTCAGCCCTCAAACCTGTGCGGCCTTCGGCAGCAGCCGGGCCTTCAGGGTCAGCGGATTGATATAGGGTTCGAGGCCCTTGATCGTCGCGGTCAGGGCGCCGCGCATCTCGTGCACCGTGCCAAACCCGGCTTCGATCATCGTGGCGCGGGCAGCGTCGTTGGTAAGGAGGTAGTGGACGCCCTTCGCCAGCATCTCGGTGTCGCGGACCATCCGCGCGCTGCCGCTGCGCGCCAGCCTCTGATAGGATTCGCGGAAATTCTGGACGTGACCGCCGGTCAGGATGGCGCAGCCCATCATCGCCGGCTCGATCGGGTTCTGGCCCCCCTTGTTCTCGAACAGGGAGCGGCCGACAAAGGCGACCTCAGTCATCCTGAGATAGAGGCCCATCTCACCGATGGTGTCGCCGAGGAAAACGTCGACATCGGCGCTCAGCGAGTCGTTACGGGTGCGGCGGGCGACCTTCAGGCCCTGTGCAACCAACATCTTCTCGATCTCGTCGCAGCGCTCAGGATGGCGCGGCACCAGGATCGTCAGGAGGTCGTCGCGGGCTTTCAGCGTGCGGTGGACGACGGCAGCCGCATTCTCCTCGCCCTCGAAGGTGGAGACCGCCGCCCATGTCTTGCGGGCGCCGATCTGCTTCATATAGTCGGCAAGAACCGCCGCATCGTGGGGCGGCGCGTCGGTATCGACCTTGAGATTGCCTGATGTGGTGACCTGCAGCGCACCGAGATCGCGAAAACGCTCCGCGTCCACATCCGACTGCGCCAGCACCAACGCCATGTTTTCAAGAAGTGCTGCAGCCAGCGACGGGTGGCGCTGCCAGCGGGCAAAGGACCGATCGGACATCCGGGCGTTGACGAGGATCTGAGGAATACGCCGGCGGCCGAGTTCGCCGATGGTGGTCGGCCAGATCTCGGATTCGGCGATGATGCTGCAGTCGGGCTGCCAGTAATCGAGGAAGCGGGCAACCGCAGGCTTGAGATCGAGCGGCACATATTGATGGATGACCTCGTCGCCGAGGCGCTCGCGGGTCACCTGCGCAGACGTCATGGTTCCGGTCGTCAAAAGCACGTGGATGTTGCGCTGGCGGATCTCGCGGATCAGCGGCACCACGGCTGACGTCTCGCCGACGCTGGCGGCGTGAAACCAGATGAGCGGCCCCTGCGGGCGGTTGGCGCTGGCATAGCCGAAGCGCTCGCCGCGTCGCGTGCCGTCTTCCTTGCCCTTGGCCGCGCGCAGCGCAAGGTAAGGCGTCATGAGCGGAGAAATCGCCATGCCGCCGAGACGATAGGCCTTCAGCGCCATGCGCGCTCTAAAGCTGCTCATCCCAGGAGCCTCCGATCCTCAGTGATCGTCATCAATGCCAAAACCCCAATGTTGCGACGGAAAATTGAAGTTTTCAGGTCGAAATGGAAAAGTAAGATCGGATACTTGGCATAGCAACGAAGGGCCGTGACAACAGAGGCCGCCGGCAATACTGTTTTTCGCAGATCAGCTCTTGAGCGAAGCCGTGACCTGCGGATCGAGCAGGCGGTGCATGTGAACGATGAAATAGCGCATATGTGCGTTGTCGACCGTCTGCTGTGCCTTGGCCTTCCATGCCATGTGCGCGCTCGCATAATCAGGGAAAATCCCGACAATATCGAGGCCGCTCAGATCACGGAAATTCACGTCAGTGAGACTTTCGAGTTCGCCGCCGAAAACGAGATGTAGAAGCTGCTTTTTAGCGCTGGAGTCAGTCATATCTGTCTTTCTTTCCTGTCGCT